>NZ_WLYK01000003.1 GCF_009707545.1 Nakamurella alba | reverse complement strand
GCGTCATGGCGCTGTTCATGCGCGCCGAGCTGGCCCGGCCGGGCATGCAGTTCCTGTCGAACGAGCAGTTCAACCAGCTGTTCACCATGCACGGCACGGTCATGCTGCTCTTCTACGCGACCGCCATCGTGTTCGGTTTCGCCAACTTCGTGCTGCCGCTGCAGATCGGCGCGCCGGATGTGGCGTTCCCGCGGTTGAACGCGTTCTCCTACTGGCTGTACCTGTTCGGCTCGTTGATCGCGGTGTCCGGTTTCTTCACCCCGGGCGGCGCGGCCGCCTTCGGCTGGACCGCGTACACCCCGCTGTCCAATGAGGTGAACTCGCCCGGCGTGGGCGGCGATCTGTGGATCATGGGTCTGGCCGTGTCGGGTCTGGGCACCATCCTGGGCGGGGTCAACATGATCACCACGGTGGTGTGTCTGCGTGCCCCGGGTATGACGATGTGGCGGCTGCCGATCTTCACCTGGAACATCCTGGTGACCTCGATCCTGGTGCTGATCGCGTTCCCGGTGCTCACCGCGGCGCTGTTCGGGCTGGCCGCGGACCGACATTTCGGGTCACACGTGTTCGACCCGGCCAACGGCGGCGCGATCCTGTTCCAGCACCTGTTCTGGTTCTTCGGGCATCCCGAGGTCTACATCATCGCGTTGCCGTTCTTCGGGATCGTGTCCGAGGTGTTCCCGGTGTTCAGTCGCAAGCCGCTGTTCGGCTACCGCGGCCTGGTGTATGCGACGTTGTCGATCGCGGCGCTGTCGGTGGCGGTGTGGGCGCACCACATGTTCGCCACCGGTGCGGTGCTGTTGCCGTTCTTCTCCTTCATGACGTTCCTGATCGCGGTGCCGACGGGCCTGAAGTTCTTCAACTGGATCGGCACGATGTGGCGGGGCCAGGTGTCCTTCGAGACACCCATGCTCTTCGCCGCCGGGTTCCTGGTCACGTTCCTGTTCGGTGGTCTGACCGGTGTCATCCTGGCCGCGCCGGCGCTGGATTTCCACGTGTCGGACTCGTACTTCGTGGTCGCGCACTTCCACTACGTGCTGTTCGGCACCATCGTGTTCGCCACCTATTCGGGGATCTACTTCTGGTTCCCGAAGATGACGGGCCGGTTCCTGGACGAGGGGTTGGGCAAGTTCCACTTCTGGACCACGTTCCTGGGGTTCCACCTGACGTTCCTGGTGCAGCACTGGCTGGGCACGATCGGTATGCCCCGGCGCTACCCGGACTACCTGCCCACCGACGGGTTCACCACGCTGAACATGATCTCCACGATCGGTGCGTTCGTGCTCGGTGCCTCGACCCTGCCGTTCATCTGGAACGTGTTCCGGTCGATGCGCTACGGCGAGGTCACCACCGCCGACGATCCGTGGGGCTACGGCAACTCGCTGGAGTGGGCGACCTCGACCCCGCCGCCGCGGCACAACTTCACCTCGCTGCCCCGGATCCGCTCCGAGCGGCCGGCCTTCGAGCTGCACCATCCGCACATGATCGAGCGGATGCGCACCGAGGCCCACCCACACCGGGACTGGGAACCGCTCGCCCGTCTGGAGGAGAGCTCCCACCTCAAGATCAGGCAGCACGACTAGAACAGAACGTCCGGACAGGTTGCGATATCGGCGATCTCACCGGCCCGACGGAGCCGTGTCGGTGAGGAAGCCGAGCAGGACCTCGGCCAGGTGCTCCGGGTTCTCCTCGGCCATGTGATGCCCGGAGTCCACGACCGCCGTGCGGACCGGCAGTGTGCACCACGACTGCCAGATGGCGGCGGGATCGTCATACAGAAAGGGAATGTCGTCGTGCGCCGACCAGGCGACGAGGGTCGGGCAGGTGATGCGACGGCCGGCATCCCGGTCGGCCAGGTCCGCGTCGCGATCGACGTGCAGCCCGGCCCGGTAGTCCTCCAGCATGGCCCGGACGGTCGCCGGATCGGTCACCGCCGCAACGACGTCGGCATGGTTGTGGGCGCCCATGATGGCCGCGTCGAGTCGGTACCAGGCGAGCGGGTCCGCGGTGATCACCCGCTCCGCCTGGTCGGAGGCGAAGAAGAACCAGTGCCACCACTTCTCGGCGAACCGGGCGTCGGCCCGCTCCAACGCCTCGAGGATGGGGACGCTGTCCAGTACGGCAAGAGCGGTGACCCGCGCGGGGTGGTCAAGGGCCTTGCGGTAGGCGACGTAGCTGCCGCGGTCGTGACCGATCACAGCGAACCTCTGGTGCCCGAGAGCGTCCATCAGCGCGACGATGTCGCCGGCCATCTCGCGGTCGGAGTGGACAGCGTGATCGACGGAGGGGGTGGGCGTGGAGGAGCCGCCGTAGCCGCGGAGATCGGGGCAGACGACGGTGAAGCCGGCGTCCGCCAGCGCGGGAGCCACCCGGTACCAGGTGGTGTGGGTGCGGGGGTGGCCGTGCAGGAGGACCACGGCCGGCCCCTGCCCGCCGGTCCGGTATCGCAACCGGATGCCCGGCCCCACATCGTGTTCCGCGAGGGTGAAGCCGGGGAAGAACGACATGATGCTCATCGTGCCAGCAGGGCACCCCGCCCGCTGACCGGCGGGGTGCCCCTGCGGCGGAACTTCAGTGCTGCAAACGATTCAGCGTGTCGCTCATCTGGTCCTCGGTCTCGTTGCCCAGCTTCTCGAAGATCAGCTTGATGATCGGCGTGGCGAGCTTGGCGGCACCGTGCATCTCGACGTCCGCGGTGTAGGTGATCTCGCTGCCGGTACCGGCGGGCACCACGTCGATGGTGTCGGTGGAGGTCGCGCTGTCGTTCTCGCCGACGAACACCAACCGGGACGCACTGCGCTCCTTGAGCGTGTAGGTCAGCTCCACCTCGCGTCCGGCGATCTTCGAGACGTTGTGCCACTGAGAGCCCACGCCGACCGGGCCGGCGTCCTCGCGGGTGCACGTCTCGGTGCCCGGGTCCCATTCTTCGGCGTGGCCGAAGTCCTCCAGGTACGAGAGCACGGTCGCCGGTGGTGGTGTCACAGTGAAGGTGCGGCTGGTCTCGGTCATGGGTGTCTCCTGTCGCTGTCCAGATGTTCCGAAGGTCCTGTTCCCACGACAGCGCGCTCCGACTCCCGGCCACTGCCCGGGCGTCAGCCGCGCCTGGACTGCAGCAGGGTGAAGGAGGAGTCGCGGACCAACAGGGTGCTGACCGTTCCCTCCACCTGCTGCTCGGGATCACTGGCCGCGGCGAGCTCCCACTCCTGGTGCGGCGCATCGGGAACGGTGAACTCGACGCCGTTGGCGGCAGCGTTGAGCAGCAGCGCGAAGGCATCGCCGTCGGCATGGCCGAGCAGGAAGGTGATCGTGCGGGCGTCCGCGTTGTCCCAGTCCTCGTCGGTGAACTCCTCGCCGTCCGAGCGCAGCACCCGCACCCATTCGACAGCGTCGTCACCCGGGGCCTGCCGGAACCAGCGCGGCCGCAGCGCGGGATGCTCGCGCCGGAGGGCGATCAGCCGGCGGGTGAAGTCCAGCAGGTCCTCGTCGACCGCGTCCCATTGGAACCAGGAGATCTCGTTGTCCTGGCAGTAGGCGTTGTTGTTGCCGCCCTGGGTGCGGCCCATCTCGTCACCGCCCAGCAGCATCGGGACGCCGGCCGACAGCAGCAGGGTGCCGAGGAAGTTGCGGGCGGCCCGGGCCCGGCGTTCGTTCACCGCGGGATCGTCCGTCGGGCCCTCGGCGCCGTTGTTGAACGACTTGTTGTCGCTCTCCCCGTCGTTGTTGTCCTCGCCGTTGGCGCTGTTGTGCTTCGCGTTGTAGGACACCAGGTCGTGCAGGGTGAAGCCGTCGTGCGCGGTGACGAAACCGATGCCGGCCACGGGGGAGCGCCGGTCGGACTCGTAGACGTCCGGGCTGCCCAGCACCCGCTGCGACAGCGTGCCGAGCACGCTGTCCTGCCCGCTCCAGAACCCGCGGACGTCGTCACGGAACTTGCCGTTCCATTCCGACCAGTCCGCCGGGAACCCGCCGACCTGGTAGCCCGCCGTGTCCCACGGCTCTGCGATCATCTTGACCGGCGCCAGCACCGGGTCCTGGGCGATCAGATCGGTGAACGCGCTGTGCAGGGAGGCATCGCCGCCCTGCCGGGTCAGGGTGGTGGCCAGATCGAAACGGAAGCCGTCGACGTGCATCTCGGTCACCCAGTAGCGGAGCGAGTCCATGATCAGACCGAGTGCGGCGGGGTGCGAGACATTGAGACTGTTGCCGGTGCCGGTGGTGTCGAAGTAGTGCTCCTCGTCACCCTCGACCAGCCGGTAGTAGGCGGCGTTGTCGATGCCCTTCAGCGACAGCGTCGGCCCCAGGTGGTTGCCCTCCGCGGTGTGGTTGAACACGACGTCCAGGATGACCTCGAGTCCGGCGGCGTGCAGCGCCTTCACCATCGCCTTGAACTCGTCGACCTGCCCGCCGGTGTCGCCGCTGCTGCTGTACTCGCCGTGCGGTGCCAGGAAGCCGATCGAGTTGTACCCCCAGTAGTTGCGCAGGCCCTTCTCCGCCAGATGGCTGTCCTGCACGAACTGGTGCACCGGCAGCAGTTCGACCGCGGTGACCCCGAGATCGGTGAGGTGCCGGATCGCGGCGGGATGACCCAGCCCGGCATAGGTGCCGCGGATCTCCTCGGGCACGTCGGGGTGCAGCTGCGTGAACCCCTTGACGTGCACCTCGTAGACGACCGTCCGGTCCAGCGGCGTGCGCGGCGCGGCGTCGTCGCCCCAGTCGAAGTCTCCGCCGGTCACCACGCACAGCGGCGTCGATCCGGCTCCGTCGGTGTCGTCACGTTGCCCGGGGTCGTTCATGTCGTGGCCGAACACCGCCTGCCCCCAGTTGTACCCGCCGCTCACGGCGCGGGCGTGCGGGTCGAGCAGCAGCTTCTGGCCGTTGTGCCGCAGCCCGGCCGCCGTGTCCCACGCGCCGTGCACCCGCAGGGCGTAGCGGGTACCCGGGCCGACGCCGTCGACGAGGGCGTGGAAGACGTGTCCGGTGCGCTCGGTCAAGGCCGTGCGGTGCTCCGTGCCGTCCTCGTCGAACACGCAGCACTCGACCCGCTCCGCGGTGCTGCTGAACACGGCGACGTTCGCCCGGCCCTCCCGCAGGCTGACCCCGAGCGGGTAGGGGAACGACCGGTCGGCCTGGTCCATCTGTGCTCCTTCGCTGTCGGACGGGACCGCGGCTCCGGCCGGCCCCTCGGGCTTGCCACTTCCCCCGCCGCGGGGCCGTGACGCCCGCCGACAGCCGTTCGGTCGCGACCGGCCGGACCGTCCGCCCGGTCGCGGGCATGGATTCGGCGGGAACGGGGGACCGGCCGGTCATGGTCTTCGATCCCACGGTCTTCGAGCCCAGGACTGCGATCGTCACCGGTTCCGATTCCGGGATCGGCAGGGCGACGGCCGTCGCGCTGGCCCGGGCCGGGATGGCGGTCGGTGTCACCTGGCACACCGACCACGCAGGCGCGGAGGCAACAGCGGGGGAGATCCGCGGCCTGGGAGGCCGGGCGGAGGTGGCCCGGCTGGATCTCACCGATGCGCCCGCGTGCGCCGATGTGGTCGACGAACTCGCGGAACGGCTCGGTGGCCTCGACGTCTTCGTGAACAACGCCGGCACCGGATCGGCCACCCCGGTCCTGGACCTGGCGTTCGACGACTGGCGGCGCATCGTCGCCACCGACCTGGACGGTCCGTTCGTGTGTCTGCAACGGGCGGCCCGCAGGATGGTGGCCGCCGGCAACGGCGGGCGCCTGATCGCGGTGACGAGCGTGCACGAGCACCAGCCGCGGGTCGGATCGGCGCCCTACGACGCGGCCAAGCACGGACTCGGCGGCCTGATGAAGACGCTGGCACTGGAACTCGGCGGGCACGGGATCACGGCGAACTCGGTGGCACCCGGCGAGATCGCGACGCCGATGACCGGGCAGGACGACGAGGATCCGCGCCGCGTGCCACGCCCGGGTGTGCCGCTGGGCAGACCGGGCGACGCCCGGGAGATCGCCGCTGTGGTCGCCTTTCTCGCGTCGGCGGCCTCGTCCTACGTCACCGGGGCGAGCTGGCTGGTCGACGGCGGGATGACGCAGATGGGTCCGCAGGCGGGTTCGCACCTCGAGTCCGACGCCTGGCGGACCCCGTGACGGCCGGGCCGGACTCCGCACCCGATCGGCCGACGTCGCACCCGGGCGACGGCGCCTCACGGCGTTACCGCCGCGCGGCGGACTACCTCGCCGCAGCGATGATCTTCCTCCGGGACAACATCCTGTTGCGAGAACCGTTGCGCCCGGAGCACATCAAGCCACGGTTGCTCGGTCACTGGGGGACGTGCCCTGGGATCACGCTGGTCTACGCAGGACTCGACAAGCTCGTGTGCGAGACGGGAACCCCCACCATGCTGGTGACCGGCCCCGGGCACGGGGCACCGGCGAACCATGCGTCGCTGTGGCTCGAAGGCACGCACGCCGACCTCGATCCGGCACTGACCCGGGACACGGCCGGCCTGACCGAGCTGGTGCGGCGGTTCTCCTGGCCGGGTGGGTTCCCGAGCCACCTCTCCCCGCAGGTGCCCGGGGTGATCCACGAGGGAGGGGAGCTGGGGTACGCGCTGGCCACGGCCACCGGTGCCGCACTGGACCACCCGGATCTGCTGGTGGCGTGTCTGGTCGGCGACGGTGAGGCCGAGACCGGTCCGACCGCCGCCGCCTGGGCCGCCTCGCGCTACCTCGATCCGGTGCACGACGGCGCGGTGCTGCCGATCCTGCACGTCAACGGCTACAAGATCGCCTCACCCACGCAGTCCGGGGCGGCCGACGACGAGGATCTGCTGTCGCTGTACACCGGACACGGCTGGGCGCCGCGCATCGTCGACGTGCGCGGTGACTACCACGACCCGGAGCTGTCGCCGGATGCCCGGATGGCGGAAGCGTTGTCATGGGCGCACTCCCGCATCCGGCAGGTGCAGGAGGCGGCGAGGAACGGCGCGGACGCCAACGTTCCGCGGTGGCCGATGCTGGTCCTGCGGAGCCGCAAGGGCTGGGGGCTGCCGGCCGAGTCCGGTGGGGCACCGCTGGAGGACACCGTGCGTGCCCACCAGGTCCCGTTGCCCCACGCCGCCGACGACGCCGCCGAACTGGCCGACCTCGAGCAGTGGTTGCGCTCCTACCGACCGGACGAGCTGTTCGGGGCCGACGGGGTCCCGGCACCGGACATCCTCGCCTGCTGCCCGACCGGCGACCTGCGGCTGGGTGCGAACCCGGTGACCGACGGCGGACGGCTGCGTCGGCCGTTGCCGCTGCCGGATGTCCGGCCGTTCGCCGTCGACGTGCCGGAGCCCGGCGGCGCACGGGCGGGCGCGACCCCGACCGCGGGCCCGTGGCTCGCCGCACTGCTCCGGGAGACGGAGACCAGGCGGGACTTCCGCATCATGTGCCCGGACGAGCTGGAGTCCAACAAGCTGGGCGCCGTGCTGGAGGTGACCGGCCGCGCCTGGCAACCGGAGCCGCCGGTCGCTGCCGCGCATCTCGCCCGTGACGGTCGGGTCATGGAGGTGCTGTCGGAGCACAACTGCCAGGGATGGCTGCAGGGATACCTGCTCACCGGCCGGCACGGACTGTTCCCCTGCTACGAGGCGTTCGTGTCGATCGTCGACGGGATGACCAACCAGTACGCGAAGTTCCTCAAGGTGGCGGCGGAGGTGCCCTGGCGGCATCCGGTCGCCTCGCTGAACTACCTGCTGACCAGCGAGGGCTGGCGGCAGGAGCACAACGGTTACAGCCACCAGGGGCCGGGTTTCATCAACATGATGCTGACCAAGAAGGCCTCGGTGGCCCGGGTGTACCTGCCGCCGGACGCGAACACCCTGTTGGCGACCCTGGAACACTGCCTCGACTCGGTGGACCGCATCAACGTCGTCGTCGCGGGCAAGAACGACGGCCCGCAATGGCTCGACCTCGACGACGCGCTGGCGCACTGCCGGGCCGGGGCGGGCGTGTGGGAGTGGGCCGGTACCGAAGCCCGCCACGGAGACGGACCGTCCGCCGACGACAGCCCCACCGGGAGCCCAGGAGCCCGGCGGCCACACCCGGACGTGGTGCTCGCATGCGCCGGGAACATCCCGACCGTCGAGACGCTGGCGGCGGCGGAGATGCTGCGGCGCGACGCCCCCGGTCTCCGGGTGCGGGTCACCAACGTCGTCGACCTGCTGACGCTGCCGCCGGCCGAACGGCACCCGCACGGTCTGCCCGATGCGGAGTTCGAGAAATGTTTCGGTGGCGCCGGTGTGCCGGTGGTCTTCGACTTCCACGGGTACCCGTCGGCCGTCCACGAGTGCCTGCACGGACGGCCGGACGCCTCGCGGTTCCATGTGAAGGGGTACATCGAGGAGGGCACCACGACCACCCCCTACGACCTGTTGGCCAGCAACGGTGTCAGCCGGCACGACATCGCCGTCGAGGCGCTCCGGCGCGCGGAGGGCTGGTCGACGCGCGGCGGTGAACTCGCCGACCGCTACGCGCGCGAACGCGACGACATCCTGGTCGAACTGCGCCGCACGGGGCAGGACCCGGTGGCCATCTCCGAATGGACCTGGGACGGCGGGCGGTGACGATGTCGGGTGCAGGGAGCGGACGCGACAGCATTTCCGGCGAATCGGGCCCACCGGTGATGGTGGTCAATGCCGGCTCGCACAGCTTGAAACTCGCCGTGCTGGACCGGGATCTCACCGTCCTTGACGAGTCGGACATCGACGCCGCCCCGGACAGCGACGAGGTGGCCGAGGGACTCGGCGAGTTCCTTGACCGTGCGCCGGAGGTCGCGGCAGTGGGACACCGGATCGTGCACGGCGGGCCACGGCTGTCCGCGCACCAGGTCATCGACGCGCAGGTGCGATCGGCGCTGGACGAGGCGAGGAGCCTTGCACCGCAGCATGTCCCACCGGCACTCGCCGCGCTCGACCTGTGCCGGCGGCGACTCCCGGAGACCGTGCAGGTGGCCTGCCTGGACACCGTGTTCCACACCGGCCTCCCGGAAGCGGCACGCACCTATGCGGTCCCGCGGGAGTGGCGAAACGACCACGGAGTCCGCCGCTATGGATTCCACGGCCTGTCCTACGCCTGGACACTCGCCCGCACCGCCGAACTGCTCTCCCGCGACCCGGCCGACCTGCAGGTGGTGCTCACACACCTCGGCGGTGGGTCCTCCGTCTGCGCCGTCCGCGGCGGACGCAGCGTCTGGACGTCCATGGGCTTCACGCCGTTGGAAGGGCTGCCGATGTCGCATCGCAGCGGCAGCGTCGACCCCGGGATGCTGCTGTGGCTGCAGAAGGAGAAGGGCATGTCCGCGGACGAGGTCTCCGACGCGCTGGAGCACCGGTCGGGCCTGTTGGGTCTGTCCGACGGGCTGTCGGGGGACACCCGTGAGCTCGTGCGGGCCGCCGGTGCGGGCCACCGGCCCGCGAGCCTGGCACTCGAGGTGTTCGGACTCCGGGTGCGTCAGGAGATCGCAGCTGCCGCCGCATCTCTCGACCGGCTGGACGCGGTCGTGTTCAGCGGCGAGATCGGGGCCGACCAACCCGAGGTCCGCGAGCTGGTGGCGGCCGGCCTGCCCGTCTTGAGCGTGCACGGGGGCCTCGACACCTCCCAGGACGAGGACCACGTCATCAGCCGCGGTGGGGTGCCGGTACTGGTCGTCCGGCCGGACGAGCAGCGCCAGTTGGCTATTGAGGTCCGCAGGGTGCTCGAGGAGTCCGGGGGCCGGCCGGCCGGACCCGCACAGCAGACGACGCCGGCCGGCGCCGTGGGAACAACACCAGGAGGCACACCCGATGACGGTCAGCACTTTTCGTGACCTGCCCCTCGCCGACCGGTCCCGCCGGTGGAACAGTGCTGCTGCGGAGAAGAGGGTCCGCACGTGGGCCGGGGCGGAGGACGGGCCGAACGCCCGTTACCGGCAGGCGCACCTCTGGTACGACGCCAACGAGAAGGACAACTTCACCGCCCACAAGTTGCCGATCGCCGACGTCATCGACGGCGAGCTGACCGTCGTGCCCCGGGCGGTCATCGCCGCCGCCGGCATCGTCGACGGCGCTCGCGGCGGCGTCGACGTCCCGGACGCCGACCTGCCGAAGCTGCGCCGTCACCTGGCCCGGTACTACAAGAAGATGGACGAGACACCCCCGTGGCAGTGAACGGACGGTCCCGCGCGACAGTGCGGCCGGGCACGACAAGGAAGACAGGGCAATGGGTGTTGATCTGAAGAATCTGCGGCGGGTGGCCGTGGCGAGCGCCGCGGTGACCACGGTGCTGCAGTCGGCCACGGCCGTCATCGCGCTGAAGAAGGATCGTCGGGACTACGCCGACGGAGTCTGGGGTCCCGGGCTGGCGGCCATCGCGATCACCAGCGCGGCGCTGGGCAGCGGGAACCGGCTGCGCCGCTGGTCGCTGGCCGCGGCGGTCACGGCCTGGTCGGTACGGCTGGAACGGCAGATGCTGAGCCGGTTGGGCCGGCACGACGAGGAGGACCCGCGCTACACGGAGTTCCTGGAGGGCGCCTCGACCGCCGGTGTGGTCGGCAAGGTGTTCGTGACGCAGGGGTTGTCCCAGCTGTTGGTGTCGGCTCCGGTGCAGGTCGCGGCCGCGTGCGGGCTGCCCAGGTCGGCGCGTCGGTGGCTGTTCCCGGTGGGGATCGCGGTGATGGCCGGCGGCGCCATCATCGAGGCGCTGGCAGATCAGCAGAAGGACCGATTCCAGCAACGTGACGACGACGACAAGCCGGACGTGCTCGACACCGGGCTGTGGGGATGGTCGCGGCATCCCAACTACTTCGGCGACTCGCTGGTGTGGGACGGCGCTTTCGTGGCCGCCGCGGCGTCGGCCCCGGCGACCTGGACGATCCCGGCCCCGGCGCTGATGAGCTACCTGCTGGTGTACGCCACCGGCGCGAAGCGCACGGAACGCCGGATGCAGAGCCGGCCCGGCTACCGCGACTACCAGCGCCGGGTCTCGTTGTTCTTCCCGTGGCCACCGACGGGGGACTGAGCCCGGAGCGGGAGGTTCCTTACGCGGCGCGTCGATCACGCCCGGATGGGTAGTGGTGGTGGGTGCGAGTTCTCGTGACCGGTGCGTCCGGCAACATCGGCTCGGCGGTCCTGGCGGACCTTGCCCGGCACCCCGACATCAGGGTGACCGCGGTCGCCCGCCGGCTGCCCGACCGGGTACCGCCGTTCGACTCCGCGGACTGGGTTCCGCTCGATCTGACCGCCACCGGCGCCGTCGACGAACTGACAGCTCGGCTGCAGGGTGTGTCGGCGATCGTCAACCTGGTGTGGGGCTTCCAGCCGATGAGCGACGAGAAGCGGCTGGCGGATGTGGGCGTGGGATCGCTGCGCACCGTACTGGCGGCGGCGCAGCGTGCCGGCGTGGGGCACGTGGTGCAGTTCTCCTCGGTCGGCGCCTACGCGCCGCCGTCGGTCCCCGGCGCCGCGGTGGACGAGAACTGGCCGACCACCGGCGTTCCGAGTTCCGAGTACAGCCGGCACAAGGTGGCCGCCGAGGAGTTGATGGACGAGCATGACGGCCGCGGCGACGGGCCGTTGCTGACCCGGATCCGTCCGGGGCTGGTGATGCAGCGGTCGGCCGCCTCCGCCCTGCTCCGGTACGGCGCACCGGCCTGGTTTCCGCGCTGGGCACTGGACCTGCTGTTCGTCCTGCCGCTGGCCCCTGGGCTGCAGGTGCCGGTGGTGTATGCGCGGGATGTGGCCGCGGCCGTGTCGCAGGTGGTGCTCCGGGGCGCTGGTGGGGCCTTCAACCTGGCCGCACCGACACCGCTGACGGACGAACTGCTGGCCTCGGCATTGCATGCCGCGCGCATCCCGGTGCCGCTGCCCGCGCTGCGCGCCCTGGTCGACGTCAGCTACCGGCTGCGCCTGCAGCGCGTCGAGCCGGGGTGGCTCGATCTCGCCTACGGCGCGCCGCTGCTCGACACCAGCCGTGCGGCACAGGAACTCGACTGGGCGCCGACCAGGGACGCCGACCAGATCCTGCGCGAACTGATCTCCGGGCTCCGCGACGGTGCGTCCGGGCCGAGCCCGGTGCTACGGCCACGCACGGTGGCCGGCGAACTCCGGGACCGGCAGCGATCCGGGGCCATCACCCGGCGGCGGGAGTCCTGATCATCGAACCCGGTGTTTGAGCCCCTCCCATCGGTGGGCAGTGGGAGCACGCGGCTCCCTCCCACCCCCCGGGAGGTCGAGCCGAAGGCCCCGCCGGCCCACCCCCCGAGCCGGCGGGGCCGCCCCGATCAGTTCACGGCCCGTCGGGCTCATCACCCGTTCGCCGGGGATGACCGGCAGGTCGACCGGGCACGCACACCACAGGACGGGTTGAACAGCCAGCCTCCGCAGCGCGAGGCCGGGAGTATGCCGTGTCAGCCATCTCAGTTCCCACCCCGATCGACAGAGCCTCACGGGCCGTGACGCCCGACGTGCGGCCCGGTGACAGCGCAGAGGCGCGGCAGGACCGGCAGACCGCCGTCAACCTGCTCATGGACGAGTTGGCCGAGGCCACAGACCCGAACCGCCGGCGCCGCATCATCGATGCCGTGGCGCGGCGTCACCGTGGCGTGGTGAAAGCGGTCGCCCGGCGGTTCGCCCGCCGGGGGATCGAGATCGACGACCTGGAGCAGGTGGCCTGGATGGGACTGATCAAGGCTGCCGACCGATGGCGGCCGGGTCGGTGCGACGACTTCCTGCAGTACGCGGTCCCCACCATGACCGGCGACATCCGCCGGTACTTCCGGGACCACTCGGCCACCATCCGCCCGCCGCGGCGGCTGCAGGAGATCCGGTCGGCGGCGAGCGCTCTGGAAGCGGACGATCCGCGCGTGCACAGCGACGACGTGGTCGCCGAACGCATCGGCGTGACCGTGGAGGACCTCCGCTCCGCCAGGAAGATCTCGGGCATCTCCTACCCCGCCTCGCTCGACGTACCGCTGTCGGACGGCGACGGCAACGAGTTGCCGTTCTCCACCGTGCTGCCGTCGACCGAGCCCGGTTTCGAGCAGGTGGAGAACCAGGTGATGCTGTCCGGTTTCCTCGAAGGGCTGGCCCAACGTGACCTGTCGGTGCTGCGGATGCGGTTCGTCGACGAGATGTCGCAGTCCGAGATCGGAGCGGCCATCGGCGTCAGTCAGATGCAGGTCTCGCGGATCCTGGCCCGACTGCTGACAGCTGCCCGGGACCACTTCGGCCGCACGGTCAACTCCTCGGGAGACGTGGCCGCAGCAGCCTGAGAACCCGCGCAGCGCCGGACCGGCGCTGCGCGGTGAAGGTCAGCTCCGGTGGAGGTCGATGGCGGGCAGTTCGCGGTCGTCGTCGGCGACGTGGGTGATCTTCGCGACCAGCGGCTTCAGCGGCCCGGACATGACGATCCGGTCGACCACGGCCCGGATCTTCACGCCGAGAGCCGTGCGCGGGTAGGCGAAGTGGTCCAGACCCGGTGGCAGCGTCTGCACGTCGTCGACCAGCGGGCGCATCCACTCCTCCCACCGCTGCAACGCCTTAGTCAGTTCCTCCCGGTCGGGAGTCCCGGAGCCTGCAGGGATCTGTGCGATCTGGGCGGCCAGCACGTAGCCGGCCGTCAGGGCGAGGGAGCTGCCGCCGCCTCCCATCGGCGTGACACACCAGCCCGAGTCGCCGAGCACACACACCCGGCCGCGGTGCCAGGTGTCCATCCTGATCTGGGTGAGCCGGTCGATGTAGACGTCCTCCGAGGTGTCGAACCCGTCCAGCACCCGCTCGACCTGCCAGCCGGCGTCGGCGAACCGTTCCCGCAGCCAGGCGAGAGCGTCCTCGCGGCTGGAGTCGGTCAGGTCGACCGGGTGGTCCTTGTCCTCGTCCGCGAAGGCCAGGATGGCCCTGGTGGTGCCATGGTTGTCGGGTCGCAGGTGCACCTGCCGGCCGCCCGGAGCGGTGTACCAGCGCCAGGTGTTGTCGTCCGATTCGATCCGGGGGATGGTGCCGAAGGCCATGGTGATGTGCAGGTCCCGCGGGTCGACAGCGTCCGGGAACACCAGCGCCCGGGTCGAGGAGCGGACGCCCTCGGCGATCACCAGCAGGTCGGCGGTCAGGCTCTCCCCGGCCTCGGTGGTCACGGTGACGGCGTCGCCGTCCTGCCGGACGCAGGCGATGGGATCGCCGAACCGGATGTCCTCGCCCGGCGGCAGCGCGTCGCGCAGCACCTTCGCCAGGTCCCCGCGCAGCACCTCGAGCTCGGCGGTCGCGCCGTCCGGGTCGTCGGACGGCAGCTCGGCATGCACCGATCCGTCGGCGTCGACCAGCACAGTCCCGGTCTCGGTGGTGTTCTGCGCCTTCACCGCGTCGAAGAGGCCCGTCCGGCGCAGCACCTCGCGGGCCACGCCGCGCACGTCGATGTTCTGGCCACCCTCCCGGAACTCCTCCGTGCGCTCCAGGACGGTGACCTGCCAACCGATCCGGCGCAGCCAGAACGCCGTGGACAGGCCGGCGATGCTCGCCCCGGAGACGATGGCGTGCGGTACTGCTGCTGCGGTGGTGTCGGTCATGTCGGTCCTGTTCCCGTCCGGGCCGCCTTCACCGGATACCGGTGCGGGCGAAGCCCTGGACGAAGTAGCGCTGGAAGACCAGGAACAGCACCACCATCGGGGTCACGTTCAGCAGTGCGAACGCCATGGTGCCGCCGTAGTCGGAGCCGAACTGGCCCTGCAGGTAGAGCAGGCCGATCGGCAGGGTGAAGAGTTCGTTCTGCTTGAGAGCGATGAGCGGCCAGGCGAAGTCGTTCCAGGTCTGCAGCAGGCTCATGAAGAACAGCACCGCGATCAGCGGCCGGCAGAGCGGCAGCACGATGGAGCGGAACACCCGCAGGTGCCCGGCACCGTCGATGCGGGCGGACTCGACGAGCTCACGTGGGATGCCGATGATGAACTGGCGGGCCAGGAACACCCCGAACGCCGAGGCCGCCGTCGGCAGGATGACCGCCCAGTAGCTGCCGTAGATCTTCAGATCGGTGACGAGACCGAAGAGCGGCACCATGATGACCTGCACGGGGATCATCAGCGTCGACAACGTCACCAGGAACAGCGTGTTCGCGCCACGGAAGCGCAGCAGTGCGAAGGCGTAGCCGCCGAGCAGGCTGGCGGCGACCGAGATCAGTGCCACCACCACGGCGATCGCCACCGAGTTCCCGAACCAGGTGAGCACCGGGTAGGAGTCGAACACCCGGCGGAAGTTCTGCAGGGTCAGTGTCTGCGGCCACAGCCGGAACTCGCCGCCGAGCAGCTCGCTGCGGGTGGAGAAGGCCACCACGACCATCCAGTAGAGCGGGAACAGCACGACGGCGCTGACCACCACCGCCAGCGCCACCCGCAAGCGGCGCCCGGTCCGCCCGCGGCGCGAGATCGTCGTCATTCGACCAGGTCCCGGGTCCGGCTGATCCGCCACTGCACCGCGGTGAAGCCGAGCATCAGCACCAGCAGCACCACGCCGATCGCGGACGCGTAGCCCTGGTCGCGGACCTCGAACCCGGTGTCGTAGGCGTAGGTGACCAGCACCGAGGTGGCGTTTTGCGGTCCGCCACCGGTGAGCACGAACACGATGTCGAACACCTGGAACGAGTAGATGACGTTCATGATCAGCAGGAAGAACGAGGACGGCCCGACCATCGGCACCGTCATGTACCGGAACCGCTGCCAGCCCGAGGCGCCGTCGAGCTTGGCGGCCTCGTAGATGGCCGGGCTGATGCCCTGCAGGCCGGCCAGGTAGATCAGCATGTTGAATCCGACCCGCCACCACAGGGTCACCAGCACCACCGAGACGAAGGCCGCTGTGCCGTCGGACTGCCAGGAGATCGCGGGCAGACCCACTGCGCGCAGCAACTTGTCGACGATGCCGCTGTTCTCGTCGAATGCCAGCACGCCGATCAGCGCCGTCGCGACGCCGGAGATCGCCATCGGCACGATGAGGATCGACCGGAACACCCCGCGCGCCGGCAGCACCGAGTTCAGCAGGACGGCGGCACCCAGACCGAGGGCCATCGACAGCGGTGTCACGATGATCGTGAACAGGGTGGTGTTGAGTGCGGACCGCCAGAACACCGGGTCGGTGAACAGCCGGCCGTAGTTGTCCAGCCCGATGAACGTGCCGTCGCCGAACCCGTTGGTGCGCTGCAGGCTGATGACCACCGCACCGGCCAGCGGCACGAAGACGAACACGCCCAGCAGCACCAGGATCGGTGTCAGGAAGGCGTATCCGGCGGCGCCCTCGCCGGCCCGGCCGCGTGGTCCGCGGCGGGGCCGGGCGGCGCGGTCGGTCCCCGGGGTGGGCGGGGCGAGGGTCACTGCTTCGTGGCCTCGGCGATCCCGCTGGTCAGGCCGGCGATGGTGTCCTCGACGCTCTGTCCGCCGACGAACGCCTCCTCCAACTGGTCCTTCAGCACGGTGATGATCTTGCTCATCGACGGCGAGGCAACCTGCCCGGCGTCCTGGGCCTGCACCAACGCAGCCTGGCCGACGAAGATCGGCGAGAGCTCCGGCCGCACCTTGAACTCGATGCCGGACTCGACGAGATCGGCCCGGGTGGGCAGCAGCGACGCGCCCTCGCAGAAGTCGCGCATCGGCTGCTCCTGCGTCATGAAGTCAAGGAACGACGCCACCAGCGCGGGGTCGGCGGCGCCGGCGGTGCCGACCAGTGCGTTGCCTCCGAAATCGCTGCCACCGCGGGCGTTTCGCGGGGCGAAGGTGGCGCCCCATTCGAAGTCGAGGGTGGAGGTGGCATCCGGGATCAGGAAGGCGCCGCCCCAGACCATCGCGCAGGTCTGCGCGTACCAGGTGTCGCTGGCGTAGGTCGTCGACTTCACCGAGTTGTTCTGCGGCACCAGTTTGTCGGTGAAAAAGCTCTGGGTGAACTCGACGGCGGCACGCCCGGCCTCGGAGTCGATGGCCGGTGTCACGAGATCCTCGGCCAGGAACCGGCCGTCGGCCTGGAACAGCCAGCTGAGCCAACGGGTGACACCGTTGCCCTGCCAGTTGTAGGCCATCGGGTACTTGTCCGCCGGCAGCTCCTCCCGCAGCTTCTTCGCGACCTCCGCCAGCTCGTCCCAGGTCCAGGCGGTGTCGGCGGTGGTCGGGATGTCGGTGATCCCGGCGGCGTCGAGCATCGGCTTGTTGTAGAGGATCACCGAGGTGTCGGTGTGGTGCGGGACCCCGAACGGCTTGCCGCCGTTCTGCACCGCTGCCCAGGCCTGCGGGGTGAACCGGCTCGAGAAGTCCGACGGCAGGTGCGCGCTCAGGTCCAGCAGCTGGCCGCGTCCCGCGTACCCGCCGAAGGTGTAGTACGGGACCCGGAACACGTCCGGCGGGTTGCCGGCCTGCAGCTGCGCGTCGATGTTGGTGAACATCTGCTCGTACGGCACCGCGTTGAGCGCAACGGTGGTGCCGCTGTTGGCGGCCTCGAACGCGGCGATCCCGGAGCGCAGGCCGGCCAATTCGGCGTCGGTGCCCCAGGTGGTGAAGTTCAAGGTTTTCGTGCCCGAGCTGGTCTCCGGGGTGCTGGGCGTGGAGAACCCGCCGCACCCGGCCAGCACCGCGGCGGCCGCTGCGCCGCCCGCCCCGCCCAGGAACAACCGGCGGCTGACCGCACGGCCCGATGATGATCTGATGTCGTTGCTTCCGAACATGTCGGCCGCCTTCCTGCAGTGATGACCGGGCGTCACCCGTCTGCTCGAGCGACACGTCCGCGGCGGCGACCAGCACCTTCCAAGGACTCCCACCGCTGTGTGCCCACGAACCCGCGGGTCATACACGCCGATCACCGGGAATCCGGCCGGATCCGGCGAGAGGAGACCAGCGCCGTCGGATTCGCCTTTACGGAAGAGGGAACCGGCAGGGGGCGGTGAACACAGGGCACCGGTCGACGGCATGACGCCGCGCTCGGGCCCTACACAGAGAAGGAGTACGTCATGGGTTGGTTCGGATTCATCCTGACCATGATCATCGTGGGCCTCATCGCCGGCGCGGTGGGCCGCCTGGTGGTGTCCGGGACCAGCGGGATGTCCATCCCGCTGACCATCCTGCTGGGCATCGTCGGCAGCTTCGTCGGCGGTTTCCTGGGCTGGGCGATCTTCGGCAAGGACCCGGGCGAGGGTTGGTTCCAGCCGTCCGGCCTGATCGGCTCCATCATCGGCGCGATCATCGTGGTCTTCCTGTACGTGCGGTTCTCCGGGAAGAAGTCCATCACGCACTGACGCATCCCGATCTTCCCCCGGCCGCCGATTGGTCCGTGCGGTGCGGGGGAAGTGGGGCGCCGACGGCATCCGGTCGTCCGGGTAGGGAAGGTGTCAGGCATGCCGATGAGCTCCGCCGAGGGCAAGGACTGGATCAAGGAGCGGGTGCACGGCCTTGCCGCCGACGGCCCGGTCGAGGTCCTGGACATCGGCCCCGGGGTCGGCACCTACGCCAAACTGCTGGCCGGACCACAGGTGTCACGCCTCACCGGGGTCGAGGTGTGGGAGCCTTACATCCACACCTACCGGCTCCACCGGTACTACGACGACATCATCGTCGGCGACGCACGCGAGGTCGACTTCCCGTCCGCCGACGTGGTGATCCTCGGCGACGTCGCCGAGCACATGAGCGAGGCCGATGCCCTGGCGCTGTGGGAGAAGTCGGTGGGTGCGGCGCGCAGGGCCGTGTACCTGTCGATCCCGATCGTGCACTACCCGCAGGGCGAGATCGAGGGCAACCACCACGAGGTGCACGTGGTCGAGGACTGGTCGCACGACAAGGTTCTCGCGTCCTTCCCCGGTATCGGCGATTCCTGGACCGGCACCGAGGTCGGCGTCTACGAACTCCGGAAGTGACCCAGGTAGGTCTCCGGATCCGCCCACCCGCCGAAGACCGCAGCCAGTGACGGTCGACCGGTCACCGGTCGTACTCCCGAGTCAACGTGCCGTCGGTGCGGGAACAGCTGACTGCCCAGATCCTCCGGGTCGAGTCCGAGGCGGGCGGCCCACCGGTCGGTCCGCCGGTGGCGTCTGCTCGAGGTGATCACCACGGCGCCGTCACCGATCTCGAGGCGGCCGACGTCCTCCTCCAGCATGTCCGCGACCATCTGCGCGGTCGTCCCGTCCACCACCACCGGACGGTGCACGTCCACCAGCAGCCGTTCCACGCCGGGTCCGACGGCGCCGGCGGTGACCTGCCGGTCGGCCATGGCTGCTGTGAGCCCCGGCGCGCCGTCCCCGACCAGCTGCACCCGGCAGTCGAAGGTCTGCAGGAACGACCGGACGGACAACGCGACGGCGCCGACCGGGTGCCCGGTCACGTCGATCCGCACCGTCATGTCCACCGTGGGGTAGTGGCCGCCGTGACCGCGCATGGCCGGCTCCGGGATCCGCCGGGCGAGTGCCAGGGTCTCGAGGTCCTTGGCGTCGCGGCGATCGGGGTCGTCGGCGGTCCGCCCGGCCCAGTCGGGCCCGTCGTGCCAGACGACCGCGGCCGGGTCGTGAGCCAGGACCGCGCCCGCGACGGCGAACGCGCGGTAGGCGAGATCCCAGTCCTCGCCGCCGTACCCGGTCATCGTCGCATCGAACCCGCCGATCTCGTCGAACAGCTCGCGGGTGCAGGCCAGCGTCGCGGAGATCAGATAGCGGTAGCTGCGCGGGTGGACGCGCAGCAGGTCGCCGCTGCGGTCGTACTCGTCGGCCAGCCAGGCGGGTTCCGTCAGGTCCTCCGGCGGATCCTCCGAACCGGTCAGCCAGCCGCGGACCCGGCCGGTGCCCCACCCGGCCAGGTCCGCGTGCCGCCGGCGGCCGCCGGCCAGCGTGTCCGGGAGCACCGCGGGCAGCCGACTGATCCGGGTGAGATGGTCTGCCGCCGGGACCATGTCGCCGTCCAGGAAGACCAGCACGTCCCCGTCGGCACGGGCCGCTCCGAGGTTCCGGGCGGCGGCCGCCCGGAACCCGAGGTTCTCCTGGTGCACGACCTCGACGGCCAGGTCACCGCGCCACCGGACGACCGACGGCGGCACGGCGGAGCCGTCGTCGGCGACCACCACCTGCGTCCGGGTGTGCGGATGGGTCTGCACCGACAGCGCCGCGAGCAACCGGTCCAACCCCGCCTGGTCCTCGAAGTAGGGGACGACAACGGTGATCTCGGGCGGCTCCGGCGGGTCGTCGGGCACCAGGTCCCAGCGGTTGCCCGGTACGACGAACCGCCCGTCGGGCAGCTGCCACCGGTCGGTCACGTCAGGTCCTGCAGCAACGACCGGTACCGGGCCGCCACCTCCGCCGTGGCCGGGCCCGGCGCGACGTCCGGCCCCCACCAGGTGGTGTCGGGTTGCGCCAGCGCAGCCCGGACCTCGGTGACCAGCGTCCCGGGCTCGTACAGCCGGACGGCGCCGGGAACCCGGCGCTCCAGCTCCCGGGTGTAGGGGCCGGCGGCGACCAGCGGACGGCGCCCGGCGGCGATCCACGAGTTGATCGACCCGGAGGCGGAGACCTCCGTGTGTGGTGCCACCGGCACCCGCACCGCGCGCAGCCGCCGGACCAGGTCCGCCTCCGGGATCCAGCCGGTGATCCGGAACGACACCCCCCGACCGTCCGCCCGCTCCCGCAGCGCATCGGCCAGGTATTCCTGACCGTCGGACGGCCGGCCCAGGGCCAGGATGCGCCAGCCGCTGCCGGCCACCTCGTCGATCAGCTCGGCATGGCCCTTGCCGGGGAAAAGGAAGCCGAGCACGCCGATCTCGGCGGGCTCGGACGCGACGGGCTCACCCGTCGGCTCGACGTCGACCGGCAGCGGCACCACGTGCACAGGAGTGCGGAGCTGCGGGGCGGCCCTGGTCAGCAGGGTCTTCTCGTGGTCACTGCTGACCACCACGGCCGCCGCCGCGGCGGCCATGCGGGCGTAGTCGGCAGCGCGCTCCTCGTACTGGTGGGCGCCCGGGTGCGGCAGGTCGTGCAGGGTCAGGGTGAGTTGCCGGCCGCGGGTGTGCAGGTCGCCGGCGACGGCCTCGACGACCGCCGGGGCGTCGGCGCCGGACCTGCGGAACAGCCAGTCGTTGGTGTGCAGGTGCGCGGTGCGCACGTCCGGGTCCAGCGAAGCCACCACCGCGCGCAGCCGGTGCGGATCCATCGTCCCGGCGACCGGTCCGCCCGCCGCGGCGCCGATCGTGCGGGCCAGCGCGCTGATCGCGTGCTCCGGTTCCCCCAACCACAGCCATGCCAGGTGCGCGGCCGTCATGCCGCGAACCCCAGCAGCTGCAACGTGTCCCGGTGCCGGCGCAGTCCCGCGTCCACGACATCGGGCCGGGTCCGGTACCAGTCGAGCTGGACCTCACGGACCAGCGTGTCGGGTACCACCTCGCCGCGGACCCGCCAGGCATCCGGCAGTGCCGTGCCACGACCGGACAACTGCCACGCCTGCAGCACGACGTCCTCGACGGGCGCGATGACCTCGGTGAGCAACGTGCGTCCGGGATCGACCGTGGCCCGGTCCAGTCCCAGCCGCCGGCGGATCCGCTCGGCGAGCGCCCGCAGGATCCGATTGCCGGGGTGGTTGATCGTGAGCATGTCGGCGGGTCGGGGTGTCTCGAACAGGTCGGACACGATGACGTCGCAGGTGCTCTCGCGGCGTCGCAGCTCCGCCACTGCCGCCGCGGCGACGGCACGGACCGTGCGCGGCGTCGGCCGCGGCGCGGGCAGTCCCGCGGCCGCCGCCAGGGTACGGAGGTCGTGGTACGGCACGCCCGGCGGTGGTGCCGACGGATCCTGCGGGTCCCGGATGATGGCCTGGACGGGGTGGAGTCCGGTCCACCGGACGATCGGCACGCGAAGCACCCGGGCGGCTGCGGGCAGGGCCGCCGCGAGTTGGGCGGAGCCGAGCGGCAGTCCGGCGTAGTCGTCGCGCACCGGCTGGGTGACCAGCACGTCGGCCCGCGCGAGCAGCGCAGCCAGCCGCCCGAGGTCGGCCTGTCGTAGCTCGAAGACGGGCGGGATCCGGACGGTCCGGACATCCCCTGCGGCGATGAGCACGCGCAGCGCCTCCGCCTGGCAGTTGCCGTGCACCACCACCAGCGGGCCGGCCCCGGTGATGTCGGAGATTCCGTGGAAGGCCGCGTAATGGATCTCCCGATCCGTGGGTACAGCGGGTCCGGTGCCGCCGATCACGGGGCGGCGCCGCAGGAACCGTCGGAAGGGGTGGGCATGGCGCGGCTGTACCCGATCCGCGTCGCCTCCATTCCGTCCGCCCATCCCTACGTCGAGCACCTGTCCGTACCCGGCGACGGCCGGGTGGTCCGGCTGCCCGACCCGCCGCCGGCCGTGCCGGATCCGCTGCCCGGCCAGTGGTGGCCGCCGGTGGTGCTCGACCCCGCGTGGCCGTCGGCGCACCGGGACGAGATCGACGTCGTGCATCTGCACTTCGGGTTCGACTCCTTCCTGCCGGCGCACCTGCGGGGATGGACGGCAACGCTGGCCCGGCTCGGTGTGCCGCTGGTGCTGACGGTGCACGACCTGGTCAACCCGCACATCGACGACCCGGCCGGGCACCTCCGGCAGCTGGACGTGCTGGTGCCTGCCGCGGATGCGGTGATCACGTTGACCGCGGGAGCGGCGGAGGAGATCCGCCGGCGGTGGGCGCGGGACGCGGTGGTTCTGCCGCATCCGCAGGTCTTCGACGCGCCACGGCCCCGGCGGCTCCGACGAGCGGGGGAGCGCCGGATCGGCGTGCACGTGAAGAACCTCCGGGCGAACATCGATGCGCTACCGGTCCTGACCGAGCTGCTGCCGGTGGTGCGGGAGGTCCCCGGGGCCGTGCTGCAGGTGAACGCGCATCCGGAGGTGTTCGACCCGAGGACCACCGACCCTCGGCGCCGTGACTTCGCCCGCTGGGCCTCATCGGTGGACGGCCGTACAGAGGTGGACCTGCGGGTGCACCCTCGCCTGGACGACGACGCACTGCAGGATTACCTTGCCTCGCTCGACCTGTGCGTGCTGCCGTACCGCTTCGGCACGCATTCCGGTTGGCTGGAGGCCTGTGTCGATGTCGGCACGCCGGTCCTGGTCCCGTCCGTGGGTCACTACTCCGGGCAGCACGATCATCCGGTCTACCGGCACCCGGGAGGGCACGGCACCGGGCCGGCCCTGCGTGATCAGGTGCTGGACTGGGCCGCCGATCCCGGGTTCGCCCTGCGCACCTGCCCGGACCGCTCCGCCCAGCGCCGGGTGATCGCCGACCGTCACGCGGAGATCTACCGGTCGGTGCTGTCCCGGCGCGACGTGGTGGAGGTGACGCGGTGACAGCTGTCGACACCACACGCGCGGCAACACCTCTCAAGATCATGGTGATCGCCGGCATGCGGTTCCCGATCGCCGAGCCGTTCGCCGGCGGGCTGGAGTCGCACACCGCGTCGCTGGTCACCGGGCTGCGTCGCGCCGGCCATCTGGTCGAGGTGGCCGGGGCCGACGACAGCGACCCGGCGCTGGTCACCCGGACCTACGGCCGGGTGCGGGACGAGGCCGGGTCCGGCCGCGCGGACACGTCCGAGTCCCCGGCCACGGCGGCGGCGGAGCGTGCCGCCTTCGACGCCCTGCTCACCGATCTGCGCGAGGGTCTGCTCGGCAGCTTCGATCTCGTGCACAACAACTCGCTGTACCCGTTGCCGGTGGAACAGGCCGGACTGCTCCCGTACCCCGTGGTGACCACCCTGCACACGCCCGCCCTGCCCTGGGCGGAACGGGTGCTGGGTCCGGGGACGTCCTGCACCTTCGTGGCCGTGAGCCGCAGCACCGCCGAGGCCTGGCACCCGTGGATCGCGCCGGCCGTGGTGCCCAACGGGGTCGACCTGCGGCACTGGACACCGGGGCCCGGCGGGACCGACGCGGTCTGGACGGGCCGGCTCGTCCCGGAGAAGGGTGCGCACCTGGCCGTCGCGATCGCCCGGGCGGCGGGGCTGCGCCTCACCCTCGCCGGGCCGGTGATGGACCGGGAGTACTTCGCGCACCGCATCGCCCCGCAGCTGGGCGAGACCGTCCGCTACGCCGGACATCTGCACCACGACCAGCTCGTCCGGCTGGTCGGCAGCAGTACGGTCGCCCTGGTCACCCCGACCTGGGACGAGCCCTTCGGTCTGGTCGCGGTGGAAGCGGGCGCCACCGGCACACCGGTCGTCGCCGTCGCCCGCGGTGGTCTGACCGACATCGTGTCCCGACGGACCGGAATGCTGATCCCGGCGCCGCGCTCGGACGAGGGACTGGACCGGCACGAACTGGCCGGGGCCGTCCGCGCGGTCCACGCAGCGGTACGTCTGGACCGGACGGCGGTGCGGGAGCACACCGCCCGGCGGCACGGCCTGATGGCGATGATCCGCGGGTACGAGGACGTCTACCGCGAGGTGCTGCGGGACCGGGACTGGTCGTGATCGGCTACTACGTGCACCACCAGGGACTCGGTCACCTGCACCGGGCCGGCGCGATCACCGAGCACCTCACGGTGCCGGTCACCGTTCTGTCGTCGCTGCCCACCCGGCCCTGGCACCACCTGCAGGAGTGGGTGCAGTTGCCCTCGGATGCGGGTGTCGCGGACGACGACGTCAGCGGTGATCCGACGGCCGGTGGTGTGCTGCACTGGGCACCCACCCGACATCACGGGCTGCGGGACCGCATGTCGGCGATCTCCGACTGGATCCGCCGCGCGGCACCGGATCTCGTGGTGGTCGACGTGTCCGTCGAGGTGGCCCTGCTGTGCCGGCTGCACGGCGTGCCGACGGTGGTCATGGGCATGCCGGGTGACCGGTCCGACCGCCCGCACCGGCTCGCCTACGACTCGGCGGACGCGGTCCTGGCCCCGTGGGCGGCCGAGTTCGCCCGGACGTCGTGGCCGGAGTCGTGGCGCAGCAAGACCTTTCATGCCGGCAGCATCAGCCGCTTCGACGCATCGCACCCACCCTTCCACGAGCGCGAGGCCGGGCCGTGGCGGGCACTGCGGCTGACCGGGTCCGGCGGGACCCATGGAGTGGGTCCGGGTGCACCCTCGGTCGTCCCGGGCTGGCAGTGGACCGTCGCCCACGGCCTGGACGAGGACGAGGTCCGCGCCGCCATCGACCGGGCCGACGTCGTGGTCACCCACGCCGGCCAGAACGCCCTGGCCGAAGTGGCCGCACTGTCCACGCCGGCCGTCGTGGTGCCGGAGGAGCGTCCGCACGGCGAGCAATACGACACCGCAGCGGTGCTGGAGGCGGCCGGTCTGGCCGTCGTCGCCGGCCCGGACGACACCTGGGCGGACCTGCTCCCGGCCGCGCTGCAGCTGGGCGGCGACGGGTGGGCACGGTGGCGGTCGGGTGGGGGAGCGCCGGCGGCGGCGACGTACCTGGACAACCTCGTTGCCGCGCACCGCTCGGCATGAGAACAGCGGTCATCACCACGGTGTCGGGTCGCGGTCTGCATCTGCGCCGGCAGAGATGGGGCCTGGCGCAGCAGACGTCGACGCCGGACCTGCACGTCGTGGTGGCGATGGACGACCCGACGGCCTTCGCGGCGTGCGACGGTCCCGGGGGCGGTGAGCTGGTGCTGGTCGAGCAGCCTCTGGACGGCGGTGAACTGCCGTTGGCCGCGGCGAGGAACGCCGGCGCGGCAGCGGCCCTGGACCGTGGCGCGGACGTCCTGGTCTTCCTGGACGTCGACTGCATCCCGTCCCGCGGCCTGGTCGGGCGCTACCGGGATGCGGTCCGCAGCGAGGAGCGGATGGTGCTGCACTGCGGCACGGTGAACTACCTGTCGGCGGCCGAGTCCGAGCTGTCGGCAACAGGTTTCGACATCGACATGCTGCGCGGTCGCCCCCACCCCGCCCGCCCGGAACCCACCGCCGGTAGCCACGACACGGATGACTGGCAGCTCTTCTGGTCGCTGTCCTTCGCCGTGTCGGCGACGACGTGGCGGCGGCTCGGCGGTTTCGACGAGCGGTTCGCCGGTTACGGCGGCGAGGACACCGACCTCGGCCTCCGTGCCCACCTGGCGGATGTGCCGATCCGCTGGTGGTCCGGTGCGTCGGCCTCACACCAGTACCACCCGTCCACGCAGCCGCCGGTCCAGCACCTTGACTCGATCCTCCGCAACGCCAACCTGTTCCGGGACCTGCACGGGTTCTTCCCGATGACCGGCTGGCTCGAGGCCTTCGCGGCGGCCGGCCTGGCCCGGCACGACCCGGTGGCCGATCGGTGGACCGGCCTCCGGCAGGTCCTGCCGGATTGCCTCGCGCCGGGCGTGGGAAAGGGAACGACAGGGTCGAGGTCAGCAGCGTCCTCGGGATGAGGTGTGACACGACAGGTGAGGTGAGCAGCGGTGAGCCAGCCCCGACAGCAGCAGGATCCGCCGGGTGTGCAGGGCGTGATGACCCCGGTGCCGGACTGCGGCGAGGACAGTTACGTCGGCAGCGGCAAGCTGACCGGCAAGGCCGCGGTGATCACCGGCGGCGACAGCGGGATCGGCCGGGCCGCCGCCATCGCCTACGCGCGCGAAGGCGCCGATGTGCTGATCTCCTACCTCTCCGAGACGCAGGACGCGGAGGACACCGCTCGCTACGTGCGGGAGGCCGGGCGCACCGCGGTGTTGGTCGAGGGCGACATCTCCGATGCGGCGGTGTGCCGGGGCATCATCGACCGTGCGGTCGCCGAGTTCGGCAGGATCGACGTGCTGGTGAGCAATGCGGCGCACCAGATGTCGCACGACGACCTGGAGGACGTGTCCGACGAGGAGTTCGAGTTCACCTTCCGCACCAACGTGTTCGCGATGTTCCACCTGGTGAAAGCGGCGCTGCCGCACATGCCGCGGGGCAGCTCGATCATCGGGAGCTCGTCGGTGAACTCGGACATGCCCTCGCCGGCCCTCGCGCCCTATGCCGCCACCAAGGCCGCGATCGCCAATTTCTGCGCCAGCCTCGCCCAGATGCTGGGCCCCCGCGGGATCCGGGTGAACAGCGTGGCTCCGGGTCCGGTCTGGACACCGCTGATCCCGGCGACCATGCCTCCGGAGAAGGTCGAGCATTTCGGCGAGAACACCCCGCTGGGCCGGGCCGGGCAACCGGCCGAACTCGCGCCGACCTATGTCCTGCTGGCCTCGGAGGACGGCAGTTACATCTCGGGTGCGCGCATCGCGGTCACCGGCGGGCGACCGATTCTCTGACCGGCGCGGCGGCGGTGTGGTGCGCTCCCTGATCAATGGCGGTGCGGAGGGTCGACCCGGGACACGCGTCCGGCGAGCGGACCAGTGCCGGGATCAGAAGGCGCCTGCGGAGAAGGCGCCGGTCGGCCGGTAGACCGAGTGGACCACGCCGGTGTCGAAGGTCCGGCTGCGGACCAGTCTCAGGTCCGTGGGTGTCTCGCGGTCCGCGAACATCCGCTTGCCGCTCCCGACGAGTACCGGGAACGTCCAGATCCGCAGCTCGTCGACGAGGCCGGGGTGCTGCAGGAGGGTCTGCAGCAGGTCACCGCTGCCGTGCACCTGCAACTCCGGGCCGTCCGTCTGCTTGAGCGCGGTCAGCGAATTGACCGGGTCGCCGTCGAGCAGTTCGGCGTGCTGCCAGGTCAGCGTCGGCCGCCCGCGGGAGACCACGTACTTGCGGGCGTTGTTCATGGTGTCGGGCTGCTCGTGATCGGGAGCGGTGGGCCAGTAGGCCGCCATCAGGTCGTACGTCCGGCGCCCGAGGACGAGTGCGAAGGACTCCATGTAGCCGGCCATGACCTCGCCCATGGCCTCGTCCCAGTGCGGGACCGACCACCCGCCCGCGGTGAAATGCTCCGGGTCCTCCTCCGGTCCACCGGGGGACTGGAGCACCCCGTCGAGGGTGATGAAGGTGTTGGTCACGAGCCTGCGCACGATGTGATCCTTCCCTGGCCTGTGATGTCGGTGACCGAAGGTGGACCCGCACAGCACCGAGGACTCATCGGTGCTGTGCGACTTTCGTCCACGGGAACGCGGATCCGTGACGGCCTGACGGGACAGGTCCGGCCCTCAGTGGTGCGCGGTGTACGGCGTCGGCGCCGGCAACCCCGCCTCGTCGCGCACCCGGGTGGCGAACTTCTCGATCGAGACCAGGGCGCTGACAACGTCCGGGCTGGTGACCGCGAACGGCATCGAGTGGATCGTCTCGCCCGGGACGGTCGCCGCATCGGCGACCGTCGTCAGGCTCTCGACATCGTCGGCACGGAGGCCGACCTCGGTCAGGGTAGTGGGCAGCCCGACCCGGGTGGTGAACTCGATGAAGTCGCGGATCTCGGAGGACGGGGCGCCCTCCAGCACCAGCTGGGTCACCGAGCCGATGTTCACCTTCTGTCCGTGAGCGAGGCCGTGGGTGGCGCCGACGGCGGTGAGACCGTTGTGCACAGCATGCGCCGCGGCGAGTCCGCCGGACTCGAAACCGAGTCCGGACAGCAGCGTGTTCGCCTCGATGACCTTCTCCACGGCCGGGGTCACCTGGTGGTCGCGGACGGCGTCGACGGCCTGCAGGGCGTTCTCCCACAACACATCCCAGGACAGCTGGGCAAGGGCCGTACCGGTCACCGTCGGCAGGCCGCCGGCCATGGTGGTGGAGTTGGACCGTGCGGTCGCCCGGGCCTCCAGCCAGGTGGCGAGCGCGTCACCGACGCCGGCGATCAGCAGCGACGCGGGGGCATTGGCCACGATCTGCGAGTCGACCAGCACCAGGTCGGGGTTGCGCGGGAAGAAGCGGTACTCCTCGAACTCGCCGGACTCGGTGTAGATGACCGAGAGTGCGCTGCACGGAGCGTCTGTCGACGCCACCGTCGGGCAGTTCGCCCACCGGATACCCGCGAGATGACCGGCCGCCTTCACCGTGTCGATCGCACTGCCACCGCCGATGGCGACCACCACGTCCGATCCGCTCCTCCGGATCACCTCGACGATCCGGTCGACCTCCTTCGCGCTCGGCACCCCGCCGAACCGCTCCCACTGCGCCGTGAGTCCTGCTTCCTGCAGGGACTTCTCGACATCATGGCCGACCAACCCCCACACCAGTTCGTCGGCGACGAGCAACGGCGTCGAGCCGATCGGCTTCAGGAACTCGCCCAGCTGGTGGATCGCACCCTTGCCCTGAACGTACCTGCTCGGGCTGATCACGGTGCGGAGAGCGGTTGCCATGGGTCCTCCTTGACCTGTGGTTGCTCGCCGATCCCGGCGAGCGGGACCTCCTGACGGTACCCGCGGACACCGGCCGGGGCTACTCGAGTGCCGGCCGGCACGTGCGCGGCCGAATGGCCCCGAAGCATGTTCCGCAGCCATCGGTCTCAACCCGATGACGTTGTCGTCACGCTCCGCGAGCCGCGTCCGGGGCGACGGACGACATCGGATGCCGAGTCCGCTGTTGGTCGGGATATCGCCTCACGTTGCCCAGCGGCCCGGGGATCGCAGGGTGACCGGTCTGACGCCCGCCGATCTTCAGGTGCGCGCCGGCACCTCGATCGACATCACGCAGTTCTTCAGGCCTTTCGGGCGCAGGTAGGTGAATCCGAGTCGTTCGTAGAGCCGGCGGGTGCCGTTGTAGAGGAACGAGGCGGACATCTTCTTGGTCTGCCCGGTCAGGTCGTGCGGGTAGGACTCGACCCTCCCGCCGCCTTTGCTGCCGATGAGCTCGAGGGCGCCGCGGATCGCGAGCTCGGTGACTCCTTGCCGGCGGTAGCGGCGGTCGACGAAGACACAGGTGATCCGGTAGTCCGGGTCACCGCCCTTCTCCTTGTCGTACTGCTTGCGGTGGTGGATGTTCGGCAGTTCGTCCGGGCTGCCGAACTCGGCCCAGGCGATCGCCTCGTCGCCGTCCAGCACCAGAGCGGCGTGGGCCACGCCGCGCTTGACCATCAGCTTCTTGAAGTCCCGGCTGCCGTCGTAGCCGGGGCCGCGACCTTCGCAGTCGTGGAAGTACGTGCACCAGCACCCGCCGAAGATCCCGTTGTGTCGCTCCACCAGCCCGGCGAACGCCTCCCAGGTGGCAGGGCTCAGCGGTGCGATGCGGGGGTCCGCCGGCAACTGCGTGATCGTGGCCATGCAGCGACCGTAGACCCGGAAGCGGACGATCTGCAGCCGGAATCGACATCGGGTGTGCACCTCCACTGACGAAAGGATGCGGTGTCCGACGGATCAGTCTCCGACAGCGCGCTCCCGCGAGTCACTGGTCCAGTTCGGGTCGTCGGAGTCCGAGCGCGGGCCGACCACTTCTGCCGAGAGCCCGTCGAGGACGGCGAGTTCCTCCACGGTGAGGACGATGTCGGCCGCGGCGGCGTTCTCGTCGATCCGCTCCGCGCGGCGGGTGCCCGGGATCGGGACGATCGGGAGGCAGTGCTGCCGGCCGGCGGCGTAGAGCCACGCGAGGGCGATCTGGGCGGTCGTCACGCCCCGGTCGGCGGCGATGCCGCCGATGGCGGCGACGATCGCGAGGTTGGCATCGAAGGCATCACCGCTGAACCGGGTGAGGCCGGCCCGCCAGTCGCCGGCGAAGGCGGCCGGGTCGGCGAAGGTGCCGGTGAGGAATCCGCGGCCCAGCGGCGAGTAGGGCACGAAGCCGACACCGAGCTCCGCTGCGGCAGGCACCACGGCCCGCTCGACATCCCGGCTCCAGACGGACCACTCGCTCTGCACCGCGGCGATCGGGTGCACGGCGCACGCGGCCCGCAGCTCGTGGGCGGTCACCTCGGACAGGCCGAGGTGACGCACCTTCCCCGCGTCGACGAGGGCGGCCATCGCACCGATCACCTCCTCGATCGGCACCCCGACCTCGCGCCGGTGCAGGTAGTACAGGTCGATCACGTCGACGCCGAGCCGGGCCAGGCTGGCCTCGCACGCCTGCGCCGCGTAGGCCGGGTCGTTGCGTGAGCCGAGGGTCTTCTCCGCGATCGACCCGGTGATGCCGAACTTCGTCGCGATCGTCATCTCCTCGCGCCGGGTCCGCGCCACTGCGCCGACGGTGCGTTCGCTGTCCCCGGCGCCGTAGACGTCGGCGGTGTCGATGAAGGTGACGCCGATGTCCAGCGCATGGTGCAGCGTGGCCAGGTTCTGCGCGTCGTCGCTGGACCCGTACACACCGGTCAGTGCCATGGCGCCGAACCCCGAGCGGCTCACCACCAGCCCGTCGCCGAGCACCACGGTGCCCGTCGGATGCGTGCCGGTCATGCCCGGGCCGCCTGCCGGACGGCGATGTCGGCGGTCACCGGGGCACCATCGCAGTCGAGGCCGGTGTCGATGAGGAACCGGTAGTGGTCGACCTTCTCGTCCAGCACCACCAGATGCGCGTCCAGATCCGCCTTGCGCTGCTCGATTCGCTCCCGGTGACGTTCCAGGATGGCCAGCCGCCGGCCGTGGGTGGCCGCGCCGCCGGCGACAAGTGCCGAGAACTCCCGCATCTCGTGCACCGGCATGCCGCTGTCCCGCATCTTCGCGAGCATCCGCACCAGGGCCGCCTCCCGCTCGGTGTACCGGCGGCGGCGGTCGGGGCCGCGGCGCACCGCGGGCAGCAGACCCTCCCGCTCGTACCAGCGCAGCGTGTCCTGGCTCAGCCCGCTCACCTGCGCGACCTCGGCGATGCCGAGCGTCGCGCCCGTCGTCTGCGTGTCCGTGATGACCATGATCCCCACGCTAGGTCCTGGAGTGCACTCCAGCGCAAGGGTGGACGGTGCCGGATCTCAGATCAGTGGCGGCACCGTCGGCGCGATCGGGACCTCCAACACGGTCGGCCCGGACCGGCCGAAGGCGGCGGTGGCGGCGGCGCGGAGCGCATCCAGGGTCTCGACCCGCTCGGCGTGGCAGCCGTACCCCGTTGCCAGCGCGACGATGTCGATGCCCGGGATGTCCAGTCCCGGGACGTTCGGGGTCTGCTCAAGGACCGCGAAGGACTTCAGGATCGCGTACTCGCCGTTGCGCGGCACCACGAACAGGATCGGCAGGTCGTGCTGCGCCGCGGTCCAGATGGACTGCACCGAGTACTGGAACGACCCGTCCCCGATGATCGCGACCACCGGGCGGTGCCGGCCGCTGTCCCGCTCGCCGAGCGCGATGCCGACGGACGCCGGGAGGTTCCAGCCGAGGCCGCCGCTGGCGAAGGTGTAGAAGGTGTCCGGCTCGGTGATCGGCCACGCCGCGTGCAGGTCGGCCAGGTTGGACGGCGACTCCTCGACCAGCACGGTGTGCGGCGGCCGTACCTCGTTCAGCACCTCGAAGACCTGCCGCGCCTGCAGCGGACCGTCCGTCGTGGTCGCGGCGGCGGTGGCGGTCGGCATCGGGGCCATCCGGTGCTCGACCGGGGTGCGGGTGCGCCCGGGTGTGCGGGCGGGCAGCAGCGGCAGCAGTTGCTCCAGGGTGAGAACGGCGTCGGCGAGCAGACTGTCGCCGACCGGTGCGCGGCCGGCCTCGTTCGGGTCGTCGGTGACGTGCAGCAGCCGCATCCCGTCCGGCAGGTAACTGCCCGGGACGTACGGGTAGTAGCGGAAGACCGGGGCGCCGATCACCAGGGCCAGGTCGTGCCCGGCGAGCTTGTCGGACAGCGGGCCGGTGGCGAACGGCAGGCCGCCGAGGTAGAGCGGGTGGTCCTCCGGGAACGGGGCCCGTTCACTGGCCGGGGCGGCCCAGACCGGGACGTTCAGCTTCTCGGCGACGGCGACAGCGGCATCCCAGCCCTGGCCGCGCGCCACCGAGGCGCCGAGCACCAGGACCGGGTCGTGGGCGGCGGCCACGGCCGCGGCGAACTCCGCGAGTCGCGCCGGGTCCGGTGCGATCCTGGTCGACGCCGACCGGACGACAGCAGATGCGGCACAGGGCTTGTCCCAGTCGTCCAGCGGCAGCGAGAGGAACACCGGTCCGGCCGGCGGCTGCACCGCCATCGCGTACGCCCGCATGAACGCCGCGGGGACGTCCTCCGGCCGCACCGGCTGGTAGCTCCACTTCACCCACGGCTTGGGCAGCATCTCCGGCTCGACATTGGTCAGCCATGGCTCCAGCAGCAGCATCTCGCGGGTCTGCTGCCCGGCGGTGACGATCAGCGGGTGTGGTTCATCGCCGCGGTGATGAGGTTGCCCATCGCATTGCCGAGGCCGGCGGCGGTGTGCACGTTCACCAGCGCCGGGTGCCGGGTCGCCTGCGCGTACCCGTCCGCCATCGCGATCGCCGACGCCTCCTGCAGCGCCAGTACGAAGGTGAAGTCATCGGGGAAGTCCTTGAGGAAGGTCTCCTCGGTGGAACCGGGATTGCCGAAGAACACCGTCACGCCCAGGTCGCGCAGCAGCTGGTGGGTGACGTCCCTGACGTTGGGCACTCTTCTGGCTCCTGTCCGTGACCGGGTGATCACGGAACACTATCGGCCCAGTGTTCGCGCGGTGCTCAGGTGGTGCGACGCGGCCGGCCGAGCAGCAGGGCCGAGACGAGGAAGAACACCGCACCCAGCAGGGCGTAACCGCCGATTCCGGAGAGACTGTCCGCCCCCTGCAGTCCCTGGACGACGAAGCCGCCGCCGGCGAGCACGGAGATGCCGCCGCTGAGCATCTGCGCCACCTGACCGCCGCCGGCGCGCCGACGGATTGCCGTGATCAGTTGCGGCACACCGGATCCGATCGCCCAGATGCCCCACACCGTGAGGACGGCGCCGATCGACACGGTGGATGCCACACCGAGCGCGACGGCGACGAGAACGCTGACGCCCACGTTGATCCACTCGGTCGGCGCGGCCTGCCGCTGGTCGCCGAGGCGGAGCTGGCGGAACACGGCGACGGCGTCGATCAGCGGGTAGAGGGCCAGCAGCACCGTCAGCAGCGGTCCGACCGTAGGCGCGGCCACCAGGACAACCGCAGCCCAGGCGGCGGCGACCACTGCACGGGCGACGTAGAGCCGGCGCAACGCCCGGGCGGCGGAGGTGGGGGTGGGTGCATCGACAACGGTCATCAGCGTCTCCTGGGTGAGGGTCGAATCGGTAGAGTTACTAGTTCGTCTACTCGCTCGACCATAGACTGATGGCAACCGCCGGTGCAACCAGTGCCGGTCCAGGACCGGAGAAGGACGATGCCCGCCGAGACCACAGCCCGTACCCGGTCGGGACCGACCACGCGGGCGCACATCCTGGACGCGGCGAACGAGCTCTTCTACGCCCACGGCATCCACGCGACCAGCGCCGACCGGATCATCGAGAAGGTCGGCATCACGAAAGTCACCTTCTACCGCCACTTCCGGTCCAAATCCGATCTAGTGGTCGCCTACCTGGAAGCGCAGTCCGCCGCCGAGCAGGCCTGGATCAGCAGCGTGCGCCGCCCCGGGGAACCGGCCGCCTCACTCCAGGCGCTGGCCGACGGCATCGGTACTGCGAGCTGCCGCCCGGGATTCCGCGGCTGCGCCTTCATCAACGCTGCTGCCGAGTTCCCGGATGCGGACAGTCCGGTCCGGGCCGTCGTCGACCGGCACCGCCGGTGGATCCTCGGGACCTTTGCCGCCATCGCGACCGAGGCCGGAGTCGCCGATGCCGACGCCGTCGCCGGCCGGCTCATGCTGCTGCGGGACGGCGCCATGGTGGCCGGCTACCTCGGCGATTCCGAAACAGTGGCAACGACTCTCGGTGCGGCTTTCGCCGCCGTGCTGGCCGGGGCCGCGTCCGGCTGACCCCGGGACGCCGATCCGCCTTGCATCGCGGGCGATCGTGGATCGGAGTACCAACGGGCTCAGGAAGGGAACGGCGGGCGGCCGATCACGCATGGGACGGTCCGAAGTCACGGGCGGCCGATCGGCCGGTCATGTATCCGGGCCCGGCTCCGCCCGTCGTGAGTGGTGACAGCACGTCCCCATCCACCGGGAGCCGCCGCCATGCCCACGACCACCACGCTCACCGTCCATGTCACGTCGACCGACGGCACGCCGGTCGTCGGCGCCCGGGTCACCCGCATCGACCCGGACCGATCGCGGATCACCGCGGAGACCGACCGGCGCGGCCGCACGAGCTTCGACCTGCCCGCCTCGCTCCCGGCGCGGGTCAGCGTCATCGCCGACGGGTGGGCGACCGACGAGCGCGACACCGGCGGTGAGTACCCGCAACGGGACGACGGTGTGGAGCAGTTCGTCCTCGGTCCGGTCGGCTGGCCGACCTACTTCCGCGGCCGGGTGCGGGTGCCGTTCCGTCCGGTGCACGATGCGGTGGGCGTCAGGTCGACGCCCGGCCGGGCGGGCGCCGACGTCGCGGACGGCGAGGTCATCAGGTTCGCGGACCCCGGTGTCACCGTGGTCCGGCTCCCCGAACTGCAGGGACAGCAGCCCGCCGATGCCCCGGCCGTCTTCGCCCAACGAGCCGTCCTGGTCGACGATGCGGTCCGCGGCCTACGCGGACGCTCCGGCGACGACGTCGAGGAGGTGGGTGCGCTGGTGCAGCTGGGCGAAGATTCGGCGGCGTTCCTGACCGGCACCGTGCACGTCTCGCTGATGGACGACGTCGATCCGGTGGACCTGGCCGCCCGCAACGGCTTCGAGGTGGTCAAGCGGTTCTCCGCGCTGCGGAACACCTACGTGTTCCGCTCCCCGGAAGGGGGTGGCTACGACCTGCTCGGCAAGATCGACCGACTCGCCGCGGAACCCGGCATCCGTTATGCGGAACCGGATCTGGCAGCCACCGTGGTGCCCGATGCGGTGACGCCGAACGACTTCCTGTTCCCGCAGCAGTGGGACTTCCTGCTCGAGGGCATCCCCGATGCCTGGCAGGTGCTGCGTGACCTGGACGCCACGCACACCTTCGGCGACCCCGACCTGATCGTCGCGGTGGTCGACAACGGGGTCGACCCGGGGCATCCGGCGATCGGCGGCACCGTGTCCGACGGCCGCGACAAGGTCGTCCAGCTCTTCGATTTCGGGTCGATGGTGAACAACCACAACGCGACGAACTCCGGCGACAACCCCGACCACGGCATGTGCTGTGCGTCCGCCATCACCGGCCGGAGTGACGACGGGATCGGCATCTGCGGGGTCGCCGGCAACACCCGGCTGCTGGCCACGCGGCACCCCGGCACGGAGACCCGCTTCGCCGAGCTGTACCTGTGGCTGGCCGGGCTCGACGCCGACAGCTCCGCGGCCGGCTTCCCGGCGCAGCTGGCGCAGGGCGCCGGTGTGATCACCAACAGCTTCGGATCCAGCGTGAATGCCCCGATCTCCGCCCTGATGCAGGACACCTTCGACGCGGTGACCGACGATGGCCGGAGCGGGCTCGGCACCGTGCTGATGTTCTCGGCCGGCAACGACACGGTCGACCTGGATGACACCAACCGGCGCCCGTGGAGCATGTACAACCGCTGTTACGGAGTCTCAGCGGTGAGCCTCGACCCGGACGGGACCACGGAACGCCAGACCTGGTACAGCAACTGGGGTTCCACCGTCGACTTCTGCGCCCTGACCAACGATGCCGAGGCCCCCGGCCACAACCCGCCCGGCAGTTGGGGAGCCTTCACCGCGACCCACCGGAGCACCCCGACCGGCACGGCCGTACCGGGATCGGCAGTCACGTCCACCACCCTCCGAGCGGCGAGCGGAGCCGCGGCGTCCACCATCGACGTCGACAGCGTCGCCGGCGCGGCGGTCGGCGGTTCCGTCCTGGTGGGACCGACCTCGGCAACAACCTCGCGCGGACGGACCATCACCTCGGTCGACGCGGCCAACCGCCGGATCGGTCTCGACATGGCGCTGCCGGCCGCGTTCGCGAACGGCACCGCCGTGGTGTTCGCGGACCGCGCCTGGCGCAGCGACTTCGGCGGCACCTCCTACGCCACTCCGGTGACGGCAGGTGTTGCGGCACTGATGCTCTCCGCCAACCCGCAGTTGAGCTGGCAGCAGGTCGGCGACATCCTGCGGCGGACCGCGATCAAGGTCGACACCGGGAACACCGACCCGGTCGGCCGCTGGCGGGACGTCGACGGCCGTATCTCCAGCGACCCCGGGTACCTGGGGCCGGCGACCAGCGAGTGGTACGGCGCGGGGCGGATCGATGCGCGGGCCGCCGTCCGTCGCGCTGCGTGGACCGTCGACCTCGTCACGCAGACCGTCGAGTTCAACGACATCCCCGAGGGCGAGACCACCTTCCGGGCGGTACGGGTGGACGTGCACAGCCTGCACCCGTCGACCGTCTCGGTGGTGACCGCGCCGACCGCGCCGTTCTCGCTCCCGCTCGGCGCCACCGACTCCCTGGCCGGCACGGCGCAGTACAGCAGCCTGGAGGAGGCGTTGATCTGGGTCGCCTTCACCGGGACCACCGCCGGCGCAACGGCATCCGGGAGCATCACGGTCCGCCATGACCAGACGGACCAGGTGTGGACCGTGCCGATCGTGGCGAACACCGTGGCACCGGTGACGGCGGCGGTCATGCTGGTGCTGGACAGTTCCGGGTCGATGGACTCGCCGTCCGGGGTGGCGTCCAACACTCGCATGGAGGTGCTGCACTACTCGGCCAACATCCTCGTCGACTACGTCCAGGAGGGCGACGCGGTCGGCATCGTCGGCTTCGACACCGACGCCGGGCCGGTGCTGGTCCCGCCGGCCGGGCCGCTGGCGGCACCGGCCGCCGGCATCGACATCGCCCGGGACGCGTTGCGCGACAAGATCGACACCTTCGCCACGAACCCGGCCGGGATGACCTCCATCGGAGACGGTCTCGCGCTCGGCCAGGGTGAACTGGCTCCGGTGAACGGCTACGACACGAAGTCGGCCATCGTGTTCACCGACGGCTTCGAGAACCAGGGCAAGTTCCTCCGCGACGTCTCGTCGTCGATCACCGACCGGACCTTCGCCGTCGCGCTCGGCCGGGCGGAGAACATCCAGCCGGTCGGGCTCACCGCGGTCACCGCCGGCACCGGCGGGTACTGCGTCCTCACCGGCGATCTCGGACCGGACAGCCGCTACCGGCTGGCCAAGTACTTCCTGCAGGTGCTCGCCGGCGTGAAGAACCAGGAGGTAGTCGTCGACCCGCCGGTGCAGGTGGCCGTCGGGCAGACGGTGGACGTGCCGTTCCTAGTGGCGGAGACCGACTTCACCCTCGACGTGGTGCTGCTGACCCGCTACCCGTGGTTGGTGTCGCTGACCTTGGTGACCCCGGACGGCGACGTCGTCGACCCGGCGTTCGTGAACGGGCTCTCCGGCCGGAACTACACCCGGCTCGGCGACGAGGTCGTCTACTACCGGCTCACCCTGCCGGCGCCGATCGGTGCCGGTGCCCACACCGGGACCTGGCTGGCCCGCGTCGAACTGCCGAAGAACGCGGTGAAGGTTGCCTCGCAGCACGAGGGCCTGACCCGGGACGAGCTCGTCCAGATCCGCCGGGGCGGCGTCGGTGGCGTGCTGCTGGTGCATGCCTCGAGCAGTCTGCGGATGGACGTGGGGATCAAGCAGGACTCCAACGAACCCGGCGCCACGCTGTACCTGTCCGCGGCGCTCACCGAGTACGGGATCCCGGTGGCGGGCCGGGCGAAGGTGACCGCGACGATCACCGACCCGGTGGGCAGCAGCTGGCAACAGGGGCTGACCGAGGTGGCATCCGGCGTGTTCGAGGCGGCGATCTCCGCTCCGCTGCAGGGGGTGTGGACCGTGCTGTTCCATGCCGAGGGCGAGACGTTCCGGTCCACCCCGTTCACCCGGGAGGCCGTGCGGACCGCTGCGGTCTGGCGCGGCGGCGACTCCTACGAGCCGACCGAGGGCGAGGAGCCGACGCCGAAGAAGCACCGGGAGCGGGAGGCGCTGCGGGCACTGCTGCTGGATGCCGAACTCGAGTCCGCGGTGCGCAGCCGGCTGACCGCGGTCGGCCTGTCCGCCGACGAGATCATCGGCGGCTGAACAGGTCCGGGTCTCACGCCAGGTCGAGCGTCGCGGTGATAGCGGCGTGGTCGGAAGCCGCCAGGGCCGGTGAGGTCAGGGTCTCGTACATCTCCCACGGATCGTCGACCCGCGGCCCGTGGTACACACCCTTGCGGAAGACCTGCCCACCGGTGGCCGTGTCGTAGAGGTCGGGGGAGAGCAGCAGGTAGTCGATCTTGTCCTTCTCGTTCCCGCCGCCGTAGGTGCCCTTCCGCGGGCCCCAGGCGAAGTCGGGGTGCTCGCTGATGTCGCGCAGTCCGGTGCCGGACAGCAGTGGCTCCAGGGCGGTACTGGTGGGATCGTCGTTGAGATCGCCCAGCACGACGACGTGGCGCCTCCCGGCGTCGATCAGCTGTCGATAGATCTGTGCGACCCGGGTGGCCTGCCGCTTGCGTCGCTTCGCCCCGGTCGGGTCGTTCCTGGACCCGTAGCCCTTCGACTTGAAATGGTTCACCAGGACGGTGATCTCGTTGCCTCCCGGGGTGCCGAACGTGTACTCCGGGCAGTCACGGGAGAAGACCGGGCCGGTGGCGTCGGTGTCGAACACGTGCGAACGGATGGAGGTGAGCGGGTAGGCCGCCCGGGCCATGACCCCGACGTCGATGCCCCGGGTGTCGTTCCCGTCGATCACCATCACCTGCTCGTACGGCTGTGTGTCGACGGCGAGGAGCTGTGCGGCGCTGAACATGTCGAGCGTGGGCCGGTTCTCCGCCTCGACCACGCCGAGGATGTCGGCGTCGATGTCCCGCATCACCATCGCGGTGTGCGTCATCGCCTGCGCGGTGATGGTGTCCTTCACCAGTTCGACCCAGCCGATCCAGTCGCCGCGGCCGCCGGCCACCACCTCGACGGTGTCGCTCTTCGTGCTGCGCCGCAGCAACTGTCCGCGGATCTTGCGCAGCACGGCGAACCCGGTGGTGTCCGACCACTCCAGGCCGAGCTTGCGCAGCAGGATCAGGATCCGCTCCTTGATGGTCGGCGTGTACTCCGGCTCCTCGAGCAGGGTCTGCAGCTCGGCGTGTGCGGCCAGGATCGGCCCGCCGACGCCGGCCGGGACGTCCATCGCCTTCGGCCGGGAGAACAGGTTCTCGACGTTGAAGGACGCGATGATCATCGCCACTCCCGGGTCGGGCGGATGGGCTTTTAGCCTGGCACCGGACGGCGGCCGGCGGCACAGCCGAACGAGTGGGCACCGTGTGCCGTCGGGGTCGGGCCTGACATCGCGCGCGGTCCGTGATAAACCTGAATTCACTTCAAGATGGGTGCGCGCACCCGGCGCCGGTGCCGGGACAGGAGGGATCGGATGATCACCAGGGAGCTGCAGCTCGTCCGTCGGCCGCAGGGACGGCTGGAGGTGGATGACCTGCGGGTGGCCGAGGTCGAGGTGCCCGCACTGCGCGACGGCCAGGTGCTGGTGCGGACCTCGCACCACTCCGTCGACGCGGCGATCCGGATCAGGATGGGGGAGACGACCCCGGCCGGCTACCTGCCGCCGCTTGCGCTCGGGGCCGGTCTGGAGGGCACGGCCGTGGGGGAGGTGCTGGAGAGCCGGGCCGAGGGCTTCGGGCCGGGGGATCTGGTGCAGCACGCCCGTGGCTACCGGGAGATCGCGGTGGTGGACGCCGGTGCGGCGCTGGGCGGCGCGGGGCGGCTGACCCGGTTGGATCCCACGCTCGCCCCGCCGGAGGTGTGGGTCGGCCTGCTGGGCGGGACCGGCCTGACGGCCTGGGCGGGGTTGCTCCTCGTCTGCGAGGTCCGGCCCGAGGACGTGGTGTGGGTGTCCGCTGCCGCCGGCGCGGTGGGCAGTGTGGTCGCCCAGCTGGCTCTCGCCCGGGGCTGCCGGGTCATTGGCAGCGCCGGGAGTCCGGCGAAACTGGAGTATCTGCAGCAGGATCTGGGCCTGCACCAGGTGTTCAACCACCGCGACGGGGTCGGGCCTGCCCTGGACCGCGCGGCGCCCGACGGGATCGACGTCTACTTCGACAGTGTCGGCGGTGACCACCTGGAGGCGGCGATCGACCATCTGCGGCCGTTCGGGCGGGTCGCGCTGTGCGGCTCGATCTCCGGCTACGACGGCGGGATCGCCGCCGGGCCGCGGAACCTCTTCCTGGCCACCGCGAAGAACCTCACCCTGCGCGGATTCCGGGCCGGTGCCTTCGCCGACCGCGCCGCGGAGGCGGTCTCCGAGCTCGCGGATCTGTGGCGGGCGGGCCGGATGGACCTGCGGACCGACGTGTACGACGGCCTGGAGCATGCGCCGCAGGCGATGGTCGACCTGTTCGCGGGCCGGAATGTCGGGAAGGTGGTCGTCCGGACCTGACCTTTGTCGTGTGGCCGGCCCTGATCTGTGCCGTTCCACCGCGGTTGTCGCGGTGGAAGGGCGCGGATGGCCGGGCGGAGGCCGAGGTCGCCACCGCGCAGCCGGCCGTGCAGGTCGGCGTGATCGCGCTTACGGTGTCCGGACCGATCTGACACCGGTGAGAGCGAGGGGGCCGTCCGATGTCACGCCCACGACTGCATCTGCTGCATGTCCTGACCGCATTGCTGGTCGTGATGGGCACGGTGGCGGTGACACCCGCCGGGGCGGATGTCCCCACCGGCGCAACGGGGACGCCCGCCATCGGTCGGACCTCCGCCGCGGCACCCACCACGTTGCTCGGCTGGGGCGACGTGGTGGGCAGCGGCACCCGCCAGACACCCCGCGCCGACGGGAGATCCTTTGCCGACCAGGCCTTCCCGGTGCCGTCGCCGGTCTGGGGTGAGCGGACCCTGGACGGACTCACCGTCACCGCGGTCGACGCGGCGGAGCGCATGAGTTGCGCACTCGCGTCCGGGAAGGTGTTCTGCTGGGGCAGGACCAGGAGCCCCGGTGACGGTCGACCCCACCCGTACGGGATCGGCCTGCCGGTCCGGGTCGGCGGCGCGCTCATCGGTCGCCCGGTCACGGCCATCGCCGTGGGGCGGGATCACGCCTGCGCGCTGACCGGCGACCGTGTGTACTGCTGGGGCGACAACAGTCGTGGGCAACTCGGACGAGGAACGATCGGCGGTGGGGCCGCCACTCCGGTGGTTGCCCTGCTCGGGTCGGCCGTGCCGCGCGTCGACGCGATCGACGCCGGCGACGACCACACGTGCGTGACCTCCGCCGGCGCCGTCCGCTGTTGGGGGGCCAATGACCACGGCCAACTCGGGGACGGTACGCAGACGGACCGGGGATCGCCCGTCCTCGCCGGTGGAACCCTGGTCGGGCGCTCCGTCACGGCGATGTCGGCCGGCGGGCGTACCACCTGTGCGCTGGCCGACAACTGGTCACACTGCTGGGGTGTCGTGGAGTGGGATCTCGCAGGCACGCCCATGGCGACGACGAGCCCCACGGCCACCCGCGTACCGGAGGAGCTTCCGCGCCCGGACTTCGCATCGATCGGCGTGGGCGGCGGGACTGTGTGCGCGGTGACCGTCGGTGGTGCCGCGTGGTGCTGGGGACTGGACAACCGGGGCCAGACCGGCGGGCAGAGCCGATGGGTCCACGACCCGACTCCGGGTCCGGTGGTCACGGACGGCGTGCTGGCCGGGCGGACCGTGAGTCAACTCCGGGTCGGCGCGACCCATGTCTGCGCGCTGGCATCGGGTCGGATGATCTGCTGGGGTGACCGCTCCCGTGGTGCCATCGGCAGCGGCACCACGGGTGGTCGTTCCGCTCCTGCTGAGGTGTACACCGACGGTGCGCTCGCGGGCCGCTCCGTCATCGGCATCGGTGCCGGGGACGGGGTGTCGTTCGCGATCACCACCGGCGCTCCGGGGCAGGTGGCGGCGCCCGGGGCGCTGCAACTGGTCCGCCCGGTGCGTGTGCTGGACACCCGCACGACCGCCGGCACCGGCATCCCGGCCGGGGGCACGAAGAAGGTCCGGGTGGCCGGCATCGGCGGCGTTCCCGCAGCGGTGTCGGCCGTTGCGTTCGGCGTCACCGTCGCCGAGCCCGCCGCGTCCGGCTACCTGCAGGTGTACCCGAGCGGGAGCACGATCCCGGGCATGGCCACCACGAACTTCACCACGCAGGCCGGAACCGTCTCGCAGTTGGTGATCACACCGGTGGATGCGGACGGCACCGTCACTCTGCGGAACGTGTCGTCGCGGACGGTCCAGGTCTTCGTGGACATCTCGGGCTACTTCCTGCCGGGCGCTGCCCGGACACCGGGAGCACTGGTACCGCTCCGGCCGGTCCGTGCCGTCGACATCTACGTGGCGGCGGGCGAGATGTTCGAGTGGCGGCCCGGCGGAACGGTCGGGCTGCCGGCATCCGTCGGCTCGGTGCTGGTCAACTGGACCGTCGTCGGTGCGGACGGGCCGGGCACCTTCGAGTCCCGGACAACGGTCGTCACCGCGGACGAGTCCGGATCCGTGATGATCGCCAACTGGTCGCCCCGCCGGGTGCGGCTGATCCTCGACGTGCAGGGCCGTTTCGTTCCCGGGGTCCCGTCGGCCGCCGGCACCTACCACGCCGGTGGCGAGGCCATGGACTCCCGGACGACACCGTTGCCGGCGAACGCCCGGATCCCCATTCCTGCCGTTGCCGTCGACGACACCGTCGGTGGATACGCACCGCAGTACGGAGCCGTGCTCGGTACGTTGTCGGCGGCCGCGGGAACGGGATACCTGACAGTGCAACCACCTTCGGTGGTGGGTGCTCCCACCGCGACGCTGAAGTCGGGCAAGCGGCACTCGACGACCACATTTCTTGCGGCAGCGGATGCGGTGCTCGTCAACCGGACCGGGCGACAGGTGGCCTACGAGCTGTCCGAGCAGGGCTATTTCCTGCGCTGACCGGAGGTGTCGGAGCACAGCACCGAGCGGGCGCACCGCAGGCACGGGTCGGCGAACAGGTGGCCGCGCCCGAATGTGCCGGACCGCCGGCCCGACGCAGCCATCGGCGGCTAGGATCGGGCGACATGTCCACGGGCCAGACGTATGTCGAGCGGTTGCCGCCGCCCGCTCTGTCGGGGATCGTCCGGACTGTCTGGGTCCAGTCCACCGGTGGGGCGCCGTACCTGCAGCGGAACCTGCCGACCGGCGGCGCTGAGATCCACTGCGTCCCAGGTGCGGTCCCGCGGCTGATCGGGCCGCTGACCACCGCTCTGCCGGAACTGCTGCCTCCCGGCACCACTGTGATCGGGGCACGACTGCGTCCGGGGGCACTCGGGCGCGTCTGCGGCGTGCCGGCGACCGCGCTGCTGGACCGCGTCGTGCCGCTGGACGAGTTGTGGGGCACCGACGGCGAGCGGCTGGCCGCGGCGATCGGAGCCGCTCCGGATCCGGTGGCCGCGCTGCGGCAGCTCAAAACCGCGCTGCGCGAGCGGGCCGCCGCCCGGCCGGCGGATCGCGTCGTGGCGGCAGCGGTGGCCCGCCTGTCCGTGCCCGATGCAGGTGAGATCGCTTCACTGGCGGATGATCTCGCACTGTCCGGGAGCGCGCTGCGGCGGCGGATGCTGCAATCGGTCGGCACCGGGCCGAAGGTGCTGCAGCGCACCCTGCGGTTCCAGGCCTACCTGGCGCTCACCCAGCGCGCCGGATCCGCCCGAGCCGTTCCGTTGCCCGCCCGCTTCTCGCACTGGGCGGAGGTCGCCGGGTACGCCGACCATCCGCATCTGACCCGCGAGTGCCGCCGGCTGTCCGGACTGAATCCGACGGAGCTGCTGCACGGCAGGGACGACCGCTGTGCCTGCGGCCACGAGCACATCGCGTCCTTCGGCCCGCTGCTGGCCCGCGCCGACCGGCTGCGAGGCCGCGCGGCCTGAGCAGCCCGCCGCACATCCGGAACCGGACAGACCCGGTCGCTTGAACAGAACGCGCGTCCTCGGCGGCTGCACCGTCCGGGTCCCGCCTGCCGCGGCTAGCGTCGCGTCCGACCGCGGTACAGAGGCCAGGAACAGGAGGCAGTCATGACGGGAGTGTTCGTCGCGCACGCGGTGTCGGTGGACGGGTTCATCACCGGCCGGGGCCCGAGCCACGGAAACGGGCTCGGCGACGGCGGAGTGCTGTTCGACTGGTACTTCGGAGGCGACACGCCGAGCCGGGTCTTCGAAGGATTCCGGTTGAGCGCCGAGAGCGTGGACTTCTTCGACGCGGTGGCCGGCCGGGTCGGGATCAGCCTGGCCGGGCGGAACACCTTCGACGACTCCGGGTGGGAAGGTGGCGGGACCCCGCATCCCGCGGCGGAACTCGTCGTACTGAGCCATCGCCCCGCCCTGGCGGCGGACCGTCAGCACCTGGTGAGCACGGGCATCGAGGACGCCGTGGCGGTGGCGCGGGAGCTCGCCGGGGACAAGGACGTCGCGTTGATGGGCGGCGGGGCGACGACGGCGGCGCTGGCGGCCGGACTGGTCGACGAGGTCATCCTGCACCAGGTTCCGGTGCTGCTCGGCGCCGGCCGCCGCTTCTTCCAGGAGCTGCCGGGCCACATCCGGCTCCGCCCCGTCGAGGTGGTCGCCGCGCCCGACGTCACGCACCTCCGGTACGCCGTCGTGCGCTGACGTTGCTATCGGTGCGCCAGCCGTTCCCGGAGGCCGGCGGCCATCCCGAGGACGGTGAGCCGGTCGAAGAGTCCGCCGAGTGTGCGGGCGAGCCGCCGGCGGCGTACCGGGCCCAGCCGGAGCCGGAGCGCGACCCGGGTGCCGGTGCCCTCCGTGGTCAGGTGCAGCGACCAGATGCCGAGCATCTTCTTCCGCGGCGTCGAGTACACCAGGTGGTGCGGCGGGTCGAGCAGCTCCACCTGAAGGTGCGCGTCCCCGGGACCGTAGTCGGGCACCCGCTCGCCGATCTCGAGATGCAGCCAACTGTCGTGGATCTCACGAACAGCGCGGTGTCGCCGCGGCAGGAATCGCTCCACGGATGTGGGCAGGTACCACCCGGCGCGCCCCTTGCCGAGCTGGAGCAGCCACGGCCACACGACCTCCGGTGGCGCGGGCACGGAGAACGCGGTGTCCATCACCACGTCCGCCCGTTCGATCTCGCCGTCGCCGGGGAGCGCGGCGGCGGTCTCGGCCGGGGTCGGGCGGACGGCGGCGAACACGGGGCTGTCTCCTCATCGACTGGTCCGGCGGAGGTGGACGGTCCGATCGTAGGCTCGCCCCATGCGCGCAACCAGGACGATCCGGGTGGTCGGGTGTCATGCAGAGGGCGAGATCGGTGACGTGATCGTCGGCGGTGTGCTGCCACCCAAGGGGACCACCGTCTTCGAGATGATGCGGTCGATGGAGGCGGAGCACGACGACGTGCGACGGCTGCTGATCCAGGAGCCCCGCGGCAGTGTGGCCCGGCACGTGAACCTGATCGTGCCGAGCACCCGGGACGACTGCGTCGCCGGCGCGATCATCATGGAACCGACCGAGTACGTACCGATGTCGGGATCGAACACGATGTGCGTCGCGACCGTGCTGCTGGAGACCGGCATGGTGCCGATGACGGAACCGGAGTCGGTGTTCCGGCTGGACATGGCCGGTGGCTCGGTCGAGGTCACCGCCCGCTGCCGGGACGGGAGGTGCGAGAGCGTCACCTTCACCAACGTCCCGGCCTTCGCCGAGCGGCTGGCCGCGCCGCTCGAGGTCCCGGGCCTGGGCACGGTGCCGGTGGACGTCGCCTACGGCGGCATGTTCTACGCGCTGGTCGATGCCTCGGCGCTGGAGTTCACCATCGCGCCGGAGGAGGCGCGGGAGCTGGCCGAGCTCGGCGAGCGGATCCGGATCGCCGCCCGCGAGCAGTTCGATGTGGTGCACCCGGAGAACCCGGACATCCGCGGGGTGTCGATCGTGCAGTTCAACATGCCGTTCGACGCGCCGGGCGGTGCCTCCCGGAACACCTGCATCGTCTCGCCGGGGCGCTCCGACCGGTCGCCGACCGGCACCGGGCTCTCCGCGCGGCTCGCGGTGCTGCACGCCCGCGGGCAGCTGGGTGTGGGCCAGGAGTTCAGCCACCTGTCGATCATCGGGTCCCGCTTCATCGGCCGGATCACCGCGGAGACCACCTGCGGCGACCGGCCGGCGATCATCCCATCCATCACCGGCCGGGCCTGGATCACCGGGCTGCACACCTACACCGTCGATCCCACCGACCCCTGGCCGACCGGATATGTGGTCGGCGACACCTGGGGCACCACGATGACTCTCAAGCAGTCCTGACCCGATGAGGCTCGGCGCGACCCTCGCGCACCTGACCGCCGCGGAACCGTACCCGGTCGGCGGGTGGGCCCGCCGGCTGGCGGGAGAGGGCTTCGAGAGTCTCTGGATCCCGCAGATCCTCGGCCGGGGCTTCTTCGTGCCGGACGCTTTCGTCGCGCTGGCCACAGCGGCCGCGGTGACCGACGGGGTGGAGCTCGGCACCGCGACCCTACAGGTGCCGCTGCACCACCCGGTGGCGCTGGCGCACCGGATCCGGTCCTTGCAGGCGGAATGCGGCGACCGCCTGGTGGTCGGGCTGAGCCCGGGGTCGACGGACACCGATCATGGAATCTTGGATCGCGACTTCACGGCCAGGTTCCGGACTTTCGATGCGAACGTGGCGCGGTTGCGGGCGCTGCTGGACGAGCAGGACCCGGTGGATCTGAGCCCGCCGGTGCCGGCCCGGCCGCCGTTGCTGCTGGGCTCCTGGGGGGCAAAGGTGGAGCGGGCGGCGCGGGAGTTCGACGGCTGGCTCGCCTCCGGCTACCGGCGCACCCCGGACGAGATCGTCGATGCCCTGGTGCGTTTCCGTGAATCGGGCGGTGGCCGGGCAGTGGTCTGCGCGGTGCCCGCAGGTCCGGACACCGACCCCCGGCGGCTCCGCGCCGACCTGCAGCGCTACGCCGGGGCCGGTTTCGACGACGCGGTGATCCTCTTCGAGCCGGGAGGTCCGGACCCGGGGGCGGTGCGGGCGCTGCTCTGAGCGGCGTGCGACCGTCGGGTCAGGCCATCACCATGCCGCCGTCGACGTGCAGGCAGGTGCCATTGGTGTAGTCCGATCCCGGGCCGATGAGATAGCCGACGGCGGCGGCCACCTCGGCCGGCCGGCCCATCCGCGGGACCGGGATCGAGGCGACGCCGTACTCGGCGCCTTCGGCCATCGGGGACGCGATCGGCCCCGGCGCGACCACGTTGCAGGTGATGCCCCAGCCGCCGACCTGGCGGGCGATCCACCGGGAAAGGTTGATGATGCCGGCCTTGGCGGAGGCGTAGCCGGCGCCGGACCGGCCACCACCGCCGTCGGGATCGACCGGGCCGACGCCGCCGACCTTGCCGGACACCGACGCGATGTTGACCAGCCGTCCGCTGCCCTGCTCCCGCATGTGCGGGAAGACCGCGGCCTGGCAGGCGAAAGCCGTTGCCGTCAGGTTGGTGTCGATGTCCCGGCCGAAGGTGGCCGGGTCCAGGTCCTCGAACCCCTGCCGTCCGCAGGTGCCGGCGACGTTGACCAGCACGTCGAGCCGGCCGTGCTCCTGCGCCGTGGAGTGCACGGCGTGCTGCAGCGCCGGGATGTCGGTGATGTCCAGCTGGTGGTACCCGGCCGCGCCGATCCGGTCGGCGGTGGTGGCGACGGACGGCAGGATGTCGAGCAGCACCACGGCCAGGCCCTGGCCGGCGAGGTACTCGGCGATGCTGGACCCGATGCCCTGGGCGGCACCGGTCACCACCGCGACACGTCCGTCGGTGGCGGGGATGTCGAGGGTCATGCGGTGTTTCCTCCGGGTGCGTTCGGTGTCATGGTGTCGGGGTGGGCGTGTCGACGGCGGTGGCCTCGGTGACCTTGAACCGGCGGACCTTGCCGACACTGGTGCGGGGGAGCGCGTCGATGACGTGCCACCCGCGGGGTCGGGCGGCCGGTGCGAGGTTCTTCGTCGCCCAGCCGATCAGGTCGTCGACGGCCGGCGGGTCGGTCAGGTCCTTGGGGACGACGTAGGCGATCGGCACCTGGTCGCGGACGGGATCGGGCTGGGCGACGACGGCGGCCTCGAGCACGCCGGGCGCCTGGGCGATGGCGGCCTCGACCTCGGTGAGGCTGACGTTCTCTCCGGACACCTTGATCACGTCGTCGATCCGGCCGACGAAGCGTAATGTGCCGTCGTCGTCCGCCTGGGCGAGATCACCGGTGCGGAACCAGGTCTCGGTGCCGTCCGTGTCGGCCTCGAACACCCGCGCGTTGATCTCCGGTGCATCGAGGTAACCGGCGAAGAGATCACGGCCGCGCTCGCCGTGCACGTGCATCTCGCCGGGGACGCCGGTGCCGGCCTCCTCCCCGGTGACCGGATCGATCAGCCGGACGCGACGGTCGGCCGGGGTGCCGATCACGTCGGACTGCGGCGGCTCGCTGCGGTCGTAGGTGACGATGCAGATGGTCTCGGTCATCCCGTAGAGCTGTCGTGGTGCCGTGCCGACGAGCTCGCCGAACCTGCGGTGGTGCTCGACCCCGAGACTCTGTGCGTACCAGACGTGCCCGAGTCGCAGCGGGGCCTCCTCGGCGGGGCACCGGGCCAGGATCATCCGGATCGGGGCGGCGAACAGGCTGGCGTGGGTGACTTCGAGCGCCCTGGCCTGCGGGACCCAACCGGAGGCCGAGAACGTCGACGTCAGTGCCACACTCGCGCCGACCGCGATGGCCGGGGCGAAGCAGTAGTACTGGGCGTTGGCGTGGAACAGCGGGAGCGTGACGAACCAGCGGTGCTCCGCACGCAGGCCGGCCGCGGTCGCCATTCCGGCGGCGACCGCGACGTAGTTCGCCTGGGTCAGTTCCACTCCCTTCGGCTCGCTGGTGGTGCCGGAGGTGAACATCACCGCGAGCCGGTCGGACGGCTGCGGTCCGCCGACCCTGGCCGAATGCGTGCCGGCGTCCTGCCGCAGCGGCGACCCGGGAGCGAGGTCACCGGCGTCCTCGGTCAGCTCGACGACGGTGCCGACCCGTCCGGCCGCACCTTCGGCGAAGGCCGCCGACCGCTCGGCGGAGGAGTCCGCCGCGGCGACGAAGGCCACCGCCGGCCCGATCCGACGGACCTGGCGGTCGATGTCGCGGGCGGTCGAGGCGGGGTCGACCGGCACCATCCAGGCGCCCAGTCGGGCCACGGCCAGCCAGATCGCGACGAAGGCCGGGCAGTTGCGCAGCACCAGGTGCACCGGGGTGCCCGGCCCTACGCCCGCCCGGGCCAGCGTGCCGGCGACATCCGCGACCGCGGCGTCGAACTCGGCGTAGGTCCACCGGGTGACGGTGCCGCCGGCGTCGTGGAACAACAGGAAGGTGCTCGACCCGTGGGCGGCGACCGTGTCGTCCCACAATCTGTCGAAGGTGCCATGGTCGAAGGTGCCCCGGTCGAAAGTGCTCCGGCCGGCGGTGGCCTGTTCGGCGGTGGCCTGGTCGGCGGTGGCCTGGTCGATGGCGGCCGGTCCCCGGTGCTGGTCGTCGGTGATCATCCGGTCCTCTCCTCTGCCGAGAACGTGACTGCGTGCGGGGCCGGTGGACACCGCGCCGCGGCACGGCGTCCTCGCCCGGGAACCGCTGCGCGCGGGGTGGGTGCCACGGCAGCGGTCCCAGTGTCGGCCGGTGCACCGGGTCCGGCAATGGCGGATGGTGCACCTCGACTGTGCAGGAATGTGCATCCGGTGGGCCGTTCGCCGCAGGAAGCCGTGCAAGGATGCGCGGATGGCCGCGTCCGTCAGTCCCAACGACCTGCTGATCCTGCTGGATGTCGGCCGTACCGGGAGGTTCACCCGGGCTGCTGAGGTGCGCGGGCTGAACCACACCACCATCGCCCGCCGGATCGCTGCGCTGGAACGCGCGCTCGGTGGGAAGGTGCTGACGCGCACCTCCGGTGCCTGGGTGCTCACCCCGCTCGGCCAGCAGGCGGTCGCCGCTGCGGAGCAGGTGTCCGAGGCGGTCGCGGTACTGACCGCCGGACAGGGGCGGGAGGCGCCGTTGGAGGACATCGTGCGGCTGTCCGCACCCGACGCCTTCACCGTGCACGTCGCCGCGCCGGCCGCCGCCCGGGTGCGGCAGCGCCATCCGGGGGTGACGGTGGAGATCATCGCCGCGACCCGGCGGGCCGGCACCCAGCGCTCCGGTTCGGACGTCGAGGTGGTGGTCGGCAAGCCAGACGTGCTCCGGGCCGAGGCGCACCGGCTCGGCGCCTACGAACTGGGCCTGTTCGGCTCGGCCGAGTACTTCCGCGACCACCCGGCGCCCACGTCGACCGCCGGGTTGACCCGGCACCGACTGGTCTACTTCGTTCCGTCGATGCTGCAGGTCGACGCCCTCGACGTGGGCCGCCGGCTGCTCCCGGAGATGCAGGACGCCGTGACGTCGACCAACGTCATGGCGCACGTCGCGGCGACCCGGGCGGGCGCCGGGCTCGGGCTGCTGCCGACCTTCCTGGCCGCGCAGCATCCCGAGCTGGAACGGGTGCTGGCCGACGAGGTGTCTATGGTGCTGGACTACTGGGTGGTCAGCCGACTCGACGGGATGCGTCGGCCCGCCGTGGCCGCACTGCTGCAGGAGATCGCTGCGACCGTCGGCCGGATGAGCGATCCGGGAGGGCGACTGCGCTGAACCGGATCCCCTGCCCGATCAGTGCTGTCGGCGCCGGCGCGTCGTCGGCCCGGAGGTGCCGGCCTGCGCCGGTGCGGAGGACGTGTTGTTCACGATGCGGTCCAGCCACTCGGCGATCAGTGCCCGCTCGGCAGCGCTGAGTGCGGTGAGATCGGGGACGAGAGCACGGAAGGCCACCGACGTCGCCATCGCCGCGTCGGTGCTTGCCGGGCTCCCTGTTCTCCCTGTGCCGCGCGTGGTGTCGGCTGCCGCCGGGTCCGGGGTGAGGATCCGGTCGAGCACGGCCTCCCACATCTCGTCGGCGAGCTGCGGGTCGCGCCGGTCCGGTGGGGTGGCGAGCAGGGTCTGGATCACGCCGGTGCCGGCCGCCTGGATCAGGTCGACGGCCCGGTCCTCGGAGACCCGGAGCCGTCCGGTGCGGGCCAGCCGGTGCACCCGGGCCGCCAGCACCTCCCGGCCGGAGCGTGCCGCAGGGGAGAGTCGCACCCGGTCCGGGTCGCCGAGCAGCCGGAACAGCGCGGGATGTGCGATGCCGAAGTTGATCTGGGTCCGCCAACCGTCCCGAAGGTCGTCCAGCGGGTCGACGTCGGCGGCCGTCGCGTCGGCGACCAGCCGGGCCTTCGCCGCCACGAACGCGTTCATCACGTGTTCGGCGACCGCCTCCAGCAGGCCGTCCTTGTCGCCGAAGAGGCGGTAGATCGTCGGGGCCTGCACGCCCGCCTGCTCGGCGACGCCGCGGGTGGTCACCGCCACCGGCCCCTGCTCCTGCAGCAACCGGGCGGCGACCTCGACGATGCGGGCCCGGGTGTCGGTGCGGCCGGCGGTCTCGATCATGCTTCCAACGATAACGCAGACTTGCTATCGCTGTGTTTCCGATGGTATCACTGCTGTCGAATCACTGATAACAAGAAGGAGTGATCGATGATCACCGTCACCGGAGCCACCGGCGCGCTCAACGGCGCCACCGTCGAACAGCTGCTCGAGACCGTGCCGCCGGCCGACATCACGGTGGTGGCCCGCGATGTCGGCAAGGCAGCGCGGTTCGCCGACCGTGGGGTGCACGTGCGGCGCGGCGGGTACGACGATCCGGCCGCCCTGCGGGCCGCGTTCGCCGGCGCCGACCAGTTGCTGCTGGTCTCGTCGAACGATCCCGGGGCCGACGCCGTCGCCTTGCACGGTGCCGCGATCGACGCGGCTGTCGCCGCCGGGGTGGGCAGGGTGCTGTACACCAGTCATCAGGGAGCGGATCCGGCGTCCCCGTTCCGGCCGGCGCAGGTGCACGCGGCGACCGAGAACCTGCTCGCCGATTCGGGTCTGGCGTGGACTTCGCTGCGCAACGGCTTCTACCTGCACAGCCTGGGATGGCTGCTCGGGAGGTGGCAGGAGAGCGGCACGGTGTCGCTGCCCGCGGACGGCCCGGTGTCCTGGACATCCCGGGAGGACGCCGCGGTGGGTGCCGCGGCGATCCTGACGTCCGGGCGGCCGGTCGACGGCCCGGTCACCCTCACGGCGAGCGCTGCGCCGACCTTCGCCGAGGTGACCGGCGTGCTGTCCGAGGTGGTCGGCCGGCCGATCGGGTTCGAGATCGTCGACGAGGACACCTGGCTCGCCGGGCAGATCGCCGGCGGGCAGCCGGAGATGATGGCCCGGTTCACCCTCGGCATGTACCAGGCCGCCGCCGCCGGCTTCTTCGCCGGCACCGACGCGACACTGGCGGCGCTGCTCGGCCGGGAGCCGCGGACCGTCCGTCAGGAACTGCAGCAGATCACTGCGTCGTAGGGCCGGACTCAGATACCGAAGAGTGCCCGGGCGTTGCCGGAGGTGAACTGCTCGCGGGACTCGTCGGTGGGGAAGTGGTCGAGGAAGTCGCGGATGTCGCCCGCGGTCGGCCGCTGGAACGGGTGGTCGGTGGAGAACAGCAGCCGGTCCGGGGTGGTCACCTCGAGGGTGTGTCGGAGCAAGGTCGGGTTCAGCATTCCGGAGCAGGTGATGTGCACGTTCGACCGCAGATAGTCCGATACCTTCCGGTCGAGATGTGCCACGCGGGAGAGGCTGTCGACCCGGTCGGTCCAGAAGAGCAGGAGCTCGCCCCAGTGCCCCAACACCAGTTGTAGGCCGGGGTGGCGGTCGAAGATCCCGCGGACGATCAGCCGCAGCACCGCCTCCGCGGCCTGCAGGTGCCAGCCCCAACCGAACGTCGCCAGGCCGAGCTCGGTGACCGGGTCGAACCCCGAGTACGACGCCGCGCGGACCTGCGCGCCGGGGATCTGCGGGTGCACGAAGACCGGACGGCCCAGTGCCGCGGCCGACGCGAAGACCTCGTCGAAACGTGGGTCGTCGAGCGGGAGGTCGCCGACCCTGCCGTAGACCATCGCCCCGACGAACCCGAGCGCCGTGGTGCGCTCCAGCTCGGCGACCGCGGCGGCGGGATCGCCCATCGGCAGCGTCGCCAGTGCCTTCAACCGGTCCGGGTACCGGTCGACGGCGGCCGCGACCGTGTTGTTGGCGGTGGTGGCCAGCCGGACGGCCTCGGTGGCGTCGAGCGGGTGGGTGCCGGGCGGAGCGAGCGACAGGACCTGCACATCCACCCCTTGCCGGTCCATCCCGGCAATGCGCCCGTCGCCGAGATCGTGCAGCAGCGAAGCGTTGTCACCGTGGTCGTCGAGCACCGTGCTCGGGTCACCGCGGTCGGGCGGCAGGGCCCGCACGGCTGCAGTCAGCTCCGGCAGGTTCCAATGCTCCTCGATCGCGATGACCGTCATGTGTGCCTCCGTGGGTCCTGCGCCGGACGGCCGGGCGTCGGGCCCGACCTCCTGCAGGTCCCCGGCGACGCCAGGGTCAATCCTGGTAGTCCCAGAACTGCAGCCATTGCACGGTGCCGAAGACGGCCAGGCAGATCGCGATCACCAGGAGCGCGGCGGCCAGGCCGAGCAGGGTGATGCGGAGGCCGGCGCCGTCGACCGGGTCGAGCCAGCGCCGGAACCGGCCGGTCACGAGTGGCATCAGCAGGTAGGTCATCAGGCCGACGGAGAGGATCTGGCTGAGCCACATCGCCAACCATTCCGGTGCACCGGCGTCCGCGAGCAGCGGTCCGACGAACCGGGACAGCAGCATCACGGTCGGGTACAGCACCAGCAGGACCAGCAGGGCCGACTTCCACTGCGGCGTCGTCCGGGCCTGTCCGTCGGAGACCCGGACGATCGAGCCGAAGGGGGTGCTGGCGGTCAGTTCGGTGAAGTCCTCGCCGAGCGAGGACCGCAGGCCCGGCAGTTCTCTCGCCCGCTCGTCGGAGTGCATCCAGGTCTCCAGCTGGGCCCCGGTGCGGAACCGCAGTACCGAGATCCACCGGGTGCTGCCGTCCGGGCCGTCTCCCTGATCGGGCGCCGGCTGCACGGCGACGCCCTGGAACCCAGGGAATCCGGCGGCGACCTGGGACAGTCGGCGCTGACTGTCCAGGAAGTCCTGGGTGCGCGCGGCCTCGACGGAGTGCTCGAAGACGGCGGTGCCGGCCGGCGGCATGGTGGTGCCGCGGGCGGCCAGCTCGGCCGCGCGGTGCACCCCCCGCTCCCGCCCCTCCGCGAGAACCCGCTGCCGGTCCCCACTGTCGAGCCAGGCGTCCAGGGCGGACATGGACCCGAAGGCGATCCCGACGGACCAGTCCAGCTCGGTCGCGTCCGGCGTCGCCGAGCCGCCCTCACGGAACCCCGGGTGCGCACGCGCCGCGTCGATCAACCGGTCCGCCCACTCCCGGAACGCGGCAGGGTCGCCGGAACGGTGGTACACGGTCATGCCGACCGCTGCGGGTCCGGCCGCCGCCGGGCGGGTCATCTGCTCTCCGGGCACCGGATCAGGGTGCCACGACGCGGCGACCCTGCACCCACACCTGGCTGATGGCCGGCTCGCGCATCGTCATCAGCAGGGCGAACAGTGTTTGATCCCGGGCCATCTCGGGATCGTCGGACCGGATGCCGTGGTCGATCGCAGCGGCCGTCGGGCCCCAGCCCGCCGGGTCGACGACCAGGAAGTCGGCCTCCTTTCCGGCGTCGAGATTGCCGAACCGGTCCTCCATGTCGAGTGCGCGGGCGCCGGCCAGTGTTGCGGTGAAGAGCATCTCGGCCGGATGCATCGAGATCGCCGCGTCGCCGGGCTCGGAGATGTGCACCTTGAACGCGTCGGACATGACCTCGGAGATCAGCCAGGTGTCGCCGCCGCCGAAGTCGGTGCCCGCCGCCACGTTGACCCCGGACGCGATCGTCCGGCGCCACGGCATGGTCCCGGATCCGAGGAACTGCTGGGACACCGGACAATGGGCGATGGACGTCCCGGTCTCCGCCATCCGGGCGAGCTCGCCGTCGGTGCAGTGCACGGAGTGGGCCATGATGCTGCGCCTGCCGAGGAAGCTCTTGCCGCCGACCTGCGAACCGGGCAGGAACTTCCCGTCGTAGGTGTCGAGATAGGTCTCCACCTGGTAGCTCTGCTTCACCGAGTCGACCTCCCCGGTGCCGGGGCGGTTGTTCTCGTTGAGGTGGGAGTGGAAGTAGACGCCGTTGCCGCGCACCGAGTCGTACAGCTCGCCGAGGTTCTTGAGCGTCCCGGTGGTGACCGAGAGCGAGAACCGGGGGACCACCGCGACGTGCAGCAGTGCGGTGGCCACGTCACCGGTGTCGGCGGCGTGCCACTTGTCGATCTCCGCCTTGGTCAGCCGCAGCGCATCTGCTTCCGACGAGATGAGGGGCTTGGCGGAGTCCGGTCCGACGGTCTGGATCCCGCGTCCGCTGACGATCCGCAGCCCGGCCCGCTGTGTCTGCTCGAAGAGGGCGTCCTGGGCGTGCGGGAACGCGGAGCCGAAGACCATGGCCGCGGTGGTGCCGGCCGCCGTCCGCCGCCGGACGAACTCCAGTGCCGCCCGCTCGGCGAACTCCGGGTCGGCCAGCCGGGACTCGGACGGGAAGATGCAGGCGTTCAGCCACTCGAGCAGCTGCCCGCCGCCGTAGGCGTCGCCGGCGAAGGTCTGCGGGAAGTGGATGTGGGTGTCGACGAATCCGGGCAGCAGGAAGGCCGGTCGGTGGTCGTCGATCTCGACCCCGGCGTACTCCGCCGGCAGGTCGGCGTAGGCGCCGCTGAACAGGATGCGGCCGTCGTCGCCGATGACGAGTGCCCCGTCCTCGATCGCCACGAGGTGCGCGGCGCTCTCCTGCACGGTGGGCGATCCGGTCACATGGATGAGGTGTCCCCGATGAATCTGCACACGTAGAGCCAACCATCGGTGACCCGCGGTGGTCGAGGGTCGTCGTCCATCGGAGCAGCGGATACGTCCGACGGAGCAGCGGTGATCGCGGACGGTGACCGATGCCCCGGTCATCCACGGCTCTACCGGGTTCCGCCACTGGTGGGGACCGCCGGTGGTCCTCGGATCGCAGGCCGGGATCGGCACCGTCGGCGTCCGCAGGGGTACGTCGCGCGGCCGGTCGGTACCGGGGATGCAGAGCGGATCGTCCGCCGTCGGCGGATGTCGTTTGCGTTCCTCACGATCCGGTCGCATGATGGCGGGCGGCCAAAAGTTGCTGAGTGCACGCAACTAATCGTGGATGGAGTGTGGTGATGTCGGCAGCGGTGGCTCCCGTGGGTGCGCCTGATGTGGCGACCCTGCCTGCGACGTCCTGCGACGCGATCAGCGAGGCGATGGCCTCGCTGGTGCAGGCGCACGGGGCCATCAAGGTGCGGATGATGGCCTCTGACACCGAGCTGCCGGCGCTGTACCTGCTGTTCAGGCTGGTCAAGGGGGGCCCGAAGCGGGCGTCCGACCTGGCGGCGGAGATGAGCGCGGACCCGTCGACGGTGTCCCGCCAGGTCGCGTCGCTGGTCCGGTCCGGGCTCATCGAGCGGACCGCGGACCCCGCCGACGGGCGCGCCTCGGTGCTGGCGGCCACTCCGGCCGGTCTGGAGCACGTCCGCATCGCCCGCGAGCGCCGGCTCGAGGCGATGGCGCCGATCGTCGCCGACTGGCCGGAGCAGGACCGTGCCTGCTTCGCCGATCTGCTCGCCCGCTACACCGCCGGGCTGGAGATGCACCGCGACCAGGTGCTCTCCGTGCTGCTCGCCCCGATGACCGCTGACCCATCCCTCGCCCCACAGACCCCCGGGCCGGCCGCCGCCGCTCCGGTTGTGCTCCCCGACCCCGCCGAAAGGTCGATCTGATGTCCTCCGGTCCCGCCGAACCCGGCACCGCGGTACCCGCCGCGCCTGCTGCCGCTCCCGATGCCCCGACGCCCGCCGGTCTGACCCACCAGCAGATCCGCACCATCCTGATCGGCCTGGTCGCCGGCATGTTCCTGGCCGCGCTGGACCAGACGATCGTCACCACTGCCATCCGCACCATCGGTGACGAGCTGGACGGGCTGTCGGTCCAGGCCTGGGTCACCACCGCCTATCTCATCACCTCGACGGTGAGTACCCCGCTGTACGGCAAGCTCTCGGACATCTACGGGCGGCGACCGCTGTTCATCACCGCCATCACGCTGTTCATCATCGGGTCGGCGGCCTGCACGTTCGCCACGTCGATGTACGAGCTGGCGGCGTTCCGGGCGTTCCAGGGACTCGGTGCGGGCGGCCTGTTCTCGCTGGCGCTGGCGATCCTCGCCGACATCGTCCCGGCCCGGGAGCGGGCCAAGTACCAGGGCTACTTCCTCGCCGTCTTCGGCGCCTCGTCGGTGATCGGCCCGCTGGTCGGCGGTGCCTTCGCCGGCGCGGACAGCATCCTCGGCATCTCCGGATGGCGCTGGGTGTTCCTGATCAACGTGCCGATCGGCATCATCGCGCTGGCCATCGTGGCCCGGGTGCTGCACATCCCGCACACCCGGCACGACCACCGGATCGACTGGTGGGGGGCCACCACCCTGGTCATCGGCCTGGTGCCGCTGCTGATCGTCGCCGAGCAGGGCCGGGAGTGGGGCTGGGGCTCCGCGCGGGTGCTGATCCTGATCGCGGTGGGCGTGATCGGTGTCGCCGCCTTCGTCCGCGTCGAGTTCATGATGAAGGACGAGGCGCTGATCCCGATGCGGCTGTTCCGCAGCAGCACCTTCTCCCAGGGCATGGTGCTGAACGCGCTCGTCGGCATGGCGATGTTCGGCGCGATCAGCTGCCTCCCGCTCTACCTGCAGCTGGTCAAGGGCGCGACGCCCACCAGCTCGGGGCTGCTGCTGATCCCGCTGATGCTCGGCGTGATGGCCGGTTCGGTGATCTCCGGTCAGCTGACCAGCAGGACCGGGCGCTACAAGATCTTCCCGGTGATCGGCACCGGTCTGCTGGTGGTGGCCTTCCTGCTGCTGCTCACGGTGCAGGTCGACACGCCGTTCTGGCTGCTCGACATCTTCTTCGTGATGGTCGGTCTCGGGCTGGGCCTGAACATGCAGACGCTGCTGATCGCGGTGCAGAACGCCGTCCCGGCGCGGGACATCGGCGTCGCCACCTCGTCCGCGACGTTCTTCCGGTCGGTCGGAGGCACGCTGGGTGTCGCGGTGTTCCTGTCGCTGCTGTTCAACTCGCTGCCGGACAAGATCATGTCCGCGGTGTCGGCGAAGTCGTCGGACCCGGTGTTCCAGGCCGCGGTGGCGCAGGCCTCGGGTGCGACCACCCCGGCCGCCGCGCAGCAGTACCTGGGCGGGCTCGGCGCCGAGCTGCAGAACGACTCCTCGTTCCTCTCGACGATCGACCCGATCATCGCCCACCCGTACCGCGAGGGTTTCGTCTCCTCCACGCATCTCGTGTACATCGTCGCCGCCTGCCTGACGGCGCTGGCCTTCGCGATCGTGCTGTTCCTGAAGGAGACGCCGCTGCGCACCATGTCCGCGCTGCAGGAGCGGCAGGCCGAGGAGGCCTCCCTCAAGGCCGAGACCCTCTCCGCCGACGCGCCTGTCGCTTCCTCCGTGTCGACGGGAACGGTCTCGGTGGGGGCGGCCGCGGCCGGTGCCGTCGGAACGGCGGAGGTCTCGTCGGGCGTGTTCGACGAGTCGGAAGATTCTGATCCGGGCGCCGGCGCGCACGCAGGCGCCGGGATCCCGGTGCAGGATCTGCTCGAGAAGTCCGACACCCCGGTCGATCCAGAGGGTGAGGGCACCGGCCGGCACGAGGCCTGACCCTTCACGCCGCCCCACACGCCCTGGTAAGGCGAGGATCTGGCCCCGGGTGGCGCGAGGATCAACTTCGCCTGCGCGTGCGAAGTGGACGACTCGCGCCCCACCAGTCCCAAACGCGGCACTTTCACACGCGTCGGGGAAGTTGATCCTCGCGCGGGTGGGGGGGGCAGCGTCGACGCTCGCGGCCGGGGGCGAGAGTCCGCCTGCACGTATGAAAGTGGCGACTCGCGCCCCACCAGTCCCAAACCCGGCATTTTCACACGCGTCGAGGAAGTTGATCCTCGCGCGGTGGGGGGTCAGGACTGCCAGGCGGCGATGCGGGGGAGCTCGCGGTCGTCGGCGACGGGGGCGGGGCGGCCGCTCGCGGTGGTGTAGCGCAGACGCGGCCCGCGGGAGGCGATGTCGGACACGGCGGCGACCAGCCGGTTGACGTGCTCGGTGGTGGTACCCAGGCCGATCGAGGCGCGCAGGGCATGGCCGCTGCCGTCCGGGGACGAGCAACCGGCCGCACCGAGCAGTCTGCGGACCAGCGGCTGGGCGCAGAACGCGCCGTCGCGCACGCCGATGCCGTGCTCCGCCGACAGCGCCGCGGCCACCTCGGCCGAGGACTGGCCGGCGATGGTGAAGGTGACGACGCCGATGGTCTGGGCGTCGGCGGCGGCGAAGAGTCGGTGCACGGTCACCCCGGGGATGTCCGCGAGACCCTGCTGCAGTGCCTCGGTCAGCCCGGCCTCCAGGCAGGCCAACCGGTCCCGGTCGGCGCCGGCGATCAGGTGGCAGGCGGTGGCCAGCGCCACGGCGCCCGGCACGTTCGGCGACCCGGCCTCGTGCCGCTCCGGCACCGGCTTGAAGGTGACCTCGTCGTCGGTGACCGTCGCGGTCGCGCCACCACCGAGCCGGTACGGCGGCGCCGCCTGCAGCCAGTCGGTCCGGCCGATCAGCGCGCCGGCGCCGAACGGGGCGTACAGCTTGTGACCGGAGATCGCCACGTAGTCGACGCCGAGCTCGTCGATGGAGAAGGCGCGGTGCGGTGCGAGCTGCGCGGCGTCCAGGGCGATCCGGGCGCCGCGGGCCCGGGCCACGGCCGCGAGCCGGGCCACGGGCCACAACTCGCCGGTGACGTTCGAGGCGCCGGTGACCACCAGCAGTGCCGGACCGGCCGGCCGGGTGCGCAGGGCCTCGTCGGCGGCGGCGATCGCGGCGGCGGGGGAGGCCGGCGCCGGGAGGCGCAGCACCCGCGCGGCCGAGCGCTCCCAGGGCAGCAACGCGGCGTGGTGCTCGGTCTCGAAGACGACGACCGTGGTGCGGGCCGGCAGGCAGTGCGCCAGCAGGCCGAACGCGTCGGTGGTGTGCTGGGTGAAGACCACCGCGTCGTCCGCGCGGCCGCCGACGAAGGAACGGATCGGGCCGCGGGCGCCCTCGTAGAGCGAGGTGGAGATCTGCGAGTGCCAGCCGGCTCCGCGGTGCACGCTCGCGTAGGTCTGCAGCAGTCGCTCGACGGTGTCGCTGACCTCGCGCAACGCCGGGGCGGAGGCGCCGTGGTCCAGGTTGGCGTACTCGATCCGGCCACCGCCGGTCAGCGGGACGGTCGCGCCGGCGCCGGCGATCTCCAGACCGGGGGCGTGCGGGTGGCCCACCCGGGGCAGCCGGGCGATCGGGACGACGGCCAGCGGGTCGATCAGCCGGTGGGTGCGCAGCGCGGACGTCGCGTCGGGACGGTCGAGCAGGGCGGTTTCGGTGGGCATCGGACACCTCCGGGGTCAGGGACCACCGGATGCGATCGGAGGCCCGCGCTTGTCCGGGCACGACATGTGCCGGACCAGGTCTTCACCCGGGGCACCCCACCGCGGTAGGAGGGTTGCCGGCCAGCAAGCCGGGGCTGTCTGCTGGCACTCATGACCTTCGCCGCCGACTGTAGCAACGACCGGCGGCGCTGGGAACCCCGGTGTGACACGACCCGCCGGCGAACCGCGCCTGGCGCGACGATCGGCGCCCGAATCGCCTCTGACGTGCTGTTTTGTTAGTCCCGAACCCGTGTCGTATGCTTTCCGGGCTCCCAACGGATAGCCGTTGGAGCTGAGCCGCGAGGTTCAGCCCCCATCGTCTAGCGGCCTAGGACCCCGCCCTTTCACGGCGGTAGCACGGGTTCGAATCCCGTTGGGGGTACGGGCAGGTCTTCGTGACCTGTTCAGCCACGAGGCCCCGTGGCGCAGTTGGTTAGCGCGCCGCCCTGTCACGGCGGAGGTCGCGGGTTCAAGTCCCGTCGGGGTCGCCACCAGGGGCCGGGTTCGAAAAATCGGACCCGGCCTCATGTGTGAGGCCAGGTAGCTCAGTTGGTACGAGCGTTCGCCTGAAAAGTGAAAGGTCGCCGGTTCGATCCCGGCCCTGGCCACCACCACACGCTCCGGGTTTCCGGACGCGTCGCGCGATCCGTCGGTCAGTCCCGGATCACACCGTCTCCCACCCGGGTTCCGCGATCGGTGGGGCCGCTGCCGAGGGGGCGTACGAGTTGGGCCGGATCCAGGGTCTCGATCTGCTCCGTGGGCTCGCCATCTTCCTGGTACTGATCCGGCATTCCTGGCCGGGCACCTTCGGCGGGGCCGGCATCGTCGGCGTGGTCATCTTCTTCGCGCTGTCGGGCTACCTGATCACCGGCCTGCTGGTGAAGGACCTGCAGCACTTCGGCCGGGTCCGCTGGGGCCGCTTCTACTTCCACCGCGCCGTCCGGCTGCTGCCCGCGCTGTACGTGCTGCTCGCCGTCTACGTGCTGGTCAACATGACGTGGAACTGGCTCGGCGAGACGACGGACCAGACGGTCTGGGGCGTCATCACCGGCGTCACCTACACCGCGAACATGCCGTACCTGACCAAGGGTGCGGCGCTCGGCCACCTCTGGACACTGGCCACCGAGGAGCAGTTCTACCTGCTCTGGCCGCTGCTGCTGGGTCTGGGATTCCGCTACCGCAAGGTCCGCATCGCCGCTGTCATCGCGATCGTCGTGGTGTTCGCCGGCCTGATCTGGCAGCTGTGGTGGCGCTCGGACAACGTCGCGGCCATCTACACGATGCCGTTCTCCTTCTCCCCGGCCATCGTGCTCGGCTCGGTCGCCCGCCTCGGCAAGGCCCGGCTGCAGCGGATCCTGCCGCCGGCCGGCGTCGCGCGGGCGGCGCTGTCCACCCTGGCGATCGGCATCCTGTTCGCGCTGTGCCTGCTGCCCGAGGTCAAGCAGTACCCGGTGATGTACGTGCTGGGCGGTCCGCTGATCGCGGTCTGCACCATCGTGCTGGTGCTGCACGTGGAGCACTGGCGCACCCTGCCGCGGGTGTTCGCGCCGATGCTCTGGCTGGGCACCATCTCGTACGCGGCCTACCTCTGGAACTACCCGATCATGCGCTGGGTGCTGCACGAGTACGGCCCCCGCCACCCGTGGTGGCCCTGGCTGACGATCCTCTACACGCTCGCCGCCGCCACCGCGTCCTGGTTCCTCATCGAGAAGCCCCTGCAGCGCTGGCGGCGTCGGGTCGACGCGCGGCACGCCGAGCGGAAGGCCCCGGCCCCGGTGGGTCGGCACGCCGTCGCCGGCTGATAGGGAACCTCGACGACGCCGCGGCCGGATCCGCGGCCCCGAGCCGGCGGCGACCGATGGTCGTGCCGGGTAGCGGCGGCCGCACTGCGACGGCTGTCGGGGACCTGAGCAGATGCTGTCCGGGGTCATGGCCGGCGCACAGGAAGCTCAAAGCCCGGCCCGGATGAATGGGCGGTGAACAACCACCGACCCCCGGGAGAACACCGTGACCACCGCCGTCTTTCTCGCTCTCGACCTCGTCGCCGTCGTCGCGCTCGTGGCGGTCTACTTCCGCCGGCACCACCGGCGCGACCTCGTCGTCTCCTACCTGTGCGTCAACATCGGCGTGCTGGCGGTGACCCAGGTGCTCGCGGTCAGCACGGTCGGTGCCGGTCTCGGTCTCGGACTGTTCGGGGTGCTGTCGATCATCCGGCTGCGCTCCTCGGAGATCGCGCAGCACGAGGTCGCCTACTACTTCGCCGCTCTCGCGGTCGGATTGCTCGCCGGCTTCGGTGCGGTCGGCAGCACCTGGGTGCCCGCGGCGCTCATCATCCTCGTGGTGGCGGTGATGGCGGCCGCCGACCACCCGCGACTGCTCCGCCGCTACCGGCAGCAGGTCATCGTGCTGGACCGGGCCATCGCCGACGAGACCGAACTGGCAGCACATCTCGGGCATCTGCTGGGCGCGGAGGTCAAGGGCGTGACGGTGCAGCGGCTGGACCTGGTCAACGACACCACCACGGTCGACGTCCGGTACCGCACGACCGCCGGTGTCCCGGCGGCCGCGGCGCGCCCCCGGCTCGAGGTGGCCTCGTGACGGCGGCGACGATCGACACCGAACCCGAGGTGCTCGCGCCACTGCTCGGTCTCGGGACGATCCAGCTCGACGAGCTGATCGAGCGGGCCGCGCTGCAGACCCGGGTCGACCGCAAGTACCTGGTCGACATCGACCGACTGGCGGTGGTTCTCGCGGATCTCGACGGGACCACGCGGGTGCTGGAGGTGGACGGGCGCCGGGCGATCGACTACGCCTCGACCTACTACGACAACGCCGAGCTGCACAGCTACCACCTCGCCGCCCACCGGCGGCGCCGTCGCTACAAGGTGCGGGCCCGGCGCTACGGCCAGGGAGCGACCTTCCTGGAGGTGAAGACCCGCGGCGCGCGCGGCAGCACCGTCAAGGAGCGCACCGAGCGGCCGATCCCGGAGGCAGACCTGCTGCTGGACGACGACGGGATCGCCTACGTGGACACCGCTCTCGAGGCCGCCGGCATCGGCGCACTGCCGGACCGGCTGCTGCACCCCACGCTGCGGACGCACTACACGCGCACCACGGTGTTCCTGCCGGCCACCGCCTCCCGGGCGACCCTGGACATGGACCTGCGGTGGAGCGACTCGGTCGGCCGCGGCGCCGGTGTGCCACGGCTGGTCGTCGTCGAGACGAAGTCCGGGGCCACCCCGTCCGGGTTGGACCGGTTGCTCTGGTCGCACGGCCACCGGCCGGTCGGCCTCTCGAAGTACGGCACCGGTATGGCGCTGCTGCACCCCGGACTGCCCGCCAACCGCTGGCGCCGGGTGATCGACCGGGTGCTGCTCCCGCAGCTCGCCCCCGCTCAGCCCGCCGCCATCACTGACATCCCGAGCAGCACAGCATCTCTCGACCACCACAACCCCTGGAGTACCCGATGAGAACCCCTCGCATCCGCCGCGCGGCGCTGGCCGTCGGTGCCGCCCTCACCCTGGCGATCACCGGCTGCACGGCCGCCGCCACCGACACCACCACCGCCACCACCGCAGCAGCCACGTCCGCCACCACCACGACGACCACCGGCACCATCACCACCGAGACCTCCGACGGCGGCACCGTCACCTACGACGCGGTGCCGTCCTCGACCAGCGCCGAGGAGGTGCTCGCCGCCGACGAGACCACCGCGTCGGTCGACGCGGAGTACGACGCGGCCGATGCGGTCACCGTCACGCTGTCCGGCGACACCGCCACGGCCGACGGCGACGGCGTGACCGTCGACGGCACCACCGTCACCATCACCGCGGCCGGGACCTACGTGCTCACCGGCACTCTCGCCGGCCAGGTCGTCGTGGACACCGCTGACACCGAGGACGTGCGCATCGTGCTGGACGGCGCGAGCATCACCAGCAGCACCACGTCGGCGCTGGCCATCACCTCGGCGGAGAACGTCGCGGTGGTGCTGGCCGACGGCACCGACAACGCGCTGAGCGACACCTCCTCCTACGCCGAGGATTCCGAGGTCTCGGCCGCGCTGGACAGCTCCGCCGACCTGACCATCACCGGTACCGGATCGCTGACCGTCACCGGCCACGGCAACGACGGCATCTCCAGCAGCGACGGCCTGGTGATCGAGTCCGGGACGATCACCGTGACCGCCGTCGACGACGGCATCCGCGGCAAGGACCACATCGTCATCTCCGGCGGGACGGTCACCGTGACCGCCGGCGGTGACGGCCTCAAGTCCGACAACGAGGAGGACGCCGACCGCGGCTACATCTCGATCAGCGACGGCGCGGTCACCGTCACGGCCGGCGCCGACGGCATCCAGGCGCAGACCGACCTGGCGATCACCGGCGGCACCGTGGATGTGACCGCCGGCGGCGGGTCGGGGCAGACGGTCGCCGAGGACGCGTCGGCGAAGGCACTGAAGGCCGAGGTGTGGATCGGGATCGAGGGTGGCACGGTCACTCTCGACGCGGCCGAGGACGGCATCAACTCCAACGGCGCGGTGCGGGTCAGCGGCGGCACCGTGACGATCGCGGCGGGCGACGACGGGGTGCACGGCGACGCGGAACTGCTGATCGCCGGCGGCACGGTCGACGTCACCACGTCGAACGAGGGCCTGGAGAGCGCGGTCATCACCATCTCCGACGGAGACGTGCAGGTGACGTCCTCCGACGACGCGATCAACGGCTCCGACGGTTCCGGATCCTCGGGAGGTGGCATGGGCGGCGGCGACCAGGCGATCGACGGTGTGTCCGTGACGATCTCGGGCGGCACCACGGTGCTGGACGCCGGGGGCGACGGCCTCGACTCCAACGGCAGCGCCACCATCACCGGCGGTGTGGTCGTGGTCAACGGGCCGAGCGGCAACGGCAACGGCGCGCTGGACGTCAACGGCGACTTCACCATCACCGGCGGGACCCTGCTGGCCGCAGGCAGTTCCGGGATGGCGGTCGCACCGACCGGCACGGACCAGTCGGTCATCGCGGCGACCTTCGACAGCGTGCAGGCGGCCGGGACGGTGGTGCAGATCTCCGCCGCCGACGGCACGGTCATCGCCTCCTTCGCCGCCACCAAGGACTTCCAGTCGCTGGTGTACTCCTCCGCCGACGTGGTCGCGGGCGAGACCTACACGTTGTCGGTCGGCGGTGATGTCGCCGGGACCGTGGTCGGCGGGCTGGGTGATGCCGGCAGCACCGAAGGGGCGACCGCGGCGACCACGGCGGTGGCCGGGGAGCAGCCGGCCGGCGGCATGGGCGGCATGGGCGGTCCGGGCGGGCGCTGAGACGCCGGCAGGTCGACCCGCTGGTGACCGACAGGTACGTGTACGACCTCCGGGCCGCACCGCTCCAGCCGGGCGGCGCCGCACTGCGGGATCGGCGCCCCGGCGGCCGCGGTCCGGGCGGTGCCCGGGGCGCCCGGACCGCCGGGGGCGGTGTGCGGGACCGCGATCAGGCCGGCTGGACGACCAGGGCGTCGGTGAGCACCAGCGGCGCCCAGCGCGGGGCGGCCTTCGCGCCGTGACCGGGGTCGATCCCGGTCACGGTGTGATCGCCGATCTGCACCCGGACGTGGCGGTGCTGCTCGTCGATCTGCAGGTGCGGCCGGAGTGCCTCGTCGCCCATCACCTGCTTGCGGCGCCAGTTCCACGCCGAACTGTGCCCGTGCACCAGGTCGAAGGGCAGGTCGCCGGCGATCAGCCAGGACGGCAGCAGCTCGAGACCGGAGGCGGCCCAGACCGGCCCGGCGGTGAAGTCGACCGGGTCGCCGAGCATCGTCCCGGCGCGGAACACCGGGCGCTTGAAGACCGAGGCCATCGAGTTGATCCGCTCGGCGGCCTCGGCCGCGCTCTCCGGGGCGCCGAGCATCTTGCGCCAGAAGCCCTCGGTGAGTCCGGCGTGGGTGACGAGCACCTGACCGTCCGGCAGGTCCACCGCGGCGGCCACCGCCATCTGCCGGCTGCGCCACCACCAGCGGATCAGGTCGCCGTGCTGCTCGTCGAGGTGCTCCGGCCAGTGGAACCGCGGCGGCACGAAGAGGTACTGCTCCTCGTGGTTGCCGGTGAGCTGGACCCACTGGTCCCCGGAGGCCGACAGGAACCGGGCCACCAGGTCCAGCACGCCGGGGGAGTCCGGCCCGCGGTGCACCAGGTCGCCGAGCTGGATGACGGTGAGGTCGGCGGGCAGCAGGCCGGCGGCGACGTCGGCGCCGAGATCGGTCAGTGCCCGGGAGAACTCGCCGAGCTGGCCACCGATGTCGCCGAACACGGCCACCCGGCCGCGTTGTCGTGCCGCCACGTCATCCCCTCCCGTGCGCCGGGCGGCGCGCCGGGGAGCATTTCATCACGGACCCGACGGGATGTCGCCGACCGGGCAGGTCCTGGCGCGCACAGCAGAGGGCGCAGCGCGCTGCCCACGCCGGCTCGACGGACGTGGTTCCGAGCGGGATGTCGGCGCCCGACCCCGGGGCACGACGAACGGGTGGGGAGGGTCAGCGACTGCGGGACCGCTCGTGGTCGAGGACCTCCCGGGCGACATCGGCGATCTTCAGGTTCATCTGCTGGGAAGTGGTGCGCAGCATCTCGAACGCCTGGTCCTCGCCGACCTTGTGGAAGGCCATCAGCAGACCGACGGCTTTGCCGATCTCGCGGTTGGACTCCAGCCCGAGCCGCAGCGAGGACGCCTGATGGCGCTGGTGCGCGGCGAGCAGCGCGACCGAGGCGAACGCCGTCAGCATGATGGCGTGGTGGACGGACTCCTCGTCCAGACCGCCTGCGGTGTCCGAGAAGACATTGAGCGCACCGACCTTGTCCTGGTTGACCCGCAGCCGGAAGCCGGCGACGGAGCGGACCGGGGTGAGGGCCAGCACGTCGGCGGCGAGGGTGGGCCAGGTGGGCGAGATGGTGAGATCAGGATCGAGCTGCGGGTTCTCGTCGACGATGGCGTCGACGCACGGCCCTTCGCCGTGACGCTGTTCCAGCATGTCGACGGTGCGGGCCGTCTCGTCGGAGGCGGCCACCGTCTGGAAGCCGCTGCCCCGGCGGAGCATCATGCTGGCGTGGTCGCACCCGGGCACCAGCATCGGTGCCGCTGCACACAAGGCACCGTGGATCTGGTCGAAATCGTCGTAGTCGTAGATGATCTCGGCCAGCCCGGCGAACACGGTGGCCGGGTCGCCCGACCGACGGGGCACCTCACGGGACACGGACATCTGCACTCCTCGACACCTGAACCGGAACCGGTCGACCCAGGGATCTTCGCATGAACGCCCGGGGGGAGGTCGGCCCGTCCGGGCATCCACGCGACGTGATCGGCCCGACCGGCACATGGGATGAACCAGTCGGACCTCGACCTCCGGTGTCCCCGGGTCGCACCCCGGAGGTCGTACGCATCCGGTACCCGGTCGGTGGCGATCCAATCGGGAGGCCGGGCCCGCTCAGCCCTCGACAGGGTCGGGCAGCGCCGTCGTGGTGTCGGCGGCCCCGGGGTAGCCGAGCTGGCGCCAGGCCTCGTAGACGACGATCGCGGCCGCGTTGGACAGGTTCAGCGAGCGGCGCCCGGCGAGCATCGGGATGCGCACCAGACCGGTGATCCGCGGGTCGGCCAGCACCGGTCCGGGCAGTCCGGTGGGTTCGGTGCCGAAGAGCAGCACGTCGCCGTCCCGGTAGTCGACCTCGGAGTGCAGCACCGTGCCGGACGCGGTGAAGGCGAACACCCGCGGCGGTGTCCCTTCCCCTTCGGACCAGGCGGCGAACGCGGCGTCCAGGTCGTCGTGCACCGTCACCGACGCGAGGTCGTGGTAGTCCAGCCCGGCCCGGCGCAGCTTGGCGTCCGACAGGTCGAACCCGAGCGGGCGGATCAGGTGCAGCTCGCTGCCGGTGGCCGCGGCCGTCCGGATCGCGTTCCCGGTGTTCGGCGGGATGCGGGGTTCGTGGAAGGTCAGCCGGAGCACGAGCACCGATGATGCCATCCCACTGGGCGCCGCCGAACCCGGCCGACCTGCAGGGGAGACGTCCGGAGGTCGCGCTGCCACGCGCGCGCCGACCTGCGGGGACGGGCGGGCGCGGCCCGCTGTCCCTACAGTGGGGTGATGAGCCCGGCGACGATCACCGTGCCCGACCTGATCGGGTTGACCTTCTCCGAGGCCTTCCGGATCGGTACCGGCATCGGACTCTCGGTGGTCGGAGTCGCCCCGGACGGCACCCCGGTGGCCCCCACGTCCGAGGGTGCGGTGGTCGAACAGGAACCCGTCGCCGGCGCGGCCCTCAAGGTCGGCCGGACCCTCTCCCTCCGGGTCGGTCGTCCGCCCGGCGGGTCCGGTGACCGGGTACCCGTCGATCCCGGGCCGCGAGGGCTGGAGGGGGAGTCCGAGTCCGATCCGACGCTGCCGCCCGGGGACCGTTCCCGCAATGCCGACCCGGACAGCGATCCGGATCTGGTGCCGGCCTGACCCGTCGCGGCCCTGACAGACCTCCGGCCCCCGTCGATCCGCGGATCGACAGGGGCCGGAGTGGTCTCACAGTGGTCCCGCAACGGTCAGCGGCCGGCGCCGGCCTTCCGGTCGACGACGACGTCCATGGTCATGTCCTCTAGCTCCTTGCCCTTGGTCTCCGGGATCTTGGCGAGCACGAAGAAGAAGGACAGCAGGGCGAACAGCGCGTAGAGGCCGTAGGTGAGGCCGAGCGAGAGGTCGCGCAGCGGCGGGAAACTCACCGTGACGACGAAGTTCGCCAACCAGTTCGCGGCGGTGGCCAGGGCCATCGCCTTGGCCCGGATCCGGTTCGGGAACATCTCGCCCAGCAGCACCCACATGACCGGGCCCCACGAGGCGCCGAAGAACACGATGAAGCCATTGGCGGCGATCAGCGTCGCGGTGCCCCAGAAGCCCTCGAGCACGGGCTGGGCGACACCGTCGGCGTCCGGCGGCCCGAGGGTCGCCTGGGCGAACCCGATCGCCATGATGCCCAGGGTCACGAACATGCCGATGGAGCCGATCAGCAGCAGCTTGCGCCGACCGAGGTTGTCCACCAGCAGGATCGCGATCACGGTGACGACGACGTTGACGATCGAGCTGATCACCGAGGCGGTGAACGCGAACGAGTCGTCGAACCCGACCGACTTCCAGAGCGAGGTGGAGTAGTAGAAGATCACGTTGATGCCGACGAACTGCTGGAAGATCGCCAGCAGGATGCCGACCCAGACGATCGGGTGCAGGCCCAGTCTCGACCCGCGCAGGTCGGCGAACGAGGCCTTGTCCTCCCGCTCCATCGACTTGCGGATGTCGACGATCCGGGTGTCGATCTCGGCCGGGGTCTCGCCCAGCACCCGGCGCAGCACCTTGGCCGCGGCGGCGTCCTTGCCCCGGGCCACCAGGTAACGCGGGGACTCCGGGATGCCGAGGGCGAGCACGCCGTAGATGACCGACGGGATCACGCCGACCAGGAACATCCAACGCCAGGCCTCGAGGCCGAACCACAGCTCCTGCAGGGCGCCGCCGTCGCCGGAGGCCAGCGCCTTGTCCGACAGCAGCGCGACGAAGATGCCCAGCACGATCGCCATCTGCTGCAGCGAGGCCAGCCGGCCGCGGAGCGAGGCGGGGGCGATCTCCGAGATGTAGGTCGGCCCGATCACCGATGCGATGCCGATGCCCAGACCGCCGATGAACCGCCAGATCGCGAGATCCCAGGCGGCGAAGGCGATCGCGGAGCCGATGCTGGACACCACGAACAGCACCGCGCCGGCCAGCATCACCTTCGGGCGGCCCCACCGGTCGGCCAGCGAACCGGCGAACCAGGCACCCACCGCCGACCCGATCAGCGCGATGGCGACCACCAGGCCGGTCACCCCGGAGGTCAGCGAGAAGTTCGACTCCACCGCGTCGACCGCGCCGTTGATGACGGCGGTGTCGAAGCCGAAGAGGAAACCGCCCACGGCCGCCGCGATCGAGATGCCGACCGCGCGGGCGGGGTGCCGTTCACCGTCCTCGGGTCGCAACGGCAAGTTCGTCCGATCGGACATCGTGGCACCTTCTTCTCCCGGGCCGGCGCCGACGACGGCCCACTGTTCTGCTGACCCGGCGACGCTGCCGGACCACCTGCACTGCTGCCCACCGGGATCCGCTCTGCCGCATGCGTTCCCCGCCGGGTCACCCCGAAACCGCGGATCGCCGGACGCGAAGATCAACTTCCGGCGGGATCCACGATATTCCGACCGCGGCGACGGCGCGCGGCGGGGTGGTCACCGGGTGTTCCCGGCCGGGCACCCTGCGGAAACGCCGACGGCCCGATCCGGGTGTCGGATGGGGCCGTCGGCGGTGGTCCGGGTTGTTGTCAGGCGCCGGGGAGTACGGGCGGGAGGTCAGGCGACGGTCTGCGCGGAGCGCAGCTGCAGGGTGCGGTCGCTCCAGTCGGTGAGCTCGGCGAGCAGCTTCGGGTCGTCGTCGAGGGTGCGACCGAAGGACGGTACCAGCTCGGTGAGCCGCGAGGTCCATGCGTCCATCCGGCCGGGGAAGCAGCGGCGCAGCACGGTGAACATGATGTCGACCGCCGAGGAGGCACCGGGGGAGGCGCCGAGCAGGGCGGCGATGCTGCCGTCCGCCGCGGAGACGACCTCGGTGCCGAACTGCAGGGTGCCCTTGCCGTCGGCACCCTTCTTGATGATCTGCACGCGCTGGCCGGCGGTGATCAGCTCCCAGTCGCCGGACTGCGCGGTCGGCACGAACTCGCGCAGCGCGCCGAGCCGGCCGCTGCTGGTCTGGGCGACCTCGCCGACCAGGTACTTGATGAGATCCAGGTTGCCGCGGGCGACGTCGAGCATCGGCGCCAGGTTGTTGCCCCGCACGGAGGCGGGCAGGTCGAAGATGGACCCGTTCTTCAGGAACTTGGGGGAGAAGCCGGCGTACGGGCCGAACAGCAGTGACGGGGCGCCGTCCACCCAGCGGGTGTCCAGGTGCGGTACCGACATCGGCGGGGCGCCGACAGCGGCCTTGCCGTAGACCTTGGCGTGGTGCTGCTCGATGATCGCCGGATCGGTGCAGCGCAGGAACTGGCCGCTGACCGGGAACCCGCCGAACCCACGGGCCTCCGGGATACCGCTGGACTGCAGCAGCGGGAGAGCGCCGCCGCCGCTGCCCAGGAACACGAACGGGGCCGAGACCAGCGTCTTGCGCCCGGTGCGGGTGTCCTCGGCGAGCACGCCCCAGTTGCCGTTCTCGAGCCGGCGCAGCTCGGTGACCCGCTGGCCCAGCCGCAGGTCGGTGCCGCGGGCGGTGAGCTCGTCGAAGAGCAGCCGGGTGAGCTGGCCGAAGTTGACGTCGGTGCCGCCTTCGGCGCGGGTGGCGGCGACCGGCGCGCCGGGATCGCGGCCCTTCATCACCAGCGGCATCCAGTCGGCCAGCGTCGACGGGTCGGTGCTGAACTCCATGCCCTGGAACAGCGGGTGCGGGGCGAGCGCCTCGTGCCGCTTGCGGAGGTAGTCGACGTCGTCGCCGAACACCAGGCTCAGGTGCGGGATCGGGCGCAGGAACTGGCCCGGGTCCGCCAGCCGGCCGGAGTCGACCAGCGAGGACCACAGCTGCCGGGACAGCTGGAACCACTCGTTGACCTGCAGCGCCTTCGAGACGTCGATCGACCCGTCGGGCCGCTGCGGGGTGTAGTTCAGCTCGCACAGGGCGGCGTGGCCGGTGCCGGCGTTGTTCCAGGCGTCGGAGGACTCCTGGGCGATGCTGTCCAGGCTCTCCAGCACGGTGATCGACCAGTTCGGCTGCAGCTCCGAGAGGAGCGTGCCCAGGGTCGCGGACATGATGCCGCCACCCACCAGGACGACGTCGGTGGTGGTCACCCAGGGCGCGGGGACCACGTGCGGGTCGACGGCGGGGCGGGCGTGTCCGGGATCGGTCATGACATCTCCGTGCGACGATGCAGCAGGGCGGCCGCCGGTTTCCGACTGCTCCCGAGCGGCCCTTCGGCCGGGCCGGGACATGATCGGGGACGACCGATCCGACCACGGTAGGACCACTGCCCGGTGCCCGGTCGATGATCAACCCCGGACCCGGTGTGGGTTCCGCCACGTCACCCTCGTACCCCTGCTGACCAGCGCCGACCTTCCCGCGATGCGGTGTGCCGTGCATCACGGGAAGGTCTTTTGCGGGTTGGTCGTCGGGGGTCGGGCCCGTGCCGGGCCGGGTCAGCCGGTGGTGGCCGCGGAACCGGCGGCGAACTGCGAACGGTAGAGCCGGGCATAGGCGCCGTCGGCGGCCAGCAGGTGCTCGTGGTCGCCCTGCTCGACGATGTGACCGTCCTCCATCACCAGGATCAGGTCGGCGTCCCGGATGGTGGAGAGCCGGTGCGCGATCACGAAGCTGGTCCGGTCGCTGCGCAGCGCCGCCATCGCGTGCTGCACCAGCAGCTCGGTCCGGGTGTCCACCGAGCTGGTCGCCTCGTCGAGGATCAGCAGCGCCGGGTCGGCCAGGAACGCCCGGGCGATGGTGATCAGCTGCTTCTCGCCGGCCGAGACGTTGCTGCCCTCCTCGTCGATCACCGTGTCGTAGCCGTCCGGCAGCGAGTGGACGAACCGGTCGACGTAGGTGGCCCGGGCGGCATCCAGGATCTGCTCCTCGGTGGCGTCCGGGTTGCCGTAGCCGATGTTGTCGCGGATGGTGCCGCCGAACAGCCAGGTGTCCTGCAGCACCATGCCGATCCGGGACCGCAGCGCGTCGCGGGTGAGGTCGCGGGTGTCGACGCCGTCCAGGGTGATGCGGCCGCCGTCGATCTCGTAGAACCGCATGATCAGGTTGACCAGGGTGGTCTTGCCGGCCCCGGTGGGCCCGACGATGGCCACGGTCTGGCCGGGTTCGGCGACCAGCGACAGGTCCTCGATCAGCGGCTGGTCCGGGCGGTAGCGGAACGAGACGTCCTCGAAGGCGACCCGGCCCTCGGTACCGGTGACGGCGGCCGGGTGCTCCGGGTCCGGGGTCTGCTCGGGCTCGTCCAGCAGCTCGAACACCCGCTCCGCGGAGGCGACCCCGGACTGCAGCACGTTGGCCATCGACGCGACCTGGGTGAGCGGCTGGGTGAACTGCCGCGAGTACTGGATGAAGGCCTGTACGTCGCCGATGGTGATCGCGCCGGTGGCCACCCGCAGGCCGCCGACCACGGCGATGAAGACGTAGGTGAGGTTCCCGATGAACATCATCGACGGCGTGATGATCCCGGAGACGAACTGGGCGCCGAACGAGGCCTTGTACAGCTCCTCGTTCTTCGCGCCGAACGCCGCCTCCACCTCCGGCTGCCGGCCGAACACCTTGACCAGGCTGTGCCCGGTGAAGGCCTCCTCGATCTGGCCGTTGAGCGCGCCGGTGTGCCGCCACTGCGCGACGAACATCTTCTGCGACCGCTTCGCGACCTGCGCCGTGACGACGAAGGACAGCGGCACGGCGATCAGCGCGATCAGGGCCAGCAGCGGCGAGATGACGAACATCATCACCACCACCCCGACCACCGTCAGCAGCGAGATCAGCAGCTGGGACAGCGTCTGCTGCAACGACTGCGAGATGTTGTCGATGTCGTTGGTGACCCGGCTGAGCACCTCGCCGCGCTGCTGCCGGTCGAAGTAGGCCAGCGGCATCCGGTGCAGCTTGGACTCGACGTCGGCGCGCAGCCGGTAGATCACCCGCTGCACGATCCCGTTGAGCACGTAGGCCTGGATCCAGGTGAACAGCGAGGAGGCCAGGTAGAGCCCGAGGGCGAGCAGCAGGATGCGGCCCAGTTCGCCGAAATCGACGCCCTGGCCGGGGATCAGCGTCATCCCGGACAGCAGGTCGGCGTAGGTGTCGTTCCCGGCGGCGCGGGCCTCGTCGATCGCCTGCTGCTGGGTGAGCCCGGCCGGGAACCGGGACCCGATCACCCCTTCGAAGATGGTGTCGGTGGCGTTGCCGAGGATCTTCGGGCCGATCACCGAGAAGGCCACCCCGGCGATCGCGAGCAGCGTCACCACCACCAACCCGACCCGTTCCGGGGCCAGCCGGCCGAGCAGCCGGCGGGCGGAAGGGCCGAAGTTCAAGGACTCCTCGGTCGGCATGCCGGCGTTCGCGAACGGGCCACCGCCCCGCGGGCCGCCGGAGTTGGACCGGATCGTCTTCCGGTCCTCCTCGGAGCGACCTGCTGCTGTTCCTGTTCCTGTTCCTGCTCCGGGGCGGGTCATGCCGACACCTCCGCCGCCAGCTGGGATTCCACGATCTCGACGTAGGTCGGGCAGTGCTCCAGCAACTCGGCATGGGTGCCGGTGCCGACGACGATCCCGTCCTCCAGCACCACGATCCGGTCGGCGTCCAGCACGGTGGACACCCGCTGCGCCACGATGATCACCGTCGCGGTCCGGGTGACCGGTTTCAGCGCGGCCCGTAGTCGGGCGTCGGTGGTGAGATCCAGTGCGGAGAAGGAGTCGTCGAACAGATAGACCGACGGCGTCCGGACCAGGGCGCGGGCGATGGCCAGCCGCTGCCGCTGCCCGCCGGACACGCTGGTGCCGCCCTGGGCGACCGGGGTCTCGAGCTGTTCGGGCATCTCGCGGATGAAATCCTCGGCCTGGGCGATGCGCAGCGCGGCCCACAGCTCGTCGTCGGTGGCGTCCGGGTTCCCGTGCCGCAGGTTGCTCGCGACGGTGCCGGAGAACAGGTACGGGCGCTGCGGGACGAGGCCGATGGAGGACCAGAGGTCGTCCGGGGCCAGGTCCTTGACGTCCACCCCGTCGAGCCGGACGGCGCCGCCGGTGACGTCGAAGAGTCTGGGGATCAGCGAGATCAGCGTGGTCTTGCCGGCACCGGTGGAGCCGATCACCGCGGTGGTGGTGCCGGGCGTGGCGGTGAACGAGATGTCCTGCAGCACCGGTGTGCTCGCCCCGGGGTAGCCGAAGCTGACGTGGTCGAAGGTGACCTCCCCCGCGGTGGTGGCGCGGCGCTGCGGGTGCTCCGGCGGGGCGACGGAGCTCTCGGTGCCGAGCACCTCCTCGATGCGCTCGGCGCACACCGCGGCGCGCGGGACCATCACCGCCATGAAGGTCGCCATCATGACCGACATGAGGATCTGCATCATGTAGGACAGGAACGCCATCAGCGATCCGACCTCGATCTGCGCGTCGTCCACCCGGTGCCCGCCGAACCAGAGGATGGCCACCGACGACACGTTGAGCACCAGCATCACGGTCGGGAACATGAGCGCCTGCAGCCGTCCGGCACGCAGCGCGGTCTGCGTGACGTCCTGGTTCGCCTTCGCGAAACGCTCTGTCTCCCAGGGCTCTCGGACGAACGCGCGGACCACCCGGATGCCGGTGATCTGCTCCCGCAGCACCCGGTTGATCGCGTCGATCCGGGTCTGCATGAGCCGGAACTGCGGCACCATCCGGATCACGATGGAGCCGATCGCGATCACCAGCACCGGCACGCTGACCAGCAGCAGCCAGGACAGACCGGCATCCTCGTTCAGCGCCATGAAGACGCCGCCGATGCACATGATCGGCGCCGCGACCAGCAGGGTGCAGGTCATCAGCACCAGCATCTGCACCTGCTGCACGTCGTTGGTGTTGCGGGTGATCAGCGACGGGGCGCCGAACTGGTTCAGCTCGCGCTCGGAGAACCGGCCGACGCGGTGGAAGATCGCCGCCCGGACGTCGCGGCCGAAACCCATGGCGGTGCGCGCGCCGAACCAGACCGCGGCGATCGAGCAGACGATCTGCACCAGGCTGACGGCGAGCATCAGCCCGCCGCGGGACACGATGTAGCCGGAATCGCCGAGGGCGACGCCCTTGTCGATGATGTCGGCGTTGAGGCTGGGCAGGTACAGCGAGGCGATCGTGCCGATCAGCTGGAGCACGATCACCACGGTCAGGGCGCCGGCGTAGGGGCGCAGGTAGGTGCGGAGCAGGCGGACGAGCATGGTTCTCCCCGGGGTTGCTGCGGAATGCGGCGGGTCGTGGTCGTTGTGCTGCGGGCGGCGGAAGGGTGGTGCTCTGCGGTGGTCCGGCCGGTGCCTCGACGCTGTCGGGCGGTGGTGGAGCGGCGACGGTGGTGGCCTGTGGGCGGCGGTGATGGGCCGGTGGGTGGAGCCGGTGACTGTCCGGCGTTGTAGCGGCGGTGGTGGCGGGTGGCCGCGTCGTCGTCGGCGGTGCGTGCCGACCGGATCGGCGGTGGGCGGGTGCCGGCGGATCGGCTGTTGACGGGTTGTCGCAGCAGAGTCGATCAGCGGCGATCCGGATCGGCCGGGCGGCTCAGTCGGAATCCTGCCGGCGGCAGCGTATGTGGAGTTGTGCCCGGCCCGCGGGGCCGGCGGGACCGGATCAGGGGGAGTGCGCGCGGACCCCGTCGAGCAGGATCGAGACGATGTCGGCGGTCTCCATCGGGTGGCCGTTGGTGATCCGCTGGTTGGTGCCGGCGAAGACGAACATCTGCAGCACCCGGGTCACGTACTCCGCGTCGAACCGCAGGAAACCGCTGGGCGGCTCGAGGATCTCGCGGATCACCGCGTTCATCGACTCGTCGGACAACTTCGGCTGGGTCCAGCGGCGGCCGGACTGCGGCTCCGGCGGGCCGAGCATGCGCAGCGCGCCGAGCAAGGTCCAGACCTGCGCCAGCCGCTCGCGCAGGATGTCCACCACGGCCGTCATCCGGTCCGGGTAGGGCGCATCACGGTCGATCCCGGAGAGGGCGGCGAAGGTGGGGGCGGGGTCGAACACGGACTCGACGACCGCGCGGATCAGCGTGTCCTTGTCCTGGAAGGCGCGGAACAGCGTGCCCTCGGCGATGCCCGCCGCCTCCGCGATCGACTTCGTGCTGACCGCGGCGCCGTCCCTGGTGATCAGCGGGATCGCCGCGGCGATGATCGCCGCCCGCCGCTGCTCCACCGGTAGGGGTGCCGCACGCCCGCCCGGACGGGCGGTGCCCTTCGGCGCGGCGACGGTGGATTCCTGCATGCCAGGGAGAGTAGCTGAGTGAGTACTCACTCACAACACTTTTTCGCCGCCGGCTGAGTGTCCGGTTCCGGGGGTGTGGCGGTAGGGCGGGGCGGTTGGTCGCCGCCGGGCGTCGGGTCGCGGTCGGCGGGTGGAGCAACCTCTGCGGGTGGGTCGGGTCGGCGCCGATCAGCAGATCCGTTGCGGTGGGCCACGTGCAACGAGGCTGACGGCAACGGATCTGGGATGGGCCGGGCGGCATGTGGACTTCGGGACCGAATCCGTCGGTGGCCGAGGGAAATGGTCCCGGATGTGCCGGCTGGGTGGTCCTCTCTCCGGCAGGCCCGTCGAGGATCGCTGACAGCACTCGGCCCCGCGACCGAGGTCGCGGGGCCGAGGTGATCAGGTCCGGAGATCCTTCGGATCAGCGGCGGTCGGCGTCGGGCTGCCGACCGTCGTCGGATGCCGCGCCGGACCCGGATCCGGCGCCGACAGTGGCGGCAGTGTCGATGTTCTCGTCATCGGAGCGCGATGTGCTGTCGTCCTCCGATGCCACCGGGAGCCGCTCCGGGCCGCCATCGGCGACGGCCTCGCCCCGCGCCACCATGCCGGCGACGTCGGAGAGCGGAACCTCCTTGAGGAACAGGGACAGCACGAAGGCGAGGGCGATGGCCGGCAGCAGGTACCAGAACACCGGGGCCAGGGCGTCGGCGTAGGAGTCGACGATCGCGGTGTGCAGCGGATCGCCGACGGCCCGCACCTGCTCGGGGATCAGGTTGGCCGGGTCGATGCCGGAGGCCGCTGCCTGCCCGGCGTTCGCGGTGAACGCACCGGTCAGGTTGTCGACCAGCCGCGAGGTGAAGATCGAGCCGAAGATCGCCACGCCGAGCGAGGCACCCACCTCGCGGAAGTAGTTGTTGGAGCTCGTCGCGGTGCCGATGTCGGCGGGGGAGACGGCGTTCTGCACGGCCAGCACGATCACCTGCATGATCAGGCCGAGACCGGCGCCCATCACGAAGATCATGCAGCAGATCAGCCAGATCGGTGTGCTGCCGGTCAATGTCGTCAGCCAGAGCATGCCGGCGCCGGTCACCAGGGTGCCGACGATCGGGTAGATCCGGTAGCGGCCAGTCCTGGTGATCATGGTCGAGGACGCGATGACGGTGATCATCAGGCCGACCATCATCGGGATCATCAGCAGGCCGGAGGTCGATGCGGAGGTGCCGGAGGCCATCTGCAGGAAGGTCGGCAGGAAGGCGATCGCGGAGAACATGCCGACGCCGAGCACCAGGCCGATGGCGGTGGCGATCACGAACACGCTGTTGCGGAACAGGTACATCGGGATGATCGGCTGCTCGGCGCGCAGCTCGACGACCACGAACAGCACCACGGCGAGCAGGAAGGCCGCGATCAGGCCGAGGATGGCCGGCGAGCTCCAGGCGTACTCCTTGCCGCCCCAGTCGGTGAACAGGATCAGCGTCGTGGTGGCCGCGCTGAGCAGGACGACACCGAGCCAGTCGACCTTGGCCGTGTTCTTCCGGCTGGGCAGGGACAGGGTGCGCCAGGCGATCACGAAGGCGGCGACACCGATCGGGACGTTGATCCAGAAGCACCACTCCCACCCGAGGTGGTCGGTGAACAGGCCGCCGAGCAGCGGGCCGGCGACCGCGGTGACACCGAAGATCGCGCCCAGCGGGCCGAGGTACTTGCCGCGGTCCTTGGCCGGGACGATGTCGGCGATGATCGCCTGCGACAGGATCATCAGACCGCCGCCGCCCAGGCCCTGGATGCCGCGGAAGGTGACGAACTCCCAGAACGACGTGGAGATCGCCGCACCCAGCGAGCCCAGGGTGAAGATCGCGATCGCGAACAGGAAAAGCCCGCGGCGGCCGAAGATGTCGCCGAACTTGCCGTAGATCGGCATGGCGATGGTGGTGGCCAGCAGGTAGGCGGTGGTCACCCAGGCCATGTGCGCGACGCCGCCGAGATCGCCGACGATGGTCGGCATCGCGGTGGAGACGATGGTCTGGTCCAGGCTGGCCAGGAACATGCCCGCGACAAGTGCGGAGAAGATCAGCCAGATCCGCTTCTGGGTCAGGACCAGCGGTGCCGGTGCGGTGGTGGTCATCGGATTCCTTCTGCTGCAACGGGAGTGGGGGTGGTGGCGGCTGTGGGGTCTGCGGGCACCATGGGCACTGTGGGCTCGGCGACCAGGGCTGCGGTCTCCTGTCGGATCGCCACGAGATGCTGTGCGAGGGAGAGGCTCTCGTCCTCGAACCAGGCGAAGACCACCCGCGACATCAGGCCCATGAGCAGGGCGGCCCGGGTGCGGTCGGCGGCGGCCGGTGCATCTCCGTGCCGGCGCCGGACCAGCAGTGCGGCCAGCTGCTCCTCCTGGGCGACCGCGCGGGTGAGGATCGCTGCCAGCACCCGGGGTTCCTTGCGACCGATCTCCATGATCTGCCGGAGGTCGTCCCGATCGTCCTCGCCGAGCGAGCCTTCCAGGTCGGCGAGCACGAAGGTGTCGATCAGCAGGTCGCCGGTCGGGCCGCCGGCGACGAACAGGTTGCGGCTCTCCGGCGTCCCGAGGTCGGTCTCGCCGCTGAGGACGGCCTGCTCCTTGGTCTCGAAGTAGTTGAAAAAGGTGCGGGCGCTCACCCCTGCCTCGGCGGCGATCTGTTCGGCGGTCACCGCGTCGAAGCCGTCGGCGGCCACCAGGCGCCGGGCGGCCGCGCCGAGGGCCTTGCGGGTCGCCTTCTTCTTGGCCTCGCGCAGGCCCGGTGTGCTGCTGGTGGAAATGCTCACGGATCAATGGTGCACTCACTGCAAAGTTGCAGCAACTGCATGTTCAGTCGGATGTGTCACACCGCCCGATCGGCCACTGTCGGTGGTCTCGCGGACAATGGCCGGGTGATCGACGACGAGCAGGATCCGGGGACCGCCGCGGGGAGCGGCGACAGCACCCTGGGCGCGCTCGACCGGTTCACTCCGCTGGTGCGCGACTGGTTCACCAGCACGTTCGCCGCGCCGACACCGGCGCAGGCCGGCGCCTGGGACGCCATCGGCAAGGGCGAGCACACCCTGGTGGTGGCCCCGACCGGTTCCGGGAAGACGCTGTCGGCGTTCCTCTCGGCCATCGACGGGCTGGTCGCCCGGCCGGTGCCGGAGACCGCGCAGCAGCGGTGCTCGGTGCTCTACCTGTCGCCGATCAAGGCGCTGGCCGTGGACGTCGAGCGGAACCTGCGGTCCCCGCTGACGGGCATCGCGCAGCTCGGCGCCCGCTCCGGGACGAGCACCCGCGAGATCAGCGTCGCCGTGCGGTCCGGGGACACCCCGGCCGGCGACCGGCGGTCGTTCGCCCGGGACGGTGCCGACATCCTGATCACCACGCCGGAGTCGCTCTTCCTGCTCCTCACCTCGCGAGCGCGGGAGATGTTGACCGGGGTGCACACGGTCATCGTCGACGAGGTGCACGCCGTCGCCGGCACGAAACGTGGTGCCCATCTGGCGGTCTCGTTGGACAGGTTGGACCAGCTGCTGGAGCGGCCGGCGCAGCGGATCGGCCTGTCGGCCACCGTGCGGCCGCTGGAGGAGGTCGGGCGGTTCCTCACCGGCGGTCGCCCGGTGACCCTGGTCCGGCCGCCGTCCACGAAGCAGATCGACGTCGACGTGGTGGTGCCGGTCCCCGACATGAGCGCGATGGGCGCACCGACCGGTGAGCTGACCGGCCCGGCCGCCGGGGAACCGGAGCGGACCAGCATCTGGCCGCATGTCGAGGAGAAGGTCGTCGACCTCATCGAGGCACACCGGTCCACCATCGTCTTCGCCAACTCGCGAAGGCTGGCCGAGCGACTCACCGCCCGGCTCAACGAGATCCATGCCGAACGGGCCCAGGCGGCGGCCGCGCTGCCGGACGAGACCTGGCACGAGCCCGGGCTGGGATCGCCGGCGCAGATCATGGCCCAGTCCGGTGCCAGCAGTGGCGCCCCTGCGGTGCTGGCGAGGGCGCACCACGGGTCGGTGTCCCGGGAGCAGCGGGCGCTGATCGAGGACGAACTCAAGACCGGCCGGCTGCCGGCCGTGGTGGCGACGTCGTCGCTGGAGCTCGGCGTCGACATGGGCGCCGTCGACCTGGTCGTCCAGGTCGAGGCACCGCCGTCGGTGTCCAGCGGGCTGCAGCGGATCGGCCGGGCCGGGCACCAGGTCGGCGCGCCGAGTCACGGCGTGATGTTCCCGAAGTACCGGGGTGATCTGGTGTCGGCCGCGGTGGTCGCCGATCGGATGCGGACCGGCCGGATCGAGGCGCTCGCGGTGCTGTCCAACCCGCTGGACGTACTGGCCCAGCAGATCGTGGCGATCACCGCGATGGACCCGATCACCGTCGACGAGCTGCACGAGCTGATCCGCCGGTCGGCGCCGTTCGCCCAGCTCGGCCGGGTCGCGCTGGAATCGGTGCTGGACATGCTGTCCGGTCGCTACCCGAGCGAGGAGTTCGCCGAGCTGCGCCCGCGGCTCACCTGGGACCGGGTGACCGGCGAGCTGACCGGTCGGCCCGGGGCGCAGCGCCTCGCGGTGACCTCCGGCGGCACGATCCCGGACCGCGGGCTGTTCGGGGTGTTCCTCGCCGGCCAGGAGGGCGCCGGCCGTCGGGTCGGCGAGCTCGACGAGGAGATGGTCTACGAGTCCCGGGTCGGCGACGTGTTCGCGCTGGGGTCCTCGTCCTGGCAGATCGTGGAGATCACCCACGACCGGGTACTGGTGCTGCCGGCCCCCGGCCTTCCCGGCCGGCTGCCGTTCTGGAAGGGCGACACCCTGGGGCGGCCCGCCGAGCTGGGGATCGCGCACGGAGAGTTCGTCCGGGAGATCGGTACCGGGGCTGATGCGGAGGTGCGCGAGCGGCTCGGTGCCGGAGGTCTGGACGCCTTCGCCACCGAGAACCTGCTGGCGTACCTGCGCGAGCAACGCGAGGCGACCGGTCTGCTGCCGGACGAGAACACCGTGCTGGTCGAGCGTTTCCGGGACGAGCTGGGTGACTGGCGGCTGGTCGTGCACTCGCCGTACGGCGCCGCGGTGCACGCGCCGTGGGCGCTGGTGGCGGCGGCCCGGATGCGGGAGCACTACGGCGTCGACGTGCAGGCGATGCACGCCGACGACGGGATCGTGCTGCGGCTGCCCGATGTCGAGTACGAGGGCGACGGGCCGCAGGTGACCGAGGCGCTGGTGCTGGACGCGGAGACGCTCGAGGCCGAGGTCACGGCGGAGATCGGTGGATCGGCGGTGTTCGCATCGCGGTTCCGCGAGTGCGCCGGCCGCGCGCTGCTGCTGCCCCGGCGGCAGATCGGCAAGCGACAACCGTTGTGGCAGCAGCGGCAACGGGCCTCCCAGCTGCTGGAGGTGGCGTCCAAGTACCCGTCCTTCCCGATCGTCGCCGAGGCGGTCCGCGAGGTGTTGTCGGATGTGTTCGACGTGCCGGCGCTGGGCACGCTGATGCGCCGGATCGCCGCGCGGTCGGTGCAGCTGGTCGAGGTGACCACGCAGCAGCCGTCGCCGTTCGCCCGGTCGCTGATGTTCGGCTACGTCGCGCAGTACCTGTACGAGGGTGATTCGCCGCTGGCCGAGCGCCGGGCGGCCGCGCTGACGGTCGATCCCACCCTGCTGGCCGAGTTGCTGGGCAGTGGTGACGGTCTCGCGCTGCGGGACCTGCTGGACCCGGCCGCACTTGCCTCCACCGAGTCCGACCTGCAACGGCTCTCGGAGAACCGGCGGGCCCGCAACCTGGACGAGATCGCAGATCTGCTGCGGATCCTCGGTCCGCTGACCGACGAGGAGATCGCCGCCCGGACCGTGCCCGAGGTGGACGTCGCCGCCGCGGTGGAGGAACTGGTGGGCACCCGGCGGGCGATCGGTGTGCGGATCGGCGGGGTGGCCCGCTGGGCCGATCCGACGGATGCGGCCGTGCTACGGGACGCGCTCGGCACTGCGCTGCCGCCCGGGATCGCCGGCGCTTTCCTGGAGGCCGTGCCGGACCCGTTGGGACGACTGCTGTCCCGGTTCGCCCGTACCCACGGCCCGTTCGTGCCCGCCGAACCGGCGACGTTGTTCGGGCTGGGTCAGGCGGTGGTGCTGGACGGGCTGCGCCGGCTGTCGGGCAACGGACGCGTGGTGGAGGGGGAGTTCCGGCCGCTCGGGGGCGCCCCGGATCCGTCCCGTCGCTCCGGCACGGACGGGGTGCGGGAGTTCGTCGACGCCGAGGTGCTGCGGCTGCTCCGCCGCCGCTCGCTGGCGGCCTTGCGCGCCGAGGTGGAGCCGGTCGCCCCGGTCACCCTGGCCCGGTTCGTGCCGGCCTGGAACGGCATCGTGGCCAAGGGGTCCCGGGGCAGTCGGCAGCGCGGCGTCGACGGGGTGCTGCGGGCGGTCGAGCAGCTGGCCGGCGCGGTGCTGCCGGCTTCCGCGTTGGAGTCGCTGATCCTGCCGGCCCGGGTCGCCGGGTACCAGCCGTCGCTGATGGACGAGCTGACCGCCTCCGGCGAGGTCATCTGGACCGGGCACGGCGCGCTGGCCGGCGACGACGGCTGGGTCAGTCTGCACCTGGCCGACACCGCACCGCTGACCCTGCCGTTGCCCGAGAAGGACGCCGCGCTGGGTGGTCCGCCGGACAGGGCCCGACCACCCCGCCGGGATGCCGTGGCCGCGGTCCGGGCCTCCGCTTCTGCTGCTCCCGGAACTGCTGCTTCCAGTTCTGCTGCTTCCGGTGCTGCTGCTTCCGGTGCTGCTGCTTCCGGGTCTGCAGCGGGCGGCGGAGCCGCGGTGGGCGACACCTTGGCCGGGGCCGCGGTGGGCGAGAGGGCGGCCGGAGCGGCGACGGACGAGGTACCGGGCGGGCCGGATCCGGCGCCACAACGGATCGCGGAACCGGCGACCCAGCACGGCGTCTGGCACCGCCGACTGCTGGAGGTGCTGTCCCGCGGCGGCGCCTTCTTCTTCCGGGACCTGGCCGACGGCGTCGCCCGGGCCGCCGCGGACGAGGGCGGTCCGGACGGCGCGATCGATGACGCATCGCTGGCAGAGGTGTTGTGGGACCTGGTGTTCGCCGGTCTGGTGACCGGTGACACCCTCGCGCCGCTGCGCGCCCGGCTGGCCGGTGGCCGCACCACCCACCGGGCGAAGCGGGCGGCACCGACCGCGCGGCGGCGGACACCGTCCGGCCTGTCGATGCTCTCCGCGCGGACCGGCCGGGTCGGGCCGCAGGTGCGCCGGACCGGGCCGCCGCACGTCGCCGGCCGGTGGTCCCTGCTGCCCACCGCGGAGACCGACCCGACGGTGCGCGCGCACGCGCTGGCCGAGGTGCTGCTGGACCGGCACGGCGTGGTCACCCGCGGGGCGGTGGTGGCCGAGGAGGCGCCGGGTGGTTTCGCCGGGGTCTACCGGGTGCTGTCCGCCTTCGAGGAGACCGGGCGGGTGCGGCGCGGCTACTTCGTCGAGGGGTTGGGGGCGGCGCAGTTCGCCACCACCGGTGCGGTGGACCGGTTGCGCGGGCACGGTGTGGACCCGGATGCGGCACCGGACCTGGCGGCGATCGTGCTGGCCGCCGCGGACCCGGCCAACCCTTACGGTGCGGCACTGCCCTGGCCCGCCGGCGATCCCGCGCTGCCGGACAAGCACCGCCCGGCCCGGCGGGCCGGTGCCCTGGTGGTGCTGGTGGACGGCGAGGCCGTGCTGTTCGCCGAGCGCGGCGGCCGCACCCTGCTCTCCTTCACCGACGATCCCGCGGTGCTGGGTGCGGGGGCCGCGGCGCTGGCCGAGCGGGTCACCTCCGGTGCGATCGGCGGCCTGACGGTGACCAGGATCGACGGTGCGGAGGTACAGGGAGCCGGCGGTCCGGCCGTCGATGCCCTGTTGGCGGCCGGGTTCTCGCTGACCCCGCGGGGCCTGCGGATCCGGCCGTTCGCCGGGGGGGCCGGGTGAGACCGAGCTGGGTGAGTCCTCGCAGAGGATCGGAAAGCGGGACTCGGAGGAGATCTGTTCGTGCGGATCGGGGACCGAATCCATCGGCGGGCGGGGGAAACGGTCCCGAATCGAGGTCGGGCGGGCTCGGCCGCCACGATGGTGGGTTTGTGCCCGGCGACGGGTCAGGACGGTGGTGAGTAGTGCCCGAGGGTGACACCGTGCTGCGCACCGCCCGGCGCCTGGACCAGGCGCTGACCGGGGCGGTGGTGCTGCACGCCGATCTGCGGTGGCCGGGTCTGTCCGAGGTCGACCTGGCCGGACGCACCGTGCTCGGCACCGTCGCGTACGGCAAGCACCTGCTCACCCGGTTCGGTCCGGAGCCGGACGGCGGCGGATCGCGGATTCCCACGGCCCCGCCGGGTCCGCTGACGCTGCACTCCCACCTGAAGATGGAGGGGCGGTGGGCGATCGAGCCGCCGGGCCGGTCGGTGCCGTCCGGCGGTGTGCGGGTGCGCGCGGTCATCGCCACCGCCGAGTGGACCGCCGTCGCGACCTGGCTCGGGCAGCTGGATCTGGTGCCGACCGAGCGGGAGCACGAGCTGATCGGTCATCTCGGGCCGGACATCATGGTCGACGACTTCCTGCCCGGTGGGCTGGCCGATGCGGTCGCCCGGATCCTCGCCCGGCCGGACCGGGAGATCGGCGCCGCCCTGCTCGACCAGACCAACGTCGCCGGGATCGGCACCATGTACATGGCGGAATCCCTCTTCCTGCAGAAGGTCTCGCCGTGGACGCCGACGGCCGAGCTCGGTGCCGACGGTGTGGCGGCCGCGCTGGAGCGGGCCCGACGATTGCTGCTGAACGGTGCCACCAGCGCCACCCCGACCACCACCGGCGACCAGCGGCGCGGGCACGAGGTCTGGGTGCACGCACGGTCCGGCCGAACCTGTCACCGATGCGGCACCGTCGTGCGGGTGGCGACGATCGGCGACCCGACCCGGGAACGCACCGCCTTCTGGTGCCCGTCCTGCCAGCCCGGACCGACCCCGACCGACAACGGCCGCCCGCAGGCGCCGCTGGGTTCCTCGCCGCGGCGCAGCGCCACGGGGTACCGGCGGCGCCGCTGATCGGAGCAGGGCGACGTGCTCGACAAGGATCCGGACCGGATGGATCCGGACCATGTGGACCGGAACGACGGGTCCGCCGGGTCGAGCAGCTCGGACGATCGTCGAGTGCGACTGGATGATCGGGACGGGGTGGAACCACGTGGATCCGGGCAGGACGCCGATCAGCACCGGCTCGGCCGGGTGGCGGTCGGCGGTGATCGGTAGGGTGCGGCCATGTCTCCGTCCAGGACTCCTGCGGTCGAGATCGACGTGGCCGGCCGACCCGTGCGCGTCACCAGCCCGGATCGGGTGATGTTCGCCGGGCCCGGGCTGACCAAGCTCGACCTGGTGCAGTACTTCGTCTCGGTCGGCGACGGCATCCTCGGGGCCCTCAAGGACCGGCCGACCACGCTGGAGCGGTGGCCGAAGGGGTGGTTCGAGGGGGCGACCCTGTCCACCCGGATGGACAATCAGGGTGATGCCTTCTACTCCAAGCGCGTGCCGAAGGGGGCGCCGGACTGGGTCGAGAACGTCACCATCACCTTTCCCAGCGGCCGGACCGCCGAAGAGGTCTGCCCGACCGAGCTGGCGGTGGTGGCCTGGGCGTCCAACCTGGGCACCCTGCGGTTCCATCCGTGGCCGGTGCGCCGGCCGGAGACCGAGCAGCCCGACCAGCTGCGTGTCGATCTCGACCCGCAGCCGGGCACCGACTTCCGCGACACCGTCCCGGTCGCGGCCGAGCTGCGGAACCTGTTGTCGGAGTTGGGGTTGGAAGGTCACCCGAAGACCTCCGGCGGCCGCGGCCTGCACGTCTACATCCCGATCGCCCCGCGGTGGAGCTTCGTCGATGCCCGGCACGCGGTGATCGCGCTGGGCCGGGCGCTCGAGCGGCGGATGCCGGACCAGGTGACCACGGCGTGGTGGAAGGAGGAGCGCGGGGAGCGGATCTTCATCGATTTCAACCAGATGGCGCGCGATCGCACCATCGCCAGTGCCTACTCGATCCGGCCCAACGCCCGGGCCACCGTGTCGGCGCCGCTGCGCTGGGACGAGATCCCGGACGTCACGCCGGAGGACTTCGACGTCACCACGATGCCCGCCCGGTTCGCCGAGGTGGGTGATCTGCACGCCGCGGTCGCCCAGCAGGCCTTCGACCTCGACCCGCTGCTGGAGCTCTGGGAGAAGGACCTGGCCGACCGGGGTCTGGGCGAGATGCCCTACCCGCCGGACTATCCCAAGATGCCCGGCGAGCCGCCGCGGGTGCAGCCGAGCAAGAAGAACCCGGCGAACTGGACGGACGAGTAGGGGCAAGGTCGACGTCGACCGCCGGTGCGAAGCCCGACCGGGGAGTTGCCGGTCGCTCCACAGGTCCTCGAATCCGGCCCGGGACATCGCCCGGACCCGGGCCTTCGGTGGTCGATCCGCGCTGCAGCCCGGCTCCGGTCGTCGGGAGCAGCACCCGAAGGCGGATGGTCCCTTCGTCCCGGCTGGACCGATCAGACCTGGGACGGCGGCCACCGCGGTCCGATCGGTCAGGCGGGCGGAATCGGTCATGGGCCGGGGCCGGGAGGGGGCATGCCGGCCGCGCGGCTGTCGGTCCGACCCGGCAGACTGGGCGGGTGCAGCTGCCCGTGATGCCCCCGGTCCCTCCCATGCTGGCCAAGCCGGCCGCGGCGATCCCCGCGGGCCAGCTGTACGAGCCGAAGTGGGACGGGTTCCGGTCGATCATCTTCCGCGACGGCGACGACGTGGAGATCGGCAGTCGCAACGAGAAGCCGATGACGCGATACTTCCCCGAGGTCGTGCAGGCGGTGCTGGAGAACTTCCCGGAGCGGGCGGTCATCGACGGCGAGATCATCATCGCCGACACCGAGCGCAACACCCTCGATTTCGAAACTCTCCAGCAGCGGATCCACCCGGCCGCCAGCCGGGTGAAGATGCTGTCCGAGACCACGCCTGCGTCCTTCGTGGCCTTCGACCTGCTCGCGCTCGGCGACGACGACCTGACCTCCGTGCCGCTGCTCGAGCGGCGCCGGATGCTGGAGCAGGCACTGGCGGACGCACGCCCGCCGATCCACATCACCCCGGCCACCCAGGACGCCGAGCTGGCGCAGCAGTGGTTCGAGCAGTTCGAGGGGGCCGGCCTGGACGGGCTGATCGCCAAGAAGCTCGACCTGACCTACCAGCCGGACAAGCGCGTGATGACCAAGATCAAGCACGAGCGCACCGCCGACTGCGTGGTCGCCGGGTACCGCGTGCACAAGTCCGGTGACGACGCGATCGGGTCCCTGCTGCTCGGCCTGTACGACGAGCGCGGCGTGCTCGCCTCGGTCGGTGTCATCGGTGCCTTCCCGATGGCGAAGCGGAAGCAGTTGTTCACCGAGATGCAGGAGTACGTCACCACTTTCGACGACCACCCGTGGAACTGGGCGGCGCAGGAGGACGGTAAGCGGACACCGCGGAAGAACGAGTACAGCCGGTGGAACAACGGCAAGGACCTGTCCTTCGTCCCGCTCCGGCCGGAGCAGGTCGTCGAGGTGCGGTACGACTACATGGAGGGCGTGCGGTTCCGGCACACCGCCCAGTTCGTGCGGTGGCGCACCGACCGGGACCCGGAGTCCTGCACCTACGACCAGCTGGAACGCCCGGTGTCCTTCAGCCTCGCCGACGTGCTCGGGGTCTGAGTGTCGTTGGCGGGTAGCGGATCTGCCCGACGATACGGGTGCCCGCGGGATGGTGACCGGCCGGGTTCAGCGGCCGTTCTGCGAGAAGTGCTGGTAGTCCACCGGATCCGACCAGTCGCCGCCCCACGACCAGCCGACGGAGGCGAAGGCCTGCACACACGCATCGCCGTCCCGGATCACCCCCGGAGCCTCGGGTCGGTCCACGAACTCGTCGGTCGGTAGTACCAGATCATCACTCAAGTAGGGATTCTCGACCGGATTGATGTCGATCGCCCGGCCGTAGGAGTGCTGTGACCAGCCGCTGCCGGAGGTCGTCCGGCGGCAGTTGAAGGCGGAGGTGTTGTCGGCGGCCATCGACGCGTCGTCGTCACCGCCGAAGTCGTCCACCAATCGCATCCGGGCGATCGGGAACCCGGCGGCGTACAGCTGCCGGAACACCTCGACCACGTCATCGGCGACCGCCGTGGCCACCACCATCTCTCCGGTGTGCGCCTCCCCGTCGAACCCGCGGTAGGTCATCGTCAGGTAGGTCAGCTCGGACAGCGGGACCGGGCAACCCGCGCGCCACGAGGTCGACATCCGTGCGGCCAGAGCGGTGTCGATCCCGGACCGGGTGCTGGTGAAGGCGCCGGTCGGGGTCGTCGTGGGCCTACTTGGGGTGGGTGGTCCCGTCGGGGATGGCGTTGTGGTGGATACCCGTGTCGTCGCCGGTCGTGTGGGCGTGGCTGTCGTGGTTGCTGTCGAGCCTGTCGGGCCCGCCGGGGTGTTGATGGTGGCCGGAGGAAGGGTCCTCTCCGACGGGGTGGACACGGGCAAGGAGCTGCCGATGGAACTGGTCGCTGATTCTCCGGTGGTCGGGACGGTCGGGCCGCCCGGCGGAGTGGCGGAGCTCGTCGGCCCGGCGGACACGGCGGTTCCGGTGTCGCGGCCCGGCAGCGACGCCGACAGGCCCGGCCCGTACACCTCGGCCGGGCTGCACGCGCCGGCCAGGATCAGGCAGCCGAGGAGCACCAGCAGTCGCCGCACCCCGCCAGCCTCTCACCCGGCGCCGACGAGGTCAGCGCTCGCTGTTGCGTGCGGTGCTCTCGTCTGGTGGCATGGACCGATGACCGCACCCCGACCCAGTGCCGCCCGCACCGCCCGCGAGCGGGCCCGGGCGAGCCTGACGGCAGACCTGCTGGACACGGCCCGCCGACACATGGCGGAACTCGGTGCGCCCGGCCTCTCGCTGCGGGCGGTGGCCAGGGACCTCGGGCTGGCGTCGTCGGCCGTCTACCGCTACGTGAAGAGCCGGGACGAACTGATCACGCTGCTGATCGTCGACGCCTACGAGTCGGTGGCCACGGTGGCCGAGCAGGCGGACCTGGCCGGCGCCGCCGCCGGCGCGGATGCAGGGGAGCGCTGGCTCGGTGTGTGCCGGGCGGTGCGGGGGTGGGCGCACGAGCGGCCGCACGAGTACGCGCTGATCTACGGCTCGCCGATCCCCGGCTACCAGGCACCCCGGGAGACGGTGTCGATGGCCGTGCGGCTGTGGCGGGTGATCATCGGCATCGTGGACGCGGCGATCGCGGCGGGCACCCTGCGCCCGCCGCGGCGGCAGTTCGCGGTGGACGGGCTGCTGACGCCGGAGACGCTGGTGGTGGCCGGTCGCCCGGGTCCGCCGTTCTCCGATGCCGTGGTGCGCGCGGGGGCGCTGTTCACGTCGATGATCGGCTCGGTGTCCGCCGACCTGTTCGGGCACCTGCGCGGCATGGCCCACGACGGGGACCGGTTGTTCGACTACCTGATCGCGACCGCTGCCGAGGGCGTCGGGCTGGACGTCCCGGTCCCGACGGTCTGACCCGCGCCGGTCGCGAAGGGCCCGCGCTCGCCCTCAGCGCCGCGGGATCCGGCCGGCAGCGCGCGGTCCGCCAGGGCACGGGCCGGGCACAGCGGGGCACGGGCCGGGCACAGCGGGGCACGGGCCGGGCTCAGCGGGGCGCGGCCGGATATCGGGGAGAAGCCTGGGGCCCCGGCGGGAATGTTCCGTCGGGGCCCGTGGCGGACAACGTCCCCGGGGGGCGACGTCGGCTCGGCGGTGGAAGCCGTCCGAATGCCCTGCCCGCAGATCCGGGGGGACGCCCCGGACCGCCGCCGGCGCCGCACCGAGGTGTGGTCGGCCGGTCGGGCGACCGCTGTACCGCGTCGAGGATCCCGGGACGGGCCCGCATCCGGCGTCGACCGGGGGTGCACCTGACCGACCGCGACTGACGGTGGCGCGGTGCAGGACCGCCCGCTCCGGAACCTCGACACATCCGATGTGCCGTTCGCACGTCGTGCGACGCTGCCGTCGGTGAATCCCGACACATCGGATGTGATGTAGGTCCTACCGAATGCGGGCCGTGACGGCAAGTTCGGAATCGATACACCGGCGTCATACCGACGGGTAATCCCCCGTTCGGCGCCCCGCGTCATCCATCGGCGCAGGATCACGAAGCGTGCGATCCCGGCGACCGCATTGGCCATCAGCAGTGCGATCAGCGCCGTGGTGGTCGCGTCCTCCGGGACCGTCGCGGTGACCGCGGTGGTCAGTGCCAGGCCGAGCAGGCAGGTCACGAAAGCCACCAGTTGGTCGGCGCCGGCGCTCTCCTTGCGGTGCACGCCGAAGGTGAAGGCGCGGTGCGCGAGGTTCGTCGCGACGGTGGCCGCGGTCCAGCTGGCGACGCCGGCCAGGGTGGTGCCGAGCGGTCCGGTCAGCGCGACGTAGAGCAGCAGTTGCAGGACGGTGCCGGCGCCGCCGACGGCCGCGAAGCGCACGCCCTGCCGGAGGAGGGCGGCCGTGCGGCCGGTGGGCACCGTGATCGTCATGTCAGGGATCCTCTGCTTGCCGGCCGTGTGCACCGTGGGCCGGAGCTGTGCCGTTCCTGTGCCTCTGTTCCACGGCCGAACATCTCCCGGACCGTGCCGTCCACCGGCGCCTGACGTGCGTGGGCGCCGACGCGTGGTCAGATGGTGCCCATGCCGCCGGCCGTCACCGAGACCATCGTCGAGTTCCCGTCGGGGAGCACCCGGAGCCGGGCGACGGTGCTGGCAGTGCAACCCATCGGGCCGGACCGGGTCGCGGTGGTCACCGACCGTACGTGTTTCCACCCGGTGGACCCGGGCTGGCCGGATCAGGGCGCGGATCGCGGGGTGCTGGTGTCGGACGGCGTGCCGTGGCCGGTGCTGGACTGTGTGATCGGTGCCGAACGCGAGGGCGAGCTGTTCGTCGGTGCTGATGTGCCGGTGCGCCGCGGTGCCGAGGGCTGGACCTTCGTCGTGGTCCATCTGCTGGCCGCCGATCGGGAGCCGCCAATGGTCGGCGCCGAGGTCGGCCTGGAGGTCGACGAGACGTACCGGCATGCGCTGTCGGCCGGGCACACCGCTTGCCACCTCGCCTCCCTGGCGTTGAACGGTGCGCTCGCCGGCTTCTGGCGCAAGGAGGTCGCGGTCGACGGTCTGGGAGCCCCCGACTTCGACCGGGCGGCCATCGTGCGCTCGGAGATCCGGCCGTTCGGCTCGGAGGACGTGTACCGGCTGGGGAAGTCCTTGCGCAAGAGCGGTTTCGAGGCCGAGTCCGCGATGCTGGACCTCGGTGCGGTCCAGGGAGCGGTGAACGACACGCTGCGTCGCTGGATTTCCGGCGGCGGGTCGGTGCGGGTGGAGACCGAAGGGCCGGGGTTCACCGCCCGCCGTACCTGGGTCTGCGAATTGCCGGAAGGCACGGCTCGCATCCTCTGTGGTGGCACGCATCTCGGTGACCTGGGGGAGTACGGCGAGATCAGCGTGGCGCTGGACGAGGCCGGTCAGGAACTCCGGATGACCACCACCGCCGTCCTCGCCCGCTGACCCGTCCCTGTGTGTCCGGCGCCGCCGGTGCGAGGTTCAACTGGTACCCGCGCGTACGAAGTTGTCGCTTGCTGTCACATCCGTATCATCGGAGGCACTTTCGCACGCGTCGTGGAAGTTGATCCTTGCGCTGGGCGGGGTCAGGGGCTGGTCAGGGGAGGCGGGTGAGGAAGTCGCGGATCAGCGGGACCATCACCGGCAATGAGGTCTCCAGCGCCCAGTGGCCGGCGTCCAGGACGTGCAGCTCGGCGTCGGGGAGGTCGCGCAGGTAGGCGCGGCCGGACTCCTCGGGCATGTAGCCGTCGTGCGGACCCCACAGGATCAGCGCAGGCGGGCGGTGCTCGCGGAGATACGCCTGCTGGCACGGGAAGTCGGCCAGTGTGTGGCGCTGGTCCTCGAACAGGTGCACCATGCCGGCGCGTCGGGTCGGTGCGTCCATCAGCAACCAGTGCAGTCGCCAGAGATCCGGTGGGACGCGCTCGGCGAGACGCCCGGGCAGGTCGCCGACGAACTCGTCACGGAAGCCCTCCTCGGTGACGTTCGAGGCCAGCTGCGCCCGCCCCTCATCGGTCGGATCCGCCCAGAACTCCTTCAGTGCCGCATATTTCGGACCGAGTACATCCTCGTAGATGTCGCCGTTGGCGATGATCAGCCCGGTGACCCGCTCCGGGTCCGCCATCGCCAGGCGCAGGCCGAACTGTGATCCGTAGTCGTGCAGGTAGATGGCGTAGCGGTCGAGCTGCAGCGTTCGGCAGAAGGCACCGAGGAACCGTCCGTAGGCGTCGAAGGTGAAGTCCTCCGGAGCCGGATCCCCGCTGTACCCGAATCCGGGCAGGTCGGGCGCGATCACCCGCCATCGATCCGCCAGCGCCGGCAGCAGGTTCCGGAACTCGTACGACGAGCAGGGATACCCGTGCGGCGCGAGCAGGACCGGTGCGTCGGCCCGGCCCGCCTCGCGGACGAAGATGTCGTTGCCGCCGACCCGCACCGTGTGATGCCTGGTCGTCAGGTGGCCCGCGTCGGTCGGATGGTCCGTCTCGGAGGTCCGCATGGCGGTGCAGTTCCCCGTCGTCGGCGTTTCGACCCCGGCCCGGGTCCGGAACGAGCAGCCCGCGGGCTCCCCGTCGAACCGCTCGGCCCGGTGCCAGGCTCAGCTGAGGCTGCGCGTGCGAAGTTGTCGACTGGTGTCACATCCGTACCATCGGAGCCACTTTCGTACGCGTCGTGGAAGTTGATCCTCGCGCCGGGCGGGGTCAGGGGGTGGTGGCGGTGTGTTCGGCGGCCTCCATCACGCGCAGGATGTTGCCGGAGGTGAGGGCGGCGAGATCGTTGTCGGACCAGCCCCTGTCGGCGAGCTCGGCGAGCAGGGCGGGGTAGCGGGAGACGTCGCCGAGGCCGTCGGGCAGGTCGCCGGTGCCGTCGTAGTCGCCGCCCAGCCCGATGTGCAGCACCCCGGCGCGCTCCCGGGCGTGCTCGACGTGGTCGGCCACGTCGGCGAGGGTGGCGCGCGGCGCCGGGTGCTCGGCGCGCCAGGCATCCAGGGCCGCGGTCGCCTCCGGGTCGGGCGCGGATGCGCCGTGCACCGGATGATCGGCGATCCCGAGGGAGTCGCGGAACTCGTCCTCGGCCCGGTCGTGGTCGGCGCAGGCCTGGTTCACGAAGGCCGGCACGAAGGTGATCATCTGCACGCCGCCGTTGGTCGCCAGCCGCGCCAGCACCTCGTCCGGCACGTCCCGCACGTGGTCGGTCAGCGCTCGGCAGGAGGAGTGGGAGAAGATCACTGGTGCCCGCGAGACATCCAGCGCCGCATGCATCGTCGATACCGCCACGTGCGACAGGTCGACCAGCATGTTGATCCGGTTCATCTCGGCGACGATCTCCCGGCCCAGGTCGGAGAGCCCGCCGCAGTCGGGCACGTCCGTCGCCGCGTCGGCCCAGCCGACGTTCTGGTTGTGGGTCAGTGTCATGTACCCGACGCCCAGGGAACGCAGCACCCGCAGCACACCGATCGACCCGCCGATGCTGTGTCCGCCCTCGGCGCCCATCAGAGCCGCGATCCGGCCGGAGCGGATGACCGCCCGCACCTCGGCGGCGGTGGAGGCGACCGCGAAGGCGGCCGGGTACCGCTCGATGATCCGCTGCACGCAGTCGATCTGCTCGAGGGTCGCGATCACCGCGGCGCCCGGATCCAGCGTCCCGGGGACGAACACCGAGAAGAACTGCGCACCCACCCCGCCGGACCGGAGTCGCGGGATGTCGGTGTGCAGATCCGGCTGCAGCACGGCGATGTCGCGCCGGTCCAGGTCGTAGGCGACCTGGTTGCGCAGCGCCCAGGCGATGTCGTTGTGCCCGTCCAGCACCGGTGCCCGGTCGAGGAGCTGCCGGATGCGGTCGTCGGTGTCGGTCATTTCAGGCTCCCATCGCCGTCAGTCGGGACACGGCCTCGTCGATCACGGCGTCCTGCTTGCAGAAGGCGAAGCGCACGAACGGCGCGCCGTCGGCGGGATCGTCGTGAAACACCTGCTGCGGCACTGCGACCACGCCGGCCCGTTCCGGCAGCTCCAGGCAGAACTGCAGGCCGTCCTTCCAGCGCCCCGGATCGCCTGCTCCGCCGCGGATGTCGATCACCACGAAGTAGGTGCCGGCCGGCTTCGACACCGGGAACCCGGCGGCCGCCAGGCCGGCGCACAGCCGGTCCCGCTTGCCCTGCAGGTCCTTCCGCATGCCGTCCACCCAGCCCATCTCGTGCTCCAGGGCGTGGGCGACGGCCGGTTGGAACGGAGCCCCGCCGACGAAGGTGAGGAACTGCTTCGCCGCCCGGACCGCCGCGACCAGCCCGGCCGGACCGCACACCCAGCCGATCTTCCAGCCGGTGACGTTGAATGTCTTGCCGGCGCTGGACACGGTGAGCGTCCGCTCGGCCATGCCGGGGAGGGTGGCGATCGGCACGTGCAGGACGTCGTCGAACGTCAGGTACTCGTAGACCTCGTCGGCGACGACGACCAGGTCGTGCTCGACGGCGACCGCGGCGATCCCCTCGAGTTCCTCGCGGGTGAACACGGTGCCGGTGGGGTTGTGCGGGCTGTTGATCAGGATCATCCGGGTCCGGTCGGTGACCGCGGCGCGGAGGTCGGCCGGATCCAGTCCGAACCGGCCGGCGGCGTCCGGACGCAGCTTGACCGAGACGTGCCGGCCACCTGCCATCGCGACCACCGCCGGGTAGGAGTCGTAGTACGGCTCGATGAGCAGCACCTCGTCGCCGGCGTCGACCAGCGCGAGGACGGCGGAGGCGATGGCCTCGGTGGCGCCGACGGTGACCAGCACCTCGGTGTCCGGGTCGAAGGTCTGGCCGCGGTCGCGCAGCCGGGCGGCGGCGATGGCCGACCGCAGCGCGGGGATGCCCGGGCCCGGTGGGTACTGGTTCACGCCGTCGTCGATGGCGGACTTCGCCACCTGCAGCATCCCCGCCGGGCCGTCGGAGTCCGGAAAACCCTGGCCCAGGTTGATCGACCCGGTGCGGACGGCGAGCGCGGACATCTCGGCGAAGATCGTCGTGGTGAACGGCCGCAGCCGGGGGACGAGGCTCATGCCGACATTCCTACCCCGAGCCGCGCCACGCCGAACCGGGACCTACCCCGATGGTGTCCGCACCCGTGGCGGGGAGGATGGCGGGATGAGCATCTCCACGACCCGCCCGGGCGCACCTCCACCCGGGACCTCCCCGGCAGATGTGGAACGGCGGGTCCGGCTGCGCCGGATGAAGCTGATCGCGGCCGGTCTGCTGCTGCTCATGGCGGTGATCTTCGTGATCGCCCACCTGCTGGAGCCGCAGCACCCATGGGCCGGCTACGTCCGCGCTGCGGCGGAGGCGGGCATGGTCGGCGCGCTGGCCGACTGGTTCGCGGTGACGGCACTGTTCCGGCACCCGCTCAGGCTGCCGATCCCGCACACCGCGATCATCCCCAAGCGCAAGGACGCCATCGGCTCCGCGCTGTCCGAGTTCGTGGCCACCAACTTCCTGTCCGAAGAGGTGGTGCGGGAGAAACTGGCCCGGTTCTCGCTCGCCTCCCGGGTCGGCGGGTTCCTCGCGGACACCGGCGCGGAACGGATCACCGCCGAGTTGGCGGGGCTGGCCCGCGGGGTCACCACGGTGCTCCGGGACGACCAGATCGCCGCGCTGCTCGAGTCGATGGCGCTGCGCCGGCTGGACGAGGTCAAGGTCGGGCCGCTGATCGGCCGGATCGGCGCGGATGTGGTGGCGAAGGGCGATCACCACCGGCTGGTGGACGTGGTGATCGAGAAGGCGCATCAGTGGATCGACGACAATCCTGCCGTCATCATCGGTGTCGTCACCGAGCGGGCGCCGGTCTGGACCCCGAAGTTCCTCGACGACAAGCTCGCCGAGCGGGTCTACCGGGAGGTGGAGTCGTTCGCCCGCGCGGTCCGGTACGACCCGGAGCATCCGCTGCGGGCCGCGGTGGACCGGTTCCTGGCGCAGTTCGCGCAGGACCTGCAGACCGACCCGGACACCATCGCCAAGGCGGAACGGATCAAGGAGCGGATCCTGGCGAACGCCTCGGTCCGGTCGCTGGCCGGTTCCGCCTGGGAGTCGGTGAAGAAGGCGGTGCTGGCTGCCGCCGAGGACCCGGAGTCGGACCTGCGGGTCTCGCTCACCCAGGCGCTGCGGTCGCTGGGCCGCCGGATGCAGACCGATCCGGATCTCGCGGCCAAGATCGACAATTGGGTGGCGGACGCCGCCGGCTACCTGGCCCGGCACCACGCCCGGTCGATCACCGGGATCATCGACGAGACCATCGCCCGGTGGGACGGGGAGGCGACCAGCCAGCGGATCGAGCTCCAGGTGGGGCGGGATCTGCAGTTCATCCGGATCAACGGCACCGTGGTCGGCGCACTGGCCGGTCTGGTCATCTACACACTGGCGCAGTGGCTGCTGTGAGCAGGTGGATCTGAGTCGGTGCCGGGCGGGAACCCGCTGACTGCAACGGATTCCCGTCCGGAGATGTCAGAAGGACCGCGGGGTGGACCGGCGCAGCCGGGCGTTCCGGCGCTCGGTGCTGCGGCGGGAGTCGTCCTGCCGGCGGCGGTTCTCCTCGCGGTGGTGCCGCAGGAACGTGTCGGGATCGACGGGGTGGGACATGATGTGCTCCTTCGGGTCTCGGCGCTGGGGTGGGTGCTGGGTGGGTGCTGGGTGGGTACTGGTGGTCCGGTGCTGCTGGGGAGCGCCGGTAGGTCTCAGTGCTCGGACGGGCCGGGGTCGGAGTTGCCCGGACCCGGCTCGAGGTGGGGAAAAGCGAAGTAGGACATGGTGATCGGCCGGCGGTCCGGATCGGAGTCCTTGCGGTCCACGGCGACCAGCGGGCGGACCAGCTCGGTGATCCGCCGGCTCAGCTCGGTGAGCTCGGCCGGCGTCGCGGACAGGGTGACCGCGTTGTCGAACCCGGCCTCCTGCCACTCCTCCGGCGCGTCCGGGGCCTGCTCCATCCAGCGGGCGAGCTGGGTGAGGCGGTCCTGGTGCAGGACCTGGGAGGCGGTGGCCAGTGCGGCCATCGACTCCGCCGTGCCGTCCGGCTCGAACCGCACGCCCCAGGTCGTCTTCCGCCACACCCGGGAGCGGGCGTCCGGACCCGGAGCTTCCTCGATGAGGCCGGCGGCGGCGAGCTTGCGCAGGTGGAACGAGCAGTTCGACGGGCTGTCGTCCACCAGCTGCGCCGCCTGGGTCGCCGTCATCGGGCCGTGGACCGCCAGGACCGACATCAGGCGCACCCGCAGCGGGTGGGCGTAGGCCCGCAGGGTCTCCGGGTCCCCGATGCGCCGGGCCCGGTCGGGCCAGCCGTGTGCATCGGTGGTGTCGGGGGTGGTCCTGTCGTCCATGGATCTGAAACTACTCTCTCGAAAGAGAGCTTTCAAGAGTTTTCTTTCAGATTCTCCGAGGAGTCTTCGACAGCTGCGGCCGTGGGCGGGACGGACGGGGCAGATGGCTGTTCCCGTGCAGGTCGCCCGGGGTCCGGCGGCAGTGGCGACCCGGTGCGCGCTCGGCGTGGGGCAGGCTGGGGGCATGCGCTTCACCCCTGTGTCCCCGGACCGACTGGCCAGGGCGATCGCGGACCGGGTCGCGACCGGGAGGTCTGTGGTTGTCGGGATCGACGGGGATCCGGCGATCGGGGCGGGGGAGTTGGCGGACCGGGTCGCGGAGGCGGTGAGGGCGGGTGGTCGGCAGGTGATCCGGGCCGATCTGTCCGACTGGTGGCGCCCGGCGTCGGTGCGCCTGGAGTACGGCCACGAGGACGTCGACTCGCTGCTGGATGCGTGGGTCGATGTCGGTGCGCTGGACCGGGAGCTGCTCGTGCCGCTCCGGGAGGGTCGGCCGATCCGGGTGCGGAACTGGGATGCCCTGGCGGACAGGGCCTTTCGTGAAGCGGCCGTGGATGTCGCACCGACCGCGGTGCTGGTGCTGGCCGGCGCGTTCCTCGGCCGGGTGGTGCCGGATGCGGACCTCACGGTGCAGTTGCAGGTGAAGGAGTCCACGCTGCGGCGGCTCCTGCCGGGCGATCGTGGGTGGTGGCTCGAGGGTCATCGGCTGGACCGTGAGCAGCGGTCGTTGTCCGGCGATCCGGTCGGCCCTGACCGGATGGTGGTCTCGTACGACCATCCAGCCGCGCCGGCGATCGGAGACGCGCTCCCGATCGGGTGAGTGCTAGCAAGTCTGCTTGCAGGAGCAAGCATTCCTGCCTACCCTCGACAGCGACAGATGACGTCGACGGATCGGGAGGTGGCAGCGGATGGATCTCGGACCCGTGCTGTCGCCGCTGAACGATCTGGGAACGTTCATCCGGGACCAGCGGACCAGCGCGCAGATCTCCCTGCGGGCGCTGGCCGTCAAGGCCGGGGTGTCCAACCCGTACCTCTCCCAGGTGGAGCGCGGGTTGCGCCGCCCGAGCGCGGACATCCTGGCGCAGATCGCGCGCGGGCTGTCCATCTCCGTCGAGTCCCTCCTGGCCAAGGCCGGCGTGCTCGATGCACCCGGTGATCCCGCCGGTGGGGTGGAAGCTGCGATCCGGGCCGACGAGGTGCTCTCCGAGCGGCAGAAGGCCTCGCTGCTGGAGGTGTACCGGGCGCTCCGCGCGCAGGCGGTGGCCGAGGCTGCGGTCGCAGCAACCGACCCGGTGGCCGACCCGGGGGTCGGTGAACCGCTGATCGCGGGCGGGGTCAAGGACCTCGCGGAGGAGGGTGCGGACTTGCCCGACCACCGGATCCCGTCGGTGCCCGGATCCTCCGACGACGAGGTGCCGACCGACCTCCGGCGGCCGACCGACAGCGCGGAGCCGACCGAACGGGCCGGCTGATCGGCGGGAGGTCCGCCGCAGCGGTCCGGTCCCCGGCGCGGACCCGCACCACGTGCAACACGACGCATCACCCCAGAGACACCACCGAGAACCACACACAGATCCGTACGAGAAGAAGGAGACGACCATGTCGCTGTTGAGCGATGTCCGCCACGCATCCGAAGGGTTCGTCGACCAGCTCGCGGCCCGGTTCCCGGAGCTGCCCCGCCCGATGCTGGCGCTGCTCGGCGCCGGTGACATGGCCGCCGAGCGGCTGATGGAACTCGGCGACACCGCGCGCGAGCGGATCTCGGGCGACACCCCGGACCCGGCCGCCGTGGCCGCCGATGTCCGCGAACTCGCGGGCGACCTGCCGGCGCGGGCGCAGAAGGCCGCCCAGGACGTGGCCGCCGGTCTCGAGCACCTGGCGACCCGCGGCCCGGCGAAGGTGCAGGAGTTCCTGTCCGACCTCCCGGGTCACCTGTCCGGGCTGAAGGACAAGGCCGCAGAGGTGCCGGGCAAGGTGTCCGAGTTCTCCCAGCAGATGGATCCCGAGACGGTGAAGCAGACCGCGGGCGCGTACGCCCAGCTCGCCGGGATGATCTACGGCAACCTCGCCAAGCGTGGCGGCAAGATCTGGGCCCAGACCCGGGCCGGCGATCTGCGTCCCGGGACCGTCGTGCCGGCCGCCGAGCCGACGAAGGCCGAGCCGGCAGCGAAGGTCGCCCCGAAGCCGGCGGCACCCCGGACCCCGAAGGCCGCCGCTCCGAAGGCTGCGGCTCCGAAGGCTGCGAAGGCCCCGGCTGCGACCACGGTGACGCCGAAGCCGGCCGCGACGCCGAAGCCGGCTGCCGCACCCAGGCCTGCCGCCGCTGCGAAGCCGGCTGCGGCCAAGGCGGCTCCGAAGGCCGGGGCGGCCGCGAAGGCCACCCCGAAGCCGGCGGCGCCGAAGACCCCGCGGGCGACCCGGCCGAAGCCGGCCGTCACCGATCCGACCAACTGATCCTGTGCTGCATCTGCTCTGACTCTGTGCTGCCGAGGTCCCGACCGCCTGTGTGCGGTCGGGACCTCGGCGCCTTCGTGAAGGCGGGGCGGGGCGAGGCGGGTGCCCGGGACGGATCGCCCGACGGGCAGCCGGAACGTTCCCGCTGGAACGTGAGGGTGCACCGGCGGCCGGCCCACCCGCCGGCGCGAGTGATCGCGCAGGGACCGGGCTGTCGGCGGGATCACCACCCGACGGACACAAGGGCGGGGTACCCCGCCCCCGTACAGTGGAGGGGTGCAGCTCTTCATCTCGCCCGTGATGGACGCCATCACGATCACGCTCGCGGTGCTGGGCGCGATGGCCGGGGTGTTCGCCGCCGCCGATTCGGCCACCCGCCGCCCCGATGCGTTCACCGCCGCCGACAAGCAGACGAAGAGCGTGTGGGTCGGCATCACGGTCGCCTGCGCGGTGGTCATGGTCTTCGGGGCGCTGCAGCCGTACAGCCTGTTCGGCCCGCCGTCGCTGCTCTGGCTCGCGGCCCTGGTCGGCAACCTGGTCTACCTGCTCGACGTGCGTCCGAAGCTCAAGGAGGTCCAGCGCGGCAACCGCTGGTGACCCCCGCGGCCGCGGCCGGACGAGACCCGCGGCCGGACGAGACACTACGACGAAGGCCCCGACCATCGGTCGGGGCCTTCGTCGTACGACTGCGGGAAGGTCAGTGCGCGTGCGCCGCGCCGGACTCCGCCTCGGCGGCCAGGCGCTTCTTCTCCCGGTCGAAGGAGATGCGGATCTCGGTCTCCGCGTCGCCGCGGCCCACCCAGTTCGCGCCCTCGACGCTCTTGCCCGGCTCCAGGTCCTTGTAGACCTCGAAGAAGTGCTGGATCTCGAGCCGCTCGAAGATGGCGAGGTCGCCGATGTCCTGCAGGTGCGCCTGCCGCGGGTCGTTCGCAGAGACGCAGAGGACCTTGTCGTCCGGACCCTTCTCGTCGGTCATCCGGAACATGCCGATCGCGCGGGCCAGCACCAGGCAGCCCGGGAAGGTCGGCTCGGTCAGTAGCACCAGCGCGTCCAGCGGGTCGCCGTCCTGGCCCAGGGTGTTGTCGATGTAGCCGTAGTCCGCCGGGTACTGCGTGGCGGTGAACAGCGTCCGGTCGAGCCGGATGCGACCGGAGTGGTGGTCCACCTCGTACTTGTTCCGGCTGCCCTTGGGGATCTCGATCGTGACGTCGAACTCCACGGTGTCACCTTCCTCGCGTCGCTGCGGTTGCCGCTCGTCGTCCGTCAGCAGTGTCGTTGTCCAGCAGTGTCATGAGTTGACCCCCGCCGGGGCGGACCGTGGCGGCACCTCGCTCCGGGGCCGGCCCCGACCTCACCGGAGCCACCCGGGTGAGACTCTAGTCTGCAGAGCAGCGCCCTCCGTGCCCGTTCGGAGGTGACGCTCATGACCCGTACCCGAGCATGCTGCGCCGGGGACGGACGCCAGGAAAGGATCCGACCGATGCACCACGGCACGCCCCCGCGGGGTCGACGCAGCCGTCGAGGCCTGATCATCGCCCTCTCGGTGACGCTGGTCGTCGTGCTCGGCGCCGCCGCCGCCGTCGTGTTCTGGCCGCGATCCTCCGGAGGAGGCACAGCGGGGCCGTCGACGCTGACGGTGACCGGTTCCAGCGTGGTCGACCCGCCGGTGCAGATCGACGGGCCGGGACTGCAGGCGATGACCGCGCAGCGGGGCAAGAACCCGACCGCGGCGAAGGTCGCGGCCCGGCTCGCCCCGGCGCTGGCCAACCCGGCGCTCGGCCAGTTCAAGGGCATCGTGCTGGACGGCGCGACCGGCAACCCGCTGTGGCGGCAGGCCCAGGGCGACCTGATCCAACCGGCGTCCACGCTGAAGCTGCTCACTGGTGCGGCCCTGCTGACCTCGGTCGATCCCAGCAAGCGGCTGACCACCAAGGTGGTCGCCGGGCCGGAGCCGGGCGACATCATCATGGTCGGCGGCGGCGACGTCACACTGTCCGCAGCGCCCGCCGGCGTCACCGGGGTCTACCCGGGTGCGCCCACGGTCGCCGACCTGGCCGCCCAGGTGCAGGCGTCCGGGTACGAGGTCAAGCGGATCCTGCTGGACACCACCTACTGGAGCGGTCCGGAGCTGGCCAACGGCTGGTCGACCGCGGACATCACCGGCACGCCGACCGTCGGCAAGGGCTTCATCACCAACATGCAGCCGCTGATGGTCGACGGCGACCGGCTGGACCAGGGCAACCTGGAGTCCCGGCGCAGCGGCCTGCCGGCCCGGACCGCGGGCACCGCCCTGGCCCGGGCGCTCGGCCTGCCGGACATCGACGTGGTCCCCGGCGCGCAGGCCACCGGCGACGAGCAGGTGCTCGGCCAGGTGCAGTCGCAGCCGGTCTCGATCCTGCTCTCGCAGGCGCTGCTCAACTCCGACAACGTGCTGGCCGAGGCACTGGGCCGGGAGGTGGCGATCGCCAAACAGGCGCCGCCCACCTTCGACGGCATGGTCGCCGCGATCGCCCAGGGCCTCAACGACATCGGGCTGGACACCACCGGTCTGGTGATGGCGGACGCGTCGGGCCTGTCCACCGAGAACCGGGCGCCCTCGACCCTGCTGGCCGAGGTCATGCAGCTGGCGGTCAGCGGCACCATCCCGAACCTGGCCGGCATGCTGTCCGGCCTGCCGGTGGCCGGGGTGTCCGGGACGCTGGCCGAGCGCTTCCAGACCGCAGGCGGCCGGCCCGCCGTCGGCTGGGCGCGGGCCAAGACCGGGACCGTCGACGTCACCTACGCCCTCGTCGGCTACGTGCCGGACGTGGACGGCCGCGTGCTCGTCTTCGCGCTCAACACCAACGGCGCCTCCGGCACCCCGTCGCGCACCGCCCAGGACGTGGTGGTCGCCGCGCTGCGGTCCTGCGGCTGCACCTGACGCCGAGCAACCGGGCAGGGGCCGGACCGCCGGGGCCGGCGGTCGGTAGCGTGACGGGATGACCGGTACCGCGGTGACCCCGCCCGCCACCGTGATCGACTGGGCCGCCGCCGTCCGTGCCGGGCAGCGGTTCGCCCCGACCGGCCCGTCGGTCACCCCCGACGAGGCGCGTCAGGTGGTCGCCGATCTGCGCGAGTTCTCCGTCCGCGCCGAGCGGATCGTCCGCGAGGTCACACTTCTCGGCACCGGGCTGCCCATCGGCGAGGCCCTGGTGGTCGACCGTCGGCACTGGGTGGAGGCGACCGCAGAGGGCATGGCGATCCTGGCCGAACCGCTCGCCGCCCGGCTCTCCGAGAAGCTCACCGAGAAGCTCGCGGAGAAGGCGGGTGACACCGGCAAGCCGGCGAAGCCCGGGAAGCAGCGGGGCAGTGGGGCGGCCGGTACCCAGCTCGGGGCCGTGCTCGGGTTCCTGTCCGGGCGGGTGCTCGGCCAGTACGACCCGCTGGCCGGCGTCGAGGCCGACGGCACTCCCGGACGACTGCTGCTGGTGGCACCGAACATCGTCAAGGTGGAACGGGAACTCGGGGCCGATCCGGAGGACTTCCGCATGTGGGTGTGCCTGCACGAGAGCACCCACCGGCTGCAGTTCACCGCGGTGCCCTGGCTGCGCGAGTACTTCCGCGGCCTGGCCGCCGAGTTCGCCGAGACCTCGGACGTCGACGCCGGCGAGATGCTGCGGCGGGCCTCCCGCGCGCTGGGGTCGGGCGGGTCGTGGATCGAGCGGATCCAGACCCCGGAGCAGCGGGTGGTCTTCGACCGGATGATGGCGCTGATGACCCTGCTCGAGGGGCACGCCGACCACGTCATGGACGCCGTCGGGCCGTCGGTGGTGCCGTCGGTGGCGAGCATCCGCGAGGGCTTCTCCGAGCGCCGCCGCAAGGGCCGCGGCCCGGTGGACCGGCTGATCCGGGCCATGCTCGGGATGGACATGAAGCTCGCGCAGTACATCAAGGGCGCCGCCTTCGTCTCGACCGTGGTGGAGGAGGTCGGGATGGCCCGGTTCAACCTCGTCTGGTCGTCGCCGGAGACCCTGCCCACCCGTGAGGAGACCACCGACCCGGCGGCCTGGATCCGCCGGGTCCTCGGCTGAGACGTCCGCCGGTGACCCCGGTGTCGACGGCTGCACCCGGCACCGCCTCGGTCCGGCGGGCGGTGCGGGCATTCGCCGACGCGCACCCCGGGCCGGTGGCCGGCGGGGTGCTGGTGGCCTGCTCCGGGGGTGCCGACTCGCTGGCCCTGGTGGCCGGCTGCCTGGCCGAGTTCGGGCCAGCCGCCACGCATGTCGCGACGGTCGACCACGGGCTGCAGGCCGGCTCGGACCGCCGCGCGGTCGAGCTCGCGGACCGGTTGCGAGAGCGAGGCGTGCCGGTGGTGCACGTGCTGACCGTGCAGGTCGGCACCGACGGCGGACTCGAGGCGGCCGCCCGGTCGGCCCGGTACGAGGCGCTGGTGGCCGCGGCCGGTGGCCGGCCGGTGCTGCTCGGGCACACCGCCGACGACCAGGCCGAGACGGTCCTGCTGGGCCTTGCCCGGGGATCGGGACCCCGGTCGGTGGCGGGGATGTCGGCCTGGCGCACACCGTGGGGGCGTCCGCTGCTGGGGATTCGCCGTTCCGACACCGAGAATGCCTGCCGCGAGCAGGGACTCGAGGTGTGGAACGACCCGCACAACAGCGAGTCGCGGTTCACCCGGGTGCGGCTGCGGCGCGAGGTGCTGCCGCTGCTGGAGGACGTGCTGGGCGGCGGGGTCGGACCGGCGCTCGGCCGTACCGCCGCCCTGATGGCCGACGACCTGGCCGCGCTGGACGAGCTGGCGGCCGCGGTGCCGGCGGTCGATGTGGACGGCGGACTGCTGCTCGCGACGCTGACCGACCGGCCGCGGGCGATCCGCACCCGGGTGCTGCGTCGCTGGGCCGGTGCCGGGGGAGCGGGGCAGCTGACCGCGGACCTGCTGGGCCGGCTGGACCGGTTGGTCACCGACGGGCGTACCGGACAGGCGGTGCGGCTGCCCGGGGCGGTCGACGCGGTGCGCCGGCGCGGGCGGCTGGTGCTCGAACCGGTGACCCGCGTGGACCACACGGCCGTCCGGATGGAAAGCTGACCGCGTCCGCCGTACGTCCCGCGGGACCGGCCCCGGCCGCCCGCGATCCTGCACCCCGGGAGAGATGTGTCCGGTCCCGCCGACCCCGGCACCCTGACCACCACCCTCACCTCCGACGACGCGGTCCGGTTCGGTCCGGGCGACGTCGACCCGGGAGCCGGGTACGGCTACCCCGGTGAGCTGGCCGCCACCCTGATCGCCGAGAACGCGTTGCAGGAGAAGATCCGCGCGCTGGCCGCGGCGGTCGCGGCCGACCACGACTCCGAGCAGCCGCCGCTGCTGGTCTGCGTGCTCAAGGGTGCGGTGATGTTCGTCACCGACTTCGCCCGGGCCATGCCGATCCCGTGCGAGCTCGAGTTCATGGCGGTCAGTTCCTACGGCTCGGCGACGTCGTCGTCCGGCGTCGTCCGCATCCTCAAGGACCTGGACCGGGACATCACCGGGCGCCGGGTCGTGATCGTCGAGGACATCATCGACTCCGGGCTGACCCTGTCCTGGTTGCTGAAGAACCTGGCGAGCCGGGGCCCGGCCGCCATCGACGTGGTCGCCCTGCTGCGCAAGCCGGAGGCGGTCAAGGTCGAGGTGGAGGTCCGCTACATCGGTTTCGACATCCCCACCGACTTCGTCGTCGGGTACGGGCTGGACTTCGCCGAGCGCTACCGCGACCTGCCGTTCGTCGGGCTGCTCGGCGAGCACATGTACCGCTGACGGCGCCCTTGGTGTTCGCCCTGCGCTGAACTTGCGCGGGCGCGGGCTGAACTCGCGCGGGGCACGTGGCCTGCGGCGACGAAACCGGGAACCAATCGGCTGCGCGGTACGCTCAATCGACTGGTCGGAGCCGCTATCCGGCGGTGCCGACCGGGTGGACAGGGCAGGCAGCGCGCCGCAGTACTGCGTCCGGCACGGTCCACCGCACCGCACCGCCTTGCTCGAACAGGAAGGGTGGAGGCCGCTCGCCGGCCGCACGCCATATGGACCGTAAGCGCCTGATCCGATCCCCGCTGCTCTGGGTGGCCGTGATCTTCGCTGCCTATCTGCTGTACAGCTACCTGTCGGACGACACCCGTGGGTACAAGGCCGAGCCGACCTCCGTCGCGCTGGCCCAGCTCGATGCGAAGAACGTCGGCTCCGCGGTCATCGACGACAAGGAGCAGCGGATCCGGCTGGTCCTGAAGACCGAGGTCGACGGCACCACGCAGATCTATTCGCAGTACCCGGCCGCCGCCGCCGACGACATCTTCGTCGCCGTCCAGGAGGCGCAGCCGACGGAGAACTTCAACACCGAGGTGAGCAGCGAGTCGGCCCTGTTCTCGCTGCTGATCTACCTCATCCCGATCGGCCTGATCATCCTGTTCCTGCTCTGGATGATGAACAACGCCCAGGGCGGCGGCAACAAGGTCATGTCCTTCGGCAAGAGCAAGGCCAAGCTGCTCACCAAGGACATGCCGACGACGAAGTTCACCGACGTCGCAGGTGCCGACGAGGCCGTCGAGGAGCTCGACGAGATCCGTGACTTCCTGGCGAACCCGGCCCGCTACCAGGCCCTCGGCGCCAAGATCCCGAAGGGCGTCCTGCTCTACGGCCCGCCCGGTACCGGTAAGACGCTGCTGGCCCGTGCGGTCGCCGGTGAGGCCGGCGTGCCGTTCTACTCGATCTCCGGCTCGGACTTCGTCGAGATGTTCGTCGGCGTCGGTGCCAGCCGGGTCCGCGACCTGTTCGAGCAGGCCAAGGCCAACTCACCGGCCATCATCTTCGTCGACGAGATCGACGCCGTCGGCCGGCACCGCGGTGCCGGCATGGGCGGCGGTCACGACGAGCGCGAGCAGACGCTGAACCAGCTGCTGGTGGAGATGGACGGTTTCGAGGCCAAGGGCGGGATCATCCTGATCGCGGCGACCAACCGGCCCGACATCCTGGACCCGGCATTGCTGCGGCCCGGTCGGTTCGACCGGCAGATCCCGGTCGGCTCGCCGGACCTCAAGGGCCGCCGCGCGATCCTCGAGGTGCACGGCAAGGGCAAGCCCTTCGCCCCGGACGTCGACATGGAGCCGCTGGCGAAGCGCACCGTCGGCATGTCGGGCGCGGACCTGGCCAACGTGATCAACGAGGCGGCGCTGCTCACCGCGCGGACCAACGGCACGCTGATCACCAACGAGGCGCTCGAGGAGTCGGTCGACCGCGTCGTCGGCGGTCCGGCCCGCAAGGGCAAGATCATCTCCGAGAAGGAGAAGAAGATCACCGCCTACCACGAGGGCGGGCACGCCCTCGCGGCCTGGGCGATGCCGGGGCTGGAGCCGGTCTACAAGGTGACGATCATGCCGCGCGGCCGCACCGGCGGCCACGCCCTGGTGGTGCCCGAGGACGACAAGGGCCTGATGACCCGCAGCGAGATGATCGCCCGGCTGGTGATGGCGATGGGCGGCCGCGCTGCCGAGGAGCTGGTGTTCGCCGAGCCCACCACCGGTGCCTCGAGCGACATCGCCCAGGCGACCAAGATCGCCCGGGCCATGGTCACCGAGTACGGCATGTCGTCCAAGCTGGGCGCGGTGAAGTACGGCTCCGGCGACGACGAGCCGTTCCTCGGCCGCACCTACGGTCACAGCCCCGACTACTCGCTCGAGGTCGGCGCCGAGATCGACGGCGAGGTGCGGGCACTCATCGAGGCGGCGCACACCGAGGCCTGGGCCGTGCTCAACCACTACCGCGACGTGCTGGACGAGCTCGCCAAGCAGCTGCTGGAGCGGGAGACGCTGGAGCGCAAGGACCTCGAGGTCATCTTCGCCTCCGTCGAGAAGCGGCCGCGGATCACCACCTTCGACGAGTACGGCTCGCGCCCGCCGAGCGACCGGCCGCCCATCAAGACCCCGGGCGAGCTGGCCATCGAGCGCGGCGAGCCGTGGCCGCCGCCGGAGCCGCCGAAGCTGGTCAAGGCCGTGCAGCCGGCACCGCAGCCGGTGCCGGTGGGCGCCGGGTCCTACCCGGTCCCCGGTGTGCAGGGTGGTCCGCCGTACCCGCAGTACGGGCAGCAGTCCGGCTGGACCGGTGGCGTGCTCCCGGGTCCGCTGGCCCCGCTGCCCGGTACCTACCCGAACGGCAACGGGGGTGCTCCGGTGAACGGTGGCGGCCCGAACGGCAACGGTGGGCAGAACGGCAGCAACGGCGTGCAGGTCGGCAACGGCTTCCCGCCGGCACCGAACGGACAGCACGGCCAGCCGGGCCAGAACAATCAGTATGGCCAGCCGGGACCGAACGGCCAGGGTTACCCGCAGGGCGGGTACCAGCCCGGCGCGTACCAGCCGGGCGGCCCGCAGACCGGCGGCCACCAGTTCGGTCCGCCGACGGGCGGTCACCAGTTCGGGCCCGCGACCGGTGGGCAGCCGTCGGTGCAGGGCACCGGTGCCTACCCGGTGCCGAACGGCCAGGCCCCCCACGGGCAGGCCGCCGACGGGCAGGTCCCGCCCACCGGGCGGCACCAGCACCCGGGCACGGCGCCGAACCCGCCGGTGGCCGGCCCCGAGGATCCCTGGGCGCCGCCGCCGTCCGGTGATCAGCGCCGATGACGGCGGTGGAGGCCCGGCCGGTGTTCGACCAGGCCCGGGCGGAGGCCGCCGTGCGCGAGCTGCTGCTCGCCGCCGGTGAGGACCCGGACCGGCCTGGTCTGAAGGACACGCCGGCCCGGGTGGCGCGGGCCTACGCGGAGCAGTTCGCCGGGCTGTACGACGACCCGGACGACGTGCTGGACACCGTGTTCGACGAGAACCACGCGGAACTCGTGCTGGTCAAGGACATCCCGATGTACTCGACCTGCGAGCACCACCTGGTGCCGTTCTTCGGCAAGGCGCACGTCGGGTACATCCCCGGCCGCTCCGGCCGCATCACCGGGCTGTCCAAGCTGGCCCGGGTGGTCGAGGGCTACGCGAAGCGGCCGCAGGTGCAGGAGCGGCTGACCACGCAGGTGGCCGACGCCCTCGTGCGCCGGCTGCAGCCGGCCGGCGTGATCGTGGTGATGGAGGCCGAGCACCTGTGCATGGCGATGCGCGGGATCCGCAAGCCCGGCGCCTCCACCACCACCTCCGCCGTGCGCGGCATCTTCCAGTCGCAGGCCAGCACCCGTGCGGAGGCGATGAGCCTCATCATGGGCAGATGAGCGACGGTCCGCTGCGCCTGCCCTGGTACGGGACCCGTCCGTGGGTGATGGGCATCCTCAATGTCACCCCGGATTCCTTCTCCGACGGCGGCCGGTGGGACACCACCGAGGCCGCGGTCGCACGCGGCCGGGCGCTGGCCGCACAGGGGGCCGACATCATCGACGTCGGCGGGGAGTCCACCCGACCGGGTGCGCACCGGGTCGACGCCGCGGAGGAGTCCGCCCGGGTGGTGCCGGTGATCCGGGCACTGTCCGCCGAGGGCATCCTGTGTTCCGTCGACACCACCCGCGCGACCGTGGCCGCCGCGGCGGCCGAGGCCGGCGTCGGGCTGATCAACGACGTGTCCGGCGGGCTCGCCGATCCCGGGATGCTCGACGTGGTGGCCGGTGCCCGGCTGCCGTGGATCCTCATGCACTGGCGCGGGCACAGCGACGTGATGGCGCAGATGGCCGTGTACGACGACGTGGTCGGCGAGGTGCGCGACGAACTGCTGCGCCAGGTCGAGGTGGCGGTGGCCGCCGGCATCGACGAGCGATCGCTGATCCTCGACCCGGGGCTGGGTTTCGCCAAGAACGCCGACCACAACTGGGACCTGCTGGCCGAGTTGTCGCTGCTGGTGGAGCACGGGTTCCCGGTGCTGGTCGGCGCCTCGCGGAAGCGGTTCCTCGGCGAGTTGCTCGCCGATGCGGACGGCACCCCGCGCCCGCCCGCGGAGCGCGAGGCCGCGACGGCGGCGGTGTCGATGGTGGCCGCCGAGGCCGGGGTGTGGGGCGTCCGGGTGCACGAACCGGGCCCGACCGCGGACGCCTTCGCCGTGCTGGAACGTCTCGCCGCCACCGCGCCGGACGGGGGAACGACCCGCAGGCACACCGGCCTCCCGGTCGGGACCGCGCCGCTGCTCCCGGACGCGGCCCTGCAGGACCTGCTCGTGGCTCCGGCCCAGGACGAGGCGCCGTCCACCGGTGAGTGGCGCGGCCTCATCGGACGCGAACGGACGTCCTCGGGTGGTGCGGTCCGTGGCTGACCGGATCACCCTCACCGGGCTCGCCGTGGACGGTTTCCACGGTGTGTTCGAGCACGAGAAGCGGGACGGGCAGCGGTTTGTCGTCGATGTCACGCTGTGGCTGGACCTGACCGCCGCGGCCGCGACCGACGACCTGACCCGTACGGTGCACTACGGCGAGCTGGCGCAGCTGGCCGCCGGGATCGTCGCCGGCCCGCCGCGCGACCTCATCGAGACGGTGGCCGCGGATATCGCCGACACGGTGATGAGCACCTACCCGGTGCACGCCGTCGAGGTGACCCTGCACAAGCCGGACGCCCCGATCCCGCTCACCTTCGCCGACGTCGCCGTGACCATCCGACGCTCCGTCCGGTCGGCGGGGGCCGGGTCGGCCGGAGGTGCCCGGTGAGCACCGCAGTGCTGTCCCTCGGCTCCAACCTGGGTGACTCCGCCGCCCGGTTGTCCGAGGCGGTCCGGACGTTGGGCCGGCGGGTGCGGGCGGTCTCCTCGGTCTACCGGACGCCGCCGTGGGGTCCCGTGCCGCAGGACGACTTCCTCAACATCGTGGTGATCGCCGACGACGAGTCCCTGGACGCCGGCGGCTGGCTGGCGCTGTGCCACCGGCTGGAGGACGCGGCCGGCCGCACCCGCGAGGTGCGGTGGGGCCCGCGCACCCTGGACGCCGACGTCGTGGTTGTCGACGAGGACGTCTTCGACGACGAGGACCTGGTGCTGCCGCACCCGCGGGCGCACGAGCGGGCCTTCGTCCTGGTGCCGTGGGCCGAGATCGACCCGACCGCCGAGCTGCCCGGGCACGGGCCGATCGCGGGGCTGCTGGAACGGATGCCGGACGCCGAGCTGGCCGGGATCCGCCGGGTCGGGCATGTCGACTGACCAGGGCATCGGGTTCACCCGTACCCGGGACCTGCTGGCGGTCGGCCTGGTCGCCGCGATCGCCGGGTTCCTGCTGGTGAGCCTCGCGTACTCGTCGATCCCGCCGCTGCCGCGGCTGGCCGGGGCCGCGCCCGCACTGCTCGGCGTGGCCGAGGCGATCGCGGGTGCGGGCCTGCGCAGCCGGATCCGGGCCCGCCGGGAGGGCGGCGTCGCCGAGCGGCCGCCGGTCCCGCCGCTGACGGCGGCGCGCGCGATGATGACGGCCAAGGCCACGTCGCTGGCCGGGGCGGCGCTCGCCGGGCTGTGGATCGGGCTGCTGCTCTACGTCGTCCCGAAGGCATCGACGGTGGACGCCGCGGCGGACGACACCGCCACCGGCGCCATCGGTCTCGTCGGATCCCTGGTGATGATCGGCGGCGCCTTGTTCCTGGAGCACTGCTGCCGCACGCCGCCGGAGGAGCGGCCGCGGCCCGATCGGGACCGCTGAGGTGGTCGTCACCGTCGCCGCGCTTCCCCGGGGCTGATGGACCGTCCTTGTAACCTCATCCCATGAGTGCAGCCGCCGGTCGTCGCGCCCGAGCGGTCACCCCGCTCTGGCTGCGGCTCGCGCTGGGCGGTGGGTTCGTCCTCGCCATCGGCGCCACCGCTCTCGTGGTGGTCTCGGAGGACGCCCGCTGGCTGCGCCTCGCCGCATTGGCTGCGCTCTGGGCCGCCCTGCTCGCCGCACTCGCGCTGACCCGCGCCCGGCGCGACGCCCGCACCGCGGAGCTGCGCCAGGAGGAGAGCAAGCGGACCTACGAGATCGAGCTGCTGCGCGAGGTCTCGGCCCGGCGCGAGTACGAGATCAAACTGGCGGAGACCGCCCGGGAGGACGCCGACGCGGCGCACCGGGAGGAGCTCGCCGCCCTGCGCGAACAGCTGGAGCGGTTGACCCAGACCCTGTCCGGCCTGATCGACGGCGATCTGCTGTTCGAGCGCCTGACCCTCTCGGCCGAGTCGACCCGGGTCCGGCAGATCGGTGATCCGAACCGTCCGCGCCAGGTGCCCGGCGGTCGGCAGGGTGCGATCGAGGGGCCCTTCACCGCCAACGGCATGCGCCCGCAGGCGCCGATCCAGGTCATCAACCCGGGCCCGGGCGCCCCGGTCGGTGCCGGAATTCCGGGTGGTCCCGGGGCCGGCGGACCGGGTGCCGGCGGGCCGGGTGCCGGCGGGCCGATGGGTCCGCGGCCGCCGTTCGCGATGCCGCCGCGTCCGCCGGTGCCGGCAGGAGTTTCCGGTGGCGATCCCGGGCCCGCCGGGCGTGAGGACGACACCATCACCTTCGACACCGAGCTCGCCGGGCTGCGCACCCCGCCGCCCCCGCCCGGTACCCCCGGGGTGCGGCTCGCGCCGGAGCCTTCTGTTCCGGTCGTGCCGGAGCCGTCTGTGCCGGAGCCGGCTGTGCCGGTGGCAGCGGAGCCGGTGGGTACGGAGCCGGTGGCGGCGGAGCCGGTCGCCGAGCCGGCTGCGGCCGAGCCGGTGGGTGCGGAGCCGGTGGGTACGGAGCCGGTGGCGGCGGAGCCGGTCGCCGAGCCGGCTGCGGCCGAGCCGGTGGGTGCGGAGCCGGTCACGGCTGAGCCGGTGGGTGCGAAGCCCGCGGCCGCAGCGCCCTGGCCGGCGGTCGTCGAGCCGGAGCCCGTTGTCGAGCCGGAGCCCGTCGTCGACGCGCAGCCCGTTGTCGAGCCGGAGCCCGTCGTCGAACCGGAGTCCGTCCTCGACGCAGAGCCCATTGTCGATGTGGAGCCCTCGCCGGTGAGCACCGCCGCACCCGAGGCGATCGTTGCCGGACCGACGGAACTTGTTGCTGTCGAACAGGATCCGGCTCCTATTGGCGCAGCGCCGGAGAGCACAACCCCGGGCGAGCCGGCGGAGATCGCCGAACCGGAGATCAAAGGCCCTTTCGACGTCGATCCCGAGCCGACCGTGGAGCCGAAACCGGCGGTCGTCGAACCGGCGGTCGGCGAATCCGAGCCTGCGGTCGTCGAACCGGAGCCTGCGGCTGTCGAACCGGAGCCTGCGGTCATCGGGTCGGAGCCTGTTGAGCCGGAGGCAGTGTCCGAGCCCGTGCCGGAGCCGGTGGCGGTCGAGCCCGAGTCCGTCCCCGAGCCCGAGTCGGTGACGGTCGAGCCCGAGCTGGTGGCGGTCGAGCCGGAGCCCGAGCCGGTCACGGTGGTCGAGGAGCCCCAGTCGCAGTCGTGGGCCGGTCTGGGGAGCGGTCGCCGGTCCCGGCGCCGGGCGGCCGAGGAGCCCGAGGTGCCGCTGGTGTTCGTCGCGGATCCGGACCCGGAGCCCGAGGAGGCCACCGCGGACGAGCAGCCCGAGCGAACGACCGCGCACTCCGCGGGTGTGTCGGTGGCCGACCTGCTCGCCGCCTACGGCAACACTCCCGGTGGCGAGGACCGTCCGCGGCGCCGCCGCGCCGCGGACTGACGGCGCCCGACCCTTCGGTCGCCGACCCGCTCCTCGCCGGATCCGAGCTCAGTGCCGTCGCCGGGAGCCGTCAGAGCTGTTCGAGCACCGAGATCAGCTCAGCCCGCAGCTCGGAGCCCCGCGCGGCGATGACCCGCTGTTCGGCGACGTACTCGGCCCGGCCCTCGGTGGTCTCGATCCGGATCGGCGCGTATCCCAGCGGGGCGAGATCGTAGGGGGACGCCCGCATGTCGATTTCCCGGATGTACCGGGCGAAGCGGAAGCAGCGCAGCAGCAGGTCCGAGGAGACCCATGGCTGCAGCTTGTAGGCCCACTTGTAGAGGTCCATCGACGCGTGCAGGCAGCCCGGCTGCTCCAGCTGCGGGCGGTTGCCGGCGTCGGGCGCGAGCAGGTTCCGCGGCCTGGCCTCCGGGGTGAAGAACCGGTAGGCGTCGTGGTGCGAGCACCTGATGCGGTGGGACTCGACCACCTCGTCGGTGCCGCGGGCGCCGAGCCGCAGCGGCCAGGCCGAGTGGCGCACCTGCTCCTCGTCCTGCCGGTAGACCATCGCCCACTCGTGCAGCCCGAAGCAGCCGAAGTGCGGGGTCGCGGCGGCGGTGGCGGTCAGCAGCTCGAGGGTGAACGTCACGGCCGGCCCGCGGGCCTCGAGGAAGGCGTCCACGTCGACGGTGACGCCGATGCCCGACGAGGTCCGGACCGTTCGCTGGAAGCGCCAGTCGGCCCGGTCGTCGGCGCCGAGCAGGACGGTCCGTCCGCCGGGGTGCCAGCGACGGAGCTGCGCCGGCCGCAGCGAGTAATAGGTGAAGAGGAAGTCCTCGACCGGGTGTCGCTCGCCTCGGCCCGCGCGCTCGCGGTGGCCCGCGGTGAGCTCGTCGGCAGTGCGCCGGTGGGCCGACTCCGCCGCCCGCCACTCATCGGCCGGCAGGACCCGGTCGAGGGTCGGGGCGGGTGCATCCACCCCACCATTGTCCCGCCCTTCTGCACCTGTCCCGCCGTTGTGCACCTGTCCCGCCGTTGTGCACCTGTCCCGCCGTTCTGCAGCTGCCCTGCCGTTCCGCACTGCCGACAGGCGGCCGCAGCGATCGGGCGGTGGTCGGCGACGGTCCCGGCCACGGACATCGACGGTTCACCGCAGCGGGCACCGGGGCACCCAGGTCGGCCGGCAGGTGTCGATCGACGGTCGGTCCGGAGGCGGCCGGAACGGTGCCGCGCGGCCGATAGGCTGGCGCATCATGAGCGAGACCGCGCCGCCCGACGGCAGCACCCCCGACGACGCCCTGGACGACCTGCCCGAACAGCTGCGGGTCCGGCACGAGAAGCGGGAGCGGCTGCTCGAGGCGGGCATCGAGGCCTACCCGGTCACCGTGGCCCGGACCGACTCGCTGGCCGCCCTCCGCGAGCGGTACCCGGATCTCGAGCCGGACACCGCCACCGGCATCGTGGTCGGCATCGCCGGCCGGGTGATCTTCCTGCGGAACTCCGGGAAGTTGTGTTTCGTGACGCTGCGCGAGGGCGGCGCGGGTGACACCGGTGCCGAATTGCAGGTGATGATCTCCCTGGCGTCGGTCGGCGCGGAATCGTTGGCGGCGTTCAAGAGTGATGTGGATCTCGGTGATCACCTCTTCGCGCACGGCGAGGTGATCACGTCGCGACGCGGGGAATTGTCCGTTCTGGCGGATTCCTGGGAGATCACCTCGAAGGCCCTGCGTCCCTTGCCGGTCGCACACAAAGCGCTGTCCGAGGAAAACCGGGTGCGGCAGCGTTATGTGGATCTGATCGTGCGACCGCTCGCCCGCAGAACGGTGGAACAGCGGGCGACCGTCAACGCGTCCCTGCGGCGCACGCTCACCGGCCGCGGATTCCTCGAGGTCGAAACGCCGATGCTGCAGGCGTTGCACGGTGGAGCCGCCGCCCGTCCGTTCGTGACGCACATGAATGCCATGGACATGGACGTGTACCTGCGGATCGCGCCGGAGCTGTACCTGAAGCGGTGCGTGGTCGGCGGGATCGAGCGGGTTTTCGAGATCAACCGGAACTTCCGGAACGAGGGCTCCGATTCCAGCCATTCGCCGGAGTTCGTGATGCTCGAGGCGTACCAGGCCTACAGCGACTACAACGGCATCGCCGAGCTGACCCGGACCATGATCCAGGACGCGGCCGTCGCCGTCGCCGGCTCCACGACGGTCACGCTGGCGGACGGCGCACCGTTCGATCTGGGTGGTGACTGGCGGGAAGTGACCATGTACGGCTCGCTGTCGGAGGCCGTCGGCGAGGAGGTCGACGTGACCACGCCGATGGAGACGCTGCGCCGGCTGGCGGAGCGTCTGGACGTGCCCGTCGCCCCGCACTACGGGCCCGGCAAGCTCGCCGAGGAATTGTTCGACGAGACGGTGGTGCCGGGTCTGGTGGAACCGACCTTCGTCCGTGATTACCCCGCGGAGACCTCGCCGTTGACCCGTGGGCACCGGGAAACCCCCGGATTGGCGGAGAAGTGGGATCTGTACATCCGCGGTTTCGAGACCGCCACCGGGTATTCGGAACTGGTGGATCCGGTTGTCCAGCGGGACAGGTTCGTGCAGCAGGCCGGATTCGCCAGGCTCGGTGATGCCGAGGCGATGGTGCTGGACGAGGACTTCCTGCGGGCCATGGAATACGGCATGCCGCCGAGCGGCGGCATGGGTATGGGAATCGACCGGCTGCTGATGGCGCTCACCGGTCTGGGAATCCGGGAGACGATCCTGTTCCCGTTCGTGCGTCCCGGGGACTGAACCGAGAGGTTCCCTGACACCGTTTCGGGTGCGGCAGGCGTTGTTGTTCGCGCCGCGCCGGGTGATCGACGGCGCGATGTCGCTGAATTGTCAACAGATGACGTATTGTCGGGGCGGGACATTTATCGGCGGTGATGCTGCCGCCCTTTTACAGGAGGACATTGATGGCGAGCGTCACCACCGTCAGTCTCGTCGACGACCTCGATCAGAGCGTGGCCGCGGAGACCGTGCAGTTCGGTCTCGACGGAGCGCACTACGAGATCGATCTGAACGACAAGAATGCCAAGAAGCTGCGCGACGCCCTCGCCGGGTACGTCTCCAGCGCCCGTCGGGTGGACGGCCCGCGCGGCCGCGCGACCGCGTCCCGCCCGCGTGCGCGGGCCGGCCGTTCTGCCGGTCGCGCCGCCACCCGCACCACCCCGGACCGCGAGCAGACCGCCGCGATCCGCGAGTGGGCCCGGTCCGCCGGCTACGAGGTCTCCGAGCGCGGCCGGCTGTCCGCCGCCGTCCTCGAGGCCTTCGAAGCCGCGCACTGACCGACGCTTCTCGTCCACGGCCCCGCCACCCGACCCCGGGTGGCGGGGCCGTCGGCTTTCCGGAACCGGTGGTCCGTCTGCCGACGGTTGGTGTGGCTGAAGGGACCGGGAGAGTCCGGCCGCTGCTCGGGTGGACCACGACCGGTGTTGCCGTCGGCTTTCCGGAACCGGTGGTCCGTCTGCCGACGGTGGGTGTGGCTGAAGGGACCAGGAGGGTCCGGCCGCTGGTCGCCCGTCGGCCCTCCGGTGCCACAGGAGGGCCGGTGGTCGCCCTGCCGTCGTCGATGTGGCCGCGACGGCCGCGCGTAGGACGTGGACGTCACGCCCGCCATCGGGTGCAGCACCCGTCCGGACCGGGCTGTTCGCCCTCGGCGTAGCCCATTCGCTTTCCGGAACGGGTCGGCGTGGGGGAGCGTTGTTCATCCCGGACGCGAAGGGAGTGCGCGAGGTCGCGTCCGGGGTCGAATCGACGAGGGCCGAAGGCCGTCACGACTAGACTCGGGTGATCCGTTCGGCCCCCGGGCCGCGCGGGACACATCGCCCCGCCCCGCAGCGCACGCCCGTAAGGAGTGCACATGTTCGAAAGATTCACCGATCGAGCTCGACGTGTGGTGGTCCTGGCCCAGGAAGAGGCCAGGATGCTCAACCACAACTACATCGGGACCGAGCACATCCTGCTCGGCCTGATCCACGAGGGTGAGGGCGTCGCCGCCAAGGCGTTGGAGTCGCTCGGCATCGCCCTCGAGGGTGTGCGGGCACAGGTGGAGGAGATCATCGGCCAGGGCCAGCAGGCCCCGTCCGGGCACATCCCGTTCACTCCGCGCGCCAAGAAGGTGCTGGAGCTCTCGCTGCGCGAGGCGCTGCAGCTGGGTCACAACTACATCGGCACCGAGCACATCCTGCTCGGGCTGATCCGCGAGGGCGAGGGCGTCGCCGCCCAGGTCCTGCAGAAGCTGGGCGCCGACCTCAACCGGGTCCGCCAGCAGGTGCTGCAGCTGCTCTCGGGATACCAGGGCAAGGAGACGGCGGCCGCCGAGGGCGGGCGCTCCGAGGGCACCCCCTCGACCTCGCTCGTGCTGGACCAGTTCGGTCGCAACCTCACCCAGTCGGCCCGCGAGGGCAAGCTGGACCCGGTCATCGGCCGGGAGAAGGAGATCGAGCGGGTCATGCAGGTGCTGTCCCGCCGCACCAAGAACAACCCGGTGCTGATCGGCGAGCCGGGCGTCGGCAAGACCGCGGTCGTCGAGGGCCTGGCCCAGGCGATCGTCCGCGGCGACGTCCCGCAGACCCTCAAGGACAAGCACCTCTACACGCTGGACCTCGGGTCCCTGGTCGCCGGCTCCCGGTATCGCGGTGATTTCGAGGAGCGGCTGAAGAAGGTCCTCAAGGAGATCCGCACCCGCGGCGACATCATCCTGTTCATCGACGAGCTGCACACCCTGGTCGGTGCGGGCGCCGCCGAGGGTGCGATCGACGCGGCCTCGATCCTCAAGCCCATGCTGGCCCGGGGCGAGCTGCAGACGATCGGCGCGACCACGCTCGACGAGTACCGCAAGCACGTGGAGAAGGACGCCGCGCTCGAGCGTCGTTTCCAGCCGATCCAGGTCGGCGAGCCGACGGTGGCGCACACCATCGAGATCCTCAAGGGTCTGCGCGACCGGTACGAGGCGCACCACCGCATCACCATCACCGACGAGGCGCTGGTGGCGGCGGCGACGCTGGCCGACCGGTACATCAACGACCGGTTCCTGCCGGACAAGGCGATCGACCTGATCGACGAGGCGGGCGCGCGGATGCGCATCCGCCGGATGACCGCGCCGCCGGACCTGCGCGAGTTCGACGACAAGCTGGCGAACGTCCGTCGCGACAAGGAGTCCGCGATCGACTCGCAGGACTTCGAGAAGGCGGCATCGCTGCGCGACTCGGAGAAGCAGCTGCTGGCGAAGCGTGCCGAGCGGGAGAAGGCCTGGAAGGACGGCGATCTCGACGTCGTCTCCGAGGTCGACGACGAGCAGATCGCCGAGGTGCTGGCGAACTGGACCGGTATCCCCGTCTTCAAGCTCACCGAGGAGGAGACCACCCGTCTGCTCCGCATGGAGGACGAGCTGCACAAGCGGATCATCGGCCAGAACCAGGCGGTCAAGGCGGTCTCGCAGGCGATCCGGCGTACCCGGGCCGGCCTGAAGGACCCGAAGCGGCCGTCCGGCTCGTTCATCTTCGCCGGCCCGTCCGGTGTCGGTAAGACCGAGCTGACCAAGGCGCTCGCCGAGTTCCTGTTCGGGGACGAGGACGCGCTGATCCAGGTCGACATGGGCGAGTTCCACGACCGGTACACCGCTTCGCGGCTCTTCGGTGCCCCTCCCGGGTACGTGGGCTACGAGGAGGGCGGCCAGCTCACCGAGAAGGTGCGCCGCAAGCCGTTCTCCGTCGTGCTCTTCGACGAGATCGAGAAGGCCCACCCGGACATCTACAACACGCTGCTGCAGGTGTTGGAGGACGGGCGCCTCACCGACGGCCAGGGCCGCACGGTGGACTTCAAGAACACGGTCATCGTGTTCACCTCGAACCTGGGCACCCAGGACATCTCGAAGGCGGTCGGTCTCGGCTTCGCCGCCGGGAACACCTCGGAGTCCAACTACGAGCGGATGAAGTCGAAGGTCAACGACGAGCTCAAGCGCCACTTCCGGCCGGAGTTCCTCAACCGTATCGACGACGTCGTGGTCTTCCACCAGCTGACCACGGTCGAGATCAACCAGATGGTCGATCTCATGCTGAAGCGCGTCGAGGCGGCCCTGAAGAACAAGGACATGGCGATCGAGCTCACCGAGGCGGCCAAGACGCTGCTCGGCGAGCGCGGTTTCGACCCGGTCCTCGGTGCCCGGCCGCTGCGGCGGACCATCCAGCGCGAGCTGGAGGACGTGCTGTCCGAGAAGATCCTGTTCGACGAGATCCGGCCCGGGCAGATCGTCCTGGTCGACGTCGAGGAGGTCGAGGAGAACGGCGCCGCCGTCAAGAAGTTCACCTTCCGTGGCGAGGACAAGCCGTCGCTGGTCCCCGACGTGGTGCCGGCCGGCCTGACCATCGAGTCCGGTCCGGACCTCACCAAGGAGTGAGCCGGTAGTTCCACCCCCTGCGCCCCGCGAGCTGATCGGCTCGCGGGGCGCAGTGCTGTCCGCGGAGCAGTGCTGTTCGTGGTGCGGTGGTGGGTGGGTGCTGCAGAGGCGGGGAGCCGTGGCGGTCGGACGCGGTCGTGTCCGGTGCTGCGGTGGGCGGGTGTGCGGTCGTGTCGGGAGCGCTCCGCCGCGAGAGTCCCTGTGCGTCCGTGCATCCGGCCGCAATCGCGGCCACTTCCACGGACGTCCCGCAGTTCTCGCCCCGGGTGGGCCGCGACAGTCAGGCCTGCTCACGGAGTGCAGGGTTGTCCCGCGGTTCGGGGCTGCTCAATCGGGGAGGGCGTAGGCGCGGCCGCCGTCGACCGTGACCAGAAGGCCGTCGGCGACAAGGGAGTCGAGGGAACGAGTGGCCTGGACGGCGTCGTCGGTGACCGCCAGCAGCAGGGCGCGTGCCACTGCTCCGTGATCGGCCCGGACCAGCGCCATCATCCGCCCGCGCACCTGCCGGTCCGTCCCGTGCCAGGTCTGCACCGCACGCCGGGCCACCGCGGCCGGGTGGCCGGCCAGGTGCCAGGCGCAGCGGTCGGCGAGCGGGCAGTCGGCGCAGCGCGGGTTCGCAGCCGAGCAGACCAACGCCCCGAGCTCCATCACGGCGGCCGAGAAGCGGGCGGCGACCGCGGGTTCGGCCGGCAGCAGGGTCTCCAGTTCGCGGCGGTCGGCGGCGGTGGCCGGCTCCCGGATGCTGTCCACTCCGCGCTCGACGCGGGACAGCACCCGGCGCACGTTCGTGTCGATCACCGGGGTGCGCGCACCGAATGCAAAGGCGGCGATCGCCCGGGCAGTGTACTCGCCCACTCCGGGCAGGGTCAGCAGGGTCTCGACGGAGTCGGGGACGGTGCCGCCGTGGTCGACGGTGATCGCGGTGGCCGCAGCGTGCAAACGCAGCGCCCGCCGCGGGTAACCGAGCCGGTCCCAGGCCCGGACCGCGTCCCCCGGCGAGTCCGCGGCGAGGGCATCCGGGGTGGGCCACCGCTCCATCCACCGCAGGTACACCGGCAGCACCCGGACCACCGGGGTCTGCTGCAGCATGATCTCGCTGACCAGGACGCCCCACGGCCCGGCCTCCGGATGTCGCCACGGCAGGTCCCGCCCGTGGTCGGCGAAGAAGCGCAACAGCAGGTCCGGGACCAGGGCCTGACCCGGCTGCGCACCGGGGCGTGGGCCGTCGGCCGTCTGCGGCGCCGTGTCGCGCTGCGTGGCCTTCCGGGACACGGGCGATGAGGTGGTCCGGGTGGATCGACCGGCCGGGGTCAGTCGGCCGACACCTCTTCCAGGAGACCGGATTCCACGTCGAAGACGAAACCGCGCAGCTCATGGGTGTGGATCAGGAACGGCGAGGACGCGACACGGCGCATCGACTCCTTGACCGACTCCGTCGGGTCCTTGAAAGCCTGGACGGCCCAGGTGGGGCGGAAGCCGGCGAACTCGGCCAGCTGGTCGCGGAAGGCGTCCTCCTGCAGCCGGGCCAGACCGCAGTCGGTGTGGTGCACGATCATCACCTCGCGGGTGCCGAGGGCGTGCTGCGAGATCGCCAGCGAGCGGATCATGTCGTCGGTCACCACACCGCCGGCGTTGCGCATCAGGTGCACCTCGCCGGGTTCGATGCGGAAGGCAGCGTGGGCGTCGATCCGGGCGTCCATGCACAGCACAACTGCGATGGCCATGGTCGGCGTGGGGCCGATCCAGTGCGGGTGCTGCTGCGCGGTGGACCGGTTGCGCTCGAGCAGTTGATCGATGGCGGACACGACTGCTCCTTTCCAGGTGACAGGGGCGACAACGGCGCCCACGTGCGGCGTTGCTCCGGAGAATCGGGGCCCTTGGAGGTTACCGTCGGCTCGTGATGCATCCGGTCGGCCCCCTCCCGCCGCGCACCTACTGGGTGCGGCGGGTGATCGTGATCGCCGTGGGAGTGCTCCTGGTACTCGGCCTGGTCTACCTGGTGGTCGGAAAGGCCAGCGGGGACAACGGAACCGGGTCCGGCGCCGGGACCTCGGGATCGTCGAGCAGCTCTCCTGCGATGACCGGGGTGCTGGCGGCCACCTCCGGATCGTCGGCTTCCACCTCTTCGCGTCCGTCGTCGGCCAGTGCACCGGCGAGTTCTGCAAGTGTGCCGGCGAGCAGTGCCTCGAAGCCCAGCAGCGCTGCGAGCAGTGCGCCGACGCCGAGTTCTTCGGCGGTGAGCAGCGCGCCGAAGCCGAGTTCCTCGGCGGTGAGCAGCGCGCCGAAGCCGAGCAGTCCGCCCGCCGGCAGCGCCCCGGCGAGCAGCGCGCCTCCGGCCACGACCCCGAAGCCCACGCAGACGGCTGCGCCGACCACGCCGAAGGCCACCCCGACGACGCCGAAGGCGACACCCACCACACCCAAGGCCACGCCGACGACCACCCCGCCCCCGGCGCCCAGCACGGACGACCAGGGACGCCTGCTGTGCGCCGACTCGGCGATCTCGCTCAAGGCCACCACCGGTGCTCCGAGCTACAACAGCGGTCAGCAGCCGATCCTGGGCGTCACGGTGACCAACGTCAGCGACACCGAGTGCGTCCGTGACCTTTCCGGGCCGCTGCAGGTCTTCACCGTCTACACGGCGGCCGGCGCGCGGGTCTGGTCGACGGCCGACTGCTTCCCCGGGACCGGCACCGACATCCGGGAGATGCCGGCCGGCAGCTCGTTGCAGTACAACATCCGCTGGTCGGGCACGACGTCGAACCCGGGCTGCACGGCCGACCGGGTCTACGTGCCGGGTGGGGAGTACGTGGTGAAGGTCGCGGTCGGCAAGCTGCAGTCCACCCCGGCGACGCTGACCATCAACTGAGTCGGCGTTCCTGACCGGAACTCCCTCGGAGTGGCCCGGTCTCGCCCCGCCTGCCGCTCGGATTCTGAACATCCGCTGCCCTGAGAAGGCATCCGATGTTCAGAATCCGAAGAGGGCACCGACCTCCACGGCGCTGACCTTGCCGTCCGGCCTGGCCGCCGGGCGGTCGTCTCCGTTGTCGGCGTGCGAGCCTGGGCGGGCAACGTCAGTCGGCCGCGGGAGCACCACAGGTCGGACCAAGAAACGCAGGAGTCGACGCCAACGATCGCCCCGCCGGCGTTCCTCGCTGGAACGTCACGTTGTTGCCGGGGGTCACCGTTCACGCGCTGAGCGTGGAAGGTGCGCCGAGGCGGGTCGGGAGGTGCCCCGCCGGCACGCCGCGTGGTCCGCTGAAGGCGCCCGCCGTCTGAAAGCGCCGGTGAGCCCGAGGGCCTGGTGCGAGGCGTTCCCGCTGGAACGCCGCCAGTCCTACAGGGGTGAGCCGTAGCGGTCGACGATGGAGGACTCGGCCAGCCTGGAGAGACCCTCGCGCACGACGCGGGCACGGTTCTCGCCCACGCCGTCGACCAACTGCAGGTCCGCAGCGGTGGCGGCGAGCAGGCCCTGCAGGTTGCCGAAGTGGGCGATGAGGCGGTCGAGGATCGCCTGCGGCACCCGGGGGATGCCGGACAGCAACCGGTACCCGCGCGGGCTGACCGCGACATCGAGACCGTCCGCACCGGTGGGGTACCCGAGCACCCGGGCGACCGCGGCCAGGTCCAGCAGCTCGGGCTCGGTGAGCGCGCGCAGTCCGTCGACGGCCAGCTCGACGGCCTCGTCCGGATCGGGGGAGCCGTCGGGGACGACCGTCCCGGGCACCGCCAGATCCGGGAGGTAGTCGCGGAGCAACAGCTCGCGCAGACCCTCGGTGCCGGTGACCAGCTCGTCGAGCTGCAGCCCCAGCAGTCGGCCGTCGGTGCCGAGCTCGATCACGCTGCTGCTGAGCTCCCCGGCGATGCGCCGGACCAGCAGCAGCCGCTGCAGCACCGTCATCGCGTCGCGCAGGGTGGCGACGTCCTCGATCTCCATCGCCGAGAGCGCGGCGGTCACCTCGTCGAGTCGCGCCTTGTACCGCTGGAGCGTGGCCAGGGCCTGGTTCGCGCGGGCCAGGATGATCGACGGATCGGCCACCACGTGCCGGACGCCGCCGTGGTAGAGGCTGATGATCGACATCGAGTGGCTGACGGCGATGACCGGCAGTCCGGTCTGCAGGCCGACCCGCTCGGCGGTGCGGTGCCGAGTGCCGGACTCGACGGTCGGGATGGTGGCGTCGGGCATCAGCTGGACGTTGGCGCGGACGATGCGGGAGGCGTCGTCCGACAGGATCACCGCACCGTCCATCTTCGACAGCTCACGCAGCCGGGTGGGGGAGAACTCCACGTCGAACCGGAACCCACCGTCGCACAACGCCTCGACGGTCGGGTTGTGCCCGAGGACGATCAGCGCACCGGTGCGGCCACGCAGGATGCGCTCGAGGCCCTCGCGGAGCGGGGTGCCGGGGGCGACCCGGGCGAGCACGGCACGCAGCGCGGCGAGCGCCCGCTGCTCCGCCTGCCCGTGGTGATCGTCCGGCACCGTTCCCCCTCCTCGTCAGTGGCGGTCAGTCTAGGGCGTGCCCGATCCCGGATCGTCGAGTGCGACGACCCATGAGGCCGTCGCCGGGCCGTGCGCGCAGAGTCCTTCGGCCGGGACGGCGTCTGTCGACACCCGCGATGACCTCCGGGACGGCCGGTGGCGGCACCCGATCGGCACAGCCCGGACCCCGCTGCGCCCGGCCGAGCTCAGAACTCGTCGTCCGGCGCCTCGCGACCGGAGAACTCGTCGAACCCGCCGCGGAGGTCGGCGACCGCGCGGTCGATGGACTCCAGGTGGCGCTTCCTGGTCCGCTCGCGGTCGGCCGCCGGCCCGCTGCGCGGGCGCTCCGGCATCCGCCGGCCCGCAGCGCCGAGCACCGCCAGGGCCTCGCCGATGTCCTCGACCTGGTGCACCCGCATGCCCTTCGGGACCACCAGGTTGTCCGTCCGCGGCACGATCGCCTCGTCGAAACCGAGCCGCACCGCCTCCGCCAGCCGGCGATCCGCACCGGGCACCGGCCGGATCTCCGCCGACAGCCCGACCTCGCCGAACGCGACCATCCCGTCGGAGAGCGGCACGTCGCGGGTGGAGGACCAGACGGCCATCGCCAGCGCCAGGTCGGCGGCCGGCTCCGCCACCCGCATCCCGCCGACGGTCGCGGCCAGCACGTCGCGCTTGTTCAGGTCGAGTCCGGCCCAGCGCTGCAGCACCGCAAGGACCAGCCCGAACCGGGAGTTGTCGAGCCCGGACACCGTGCGCCGGGCCACCTCCGACGGCTGGCCCGCGACCAGTGCCTGTACCTCGACCGGCAGCGGACGACGGCCCTGGGCGGTGATCGAGGCACAGGTGCCGGGGATCGCCTTGCGCCGGGCCGACAGGAAGAGGCCGGACGGATCGGTCAGACCCTCGATTCCATCGGCGGTCATCCGGAAGCAGCCAACCTCGTCGGACGGCCCGAACCGGTTCTTCACACCGCGGACGAGCCGCAGCGGCGAGTTGCGGTCGCCCTCGAAGTGCAGGACCACGTCGACCAGGTGCTCCAGGACGCGGGGGCCGGCGATGGCGCCGTCCTTAGTGACATGACCGACCAGCACGCAGGCGATGCCGCGCTCCTTCGCGACGGCGGTGAGCGCGGCGGCGACCGCACGCACCTGGGTCACCCCGCCGGCACTGCCGTCGACCTCGCCGGCGGCGATGGTCTGCACCGAGTCCAGGATCAGCAGGCCGGGCCGCACCTCGTCGATGTGGCTGAGGACGGCGGACAGTTCCGTCTCGGCGGCCAGGTAGAGGGCAGGATTCAACGCGCCCATCCGATCGGCACGCAACCGGACCTGGGCTGCCGACTCCTCACCGGTGACGATCAGCGCCGGGCTGCGGCCGCCGGCGGCCCAGGCGTGGGCCGCGGACAGCAGCAGGGTGGACTTGCCGACGCCGGGCTCGCCGGCCAGCAGCACCACGCCGCCGGGCACCAGCCCGCCGCCGAGCACCCGGTCCAGCTCGGGGACCCCGCTGGGTCGCGCCTGCACGGCGGTCGCGTCCACCCGGTCGATCGGCCGCGCCGGGGCGGTGACCGGGCCGGCCCCGATCCGGCGCAGCACGGCAGGCCCGCCACCCGCCTCGGCGAGGGATCCCCAGGCCTGGCACTGCGGGCAGCGGCCGGCCCACTTCGGTGTGCCGGCCCCGCACTCGGAGCAGCGGAAATCGGCGCGCGGCGCCTTGGAACGGGCAGAGGCTGTGCTCATGATCCGAACACTAGATCGACGCACCGACAGTCAGGGGTGCGCCGCTCCGGTGCGCGCGGATCCATCCGGGATCGTCATCGCGGGCGCGCGTACGAAAGTGGCAACTCCTGCACCAGCCGTCCCAAAAGCCGCATCTTCACACGCGTCGAGGCAGTTGATCCTCGCGCGGACGGGGTGGGGAGGGTCGGTGGGCGGCGCCGGGGAAGGTCAGTGACCCTCTTCCTCGCCGTGCGCACCGGTCTCCCAGAGCGGGGTCGGGTGCGGCGGGAGGATCTCCATGGTCTCGCGCGGGCCGGTGCGTTCGGCCGGGATGGCGATCGGCACGTTGACGGTCACGTTGCCGGCCTTCTCGAAGGTGAAGGTGACCGGCACGGAGAACCCGTACGGGATGGCGGCGGTCAGGCCTTCGAGGGTCAGGGTGATCGGCGACTGCTCGTCGATGGTGGTCAGCGTCTGGGCCGGCACGGTCGCCGTCCCGCCGATGGTCACCGAGGTGGCGACGGTCGAGGTGACCGAGGTCAGGGTGTCGGCGGCCAGGCCCTCGTTGGACACGCGCAGCAGCAGCGGGACGTTCGCCCCGGTGGCGTACCCGCCCGGCTCGGTCTCCGGGAACAGCACGTCGCGGACGCCGATCTGGCCGACGGTCCCGTTGGCGCCGTCGATGGCGGCGACCTGGTCGGCGGTCTGCGAGACCTGGCCGGCGGCGCAGCCGGTGAACGCCAGGCCTGCCGCGAGGGCGAGGGCGGCGATCCGCGCGGAGCGGAGGCCACGGCCCGCGGCTGTGGGCGACGGTGCGCGACGGGCGGTGCGGGTCACGGCGGGTTCCCCTTCGGTTCAGGGCGGCGGTCCGGTGTCACCACCGGGCGGCACCGGAGAAATACCCGCCAAGACTAGACGGCCGGAGGCCCCGGGTGCGCGCCGGGCGCTCCGCTGTGGCGTGGCGCACGGCCGGGCGGCGTTGTCCGCCACCGCTTCCCGCCCGGAAAGCGGTTCCCGCCACCCGTCCGCACCGGGAGCTGACGCCCCCTCCGCGGTCCCCCGGCAGGTCGGCCGGCAGCCCGCTCGATGCACGCTGCTCCCGGCCTGTCAAGTGGCACCCCGCGCCCGGCGTGGCCCTGACCTGCGACGACGGTCAGGACGACTGTCTCGGGCGTGTTAAGATGGGTCCAGCGAAAGGGGCAGCAGACACATGGTTTTCAACGTCGGCGAGACTGTCGTCTACCCGCACCACGGAGCGGCACTGATCCAGGCCACCGAAACTCGGATCGTCAAGGGCGAGGAGAAGTTGTACCTCGTCCTCAAGGTCGCCCAGGGAGATCTGACCGTCAAGGTCCCGGCGGAGAACGCGGAGATCGTCGGTGTCCGCGACGTCGTGGACCAGACCGGCCTGAACAAGGTCTTCGACGTGCTCCGTGCCCCGCACACCGAGGAGCCGACCAACTGGTCGCGTCGGTACAAGGCCAACGTCGAAAAGCTGGCCTCCGGTGACGTCAACAAGGTCGCCGAGGTGGTCCGTGACCTGTGGCGTCGCGACAAGGAGCGCGGTCTGTCCGCCGGCGAGAAGCGGATGCTGACCAAGGCCCGGCAGATCCTGGTGTCCGAGCTGGCGCTCGCCGAGGGCACCAACGAGGACAAGGCCGAGGGCATCCTCGACGAGGTCCTCGCCTCCTGATCGTCGCACTGGTCCCGGCGGCCGGCCGCGGTGAGCGGCTCGGTCTCGGCATCCCCAAGGCGTTCGCCGAGGTCGGCGGTGTCACCCTTCTCGGGCACGCCGTCGACGGCTTGCTGCGTGCCGGCGTCGACCGGGTCGTGGTCGCCGTCGGGCCCGACGAACTCGACCAGGCCCGCGCGGTGCTCGGTGACCGGGCAGTGGTGGTGGTCGGTGGATCCGACCGGGTCGCCTCGGTCGACAACGCACTCAGCGCCCTCAGCGCCCTGAACTCCTCGGCCGGTGCAGCGGACGATCCCGAGGTCGTGCTGGTGCACGACGCCGCCCGCTGTTTCGTGCCGCCCGAGGTGGTGCACCGGGTGATCGGTGCGATCCGGGCCGGAGCCGACGCCGTCGTGCCGGTGCTACCGGTGGCCGACACCGTCCGATCCGTGCGCGGCGACGGCTCCCCGGGTCCGGTGGTCGACCGGTCGACGCTCCGGATCGTCCAGACCCCGCAGGGTTTCCGTCCCGGCGTGCTGCGCGAGGCCCACCGGGCGGCGCGGCGCGACGGTGTGTCCGCGACCGACGACGCCGGGCTGGTCGAGCGGCTCGGCGGCACGGTCGTGTTCGTCGACGGCCACCGGCAGGCCCACAAGATCACCACCCCTGCCGATCTCGAGGAGGCCCGGCTCGTGCACGCACCGCTCGTCCCGCGCGTCGGGTCCGGGTACGACACCCACCGGATCGCCGCCGGGGTGCCGTGCCACCTGGCCGGCCTGGAGTTCCCCGGAGCCGACGGATGCGAAGGTCACTCCGACGGCGACGTCGCCGCTCATGCGCTGTGCGATGCGTTGCTGTCCGCGGCCGGACTGGGCGATCTGGGTGCGATCTTCGGCACCGACGACCCGCGCTGGGCCGGTGCCTCCGGTGCCGACCTGCTCACCGAGGTGATGCGGTTGATCGTGGCTGCCGGCTTCGTGGTCGGGAACGCCGTGGTCCAGGTCATCGCGAACACCCCGAAGCTGTCGCCGCGCCGGGCCGAGGCCGAGGCGGTGCTGTCCGCGCTGCTCGGCGCGCCGGTGTCGGTGGCCGGCACCACCACCGACGGTCTGGACGCCAGCGGCCGCGGCGAGGGCCGCACCGCGACCGCCACCGCGCTGCTGCTGCCGGCCCGGTCCGAGCCGGCCTGAGACTTCCTGACCGAGCGGGCCGTCAGCAGGACCGGGGCGGTGCGATCTTGTCCAGCAACCGCGAGAGCTGGTCCAGTTCGGCGTCGCTCAGCGGCGCCAGGATGGCGGCCGCGGCGTCGGACCGGGCCTGGCCCATCCGCTGCTGCACCTCGCGCCCGGCGTCGGTGAGGGCGACCAGGATCGACCGCCGGTTCGCCGGGTCGATGCTGCGGTGCACCAGGCCGGCCTCTTCCAACGCCCCGACCAGGCCGGTGGCCGACCGCGGCACGATGCCCATGCGGTCCGCGATCTCGCCCATCCGGGCCTCGCCGTCACGGCGCGCCACGAACCGGAGCACCCGCTCCTGGGCCGGTGTCAGACCCAGGGGGGAGAGTGCCTGCTGGGAGGCGCGGCGCATCCGGTGGGCAGTACCGGCGAGCCGGTCGACCAGCGCGAGACGGTCCGGTGCGGTCACGGTCGACGCCTTTCGGACGGGGCGGTCGGGGCCGCCGGGAATAAATCGTGGGAGAAACTCATTATGAGGATAGCTGAACAATAACGTTCCAGTCGGCGCCGCCGCGCCGGAGAGGAGAGCCGATGGCCTCCCTGACTTCCATCACATCGACCACCACACCCGCCACCACGGCAACGCCCGGTGGCCTGCGCCGCGCCGGCAACGGTGAGGAGCGCCGGGGCCGCCCGCAGATGTCCGGCCCCACCCCCTCCGCCCGCAAGGGCGACGTCCGCCGCGTGATGCGGCTGTTCACCCACGACCGACGCCGGCTGACCTTCGTCGCCGCGCTGATCGTCGTGTCCTCGCTGATCTCGCTGGCCTCGCCGTTCCTGCTGCGGGACCTGCTCGACGTCGCACTGCCCGAGCGGAACACCGCGCTCGCCGCCCTGCTCGCCCTGGGCATGATCGTGGTGGCCGTCGCCACCACCGTGCTGAACGTGATCCAGACCCGGCAGTCCACGGTCGTCGGCCAGTCGGTGATGCACCGGCTGCGCAGCTCGGTCTACCGCCACCTGCAACGACTCTCGCTCGGTTTCTACACCCGCACCCGCACCGGTGAGGTGCAGTCCCGGATCGCCAACGACATCGGCGCGATGCAGGCCACCGTCACCTCGACGGCCACCTCGATCGTCTCCTCCGGCACCACCGTCATCGCCACCTTCGTCGCGATGCTGGCGCTGGACTGGCGGTTGGCCCTCGTCTCGCTCGTCCTGGTACCGGTCTTCGTGCTGATCACCCGCAAGGTCGGGGCGATGCGGCGGGAGATCACCACCCAGCGCCAGGAGCGGATGGCCGACATGTCCGCGATGGTCGCCGAGTCGCTGTCGGTGTCCGGCGTGCTGCTGACCAAGACGATGGGCCGCAGCGACGAGCTCGCCGCCCGGTTCGACCGCACGTCCCGCGAGCTGGCCGATCTCGAGGTGCGTTCCTCCAACGCCGGCCGCTGGCGCCAGTCCAGCATCGGCATCATCATCGCCGTGCTGCCCGCGGCGATCTACCTGGCCGCCGCGTTCACCCTGTCCGGCGGCACGGGTCCGGTGTCGATCGGCACCCTGGTCGCCTTCACCACCCTGCAGGGCGGCCTGTTCCGCCCGATGATGGGCCTGCTCTCCACCGGCGCCGACGTGCAGTCGTCGATGGCGATGTTCCGCCGGGTGTTCGAGTACCTGGACATGCCGGTCGAGGTCGCCGAGCCCGAGCAGCCGCACCGGCCGCAGGGCGTCACCGGTGAACTCCGGTTCAGTGGCGTCGGTTTCCGCTACCCCGGTGCGGACCGGGACACCCTGACCGACATCGACCTGGTGGTCCCGCCCGGGCAGGCCGTCGCGGTCGTCGGTGCCACCGGGTCCGGCAAGACCACCCTCGGCTACCTGGGCGCCCGGCTGTACGAGCCGGACACCGGCACCATCACGCTGGACGGCGTGCCGCTGGACCGCTGGGCCCGACCCGAGCTGACCGCCGCGGTCGGCATCGTGTCGCAGGAGACCTACCTGCTGCACGCCTCGATCGCCGAGAACCTGCGGTTCGCCCGGCCGGAGGCGACGGACGCCGAACTGGTCCGCGCCGCGCAGGAGGCGCAGATCCACGACCTGATCGCCTCGCTGCCCGAGAGCTACGACACGATCGTCGGCGAGCGTGGCTACCGGTTCTCCGGTGGCGAGAAGCAGCGGCTGGCGCTGGCCCGGATCCTGCTCCGGGATCCGCAGGTGCTGATCCTCGACGAGGCCACCTCGGCGCTGGACAACCGGACCGAGGCCGCGGTCACCGAGGCGCTGCGCCGGGCGTCCGCCGGCCGCACGACACTCACCATCGCGCACCGGCTCTCGACCGTGCAGGACGCGGACGAGATCGTGGTGATGGACCGCGGACGGATCGTCGAGCGCGGGCGGCACCAGGAGCTGCTGGACCGTGGCGGGGCCTACGCCGAGCTGGTGCACGGCACCACGTCCACGCCCGTCGGCGCGCCGGTCGGTGCGACCGTCGTCGGAACCGCAGACACCGACTGACCCGCCCGCATCCGGGATTTGCGAGAATCGGCTGATCATGGACACCACGCTGATCGGCCGGGACCATCCCTCGGCCGTGCTGCGCGGAGCCGTCGAGCGCGCGGTGGCCAGCCACGGCGGCACCGTGCTGGTCGGCGGTGAGGCGGGCATCGGCAAGACCTCCCTGGTCACCGAGGCGATGGTCCGGGCCCGCGAGCTCGGTGCCCTGGTGCTGGCCGGCACCTGCTGGGAAGGCGGTGCGGCGCCCGGTTTCTGGCCATGGACGCAGGTCTTCCGGGCGGCCCGCAGGGTGCTCGGGCCCCACGAGTGGCGGGATCTCGAGTTCGCCGGCACCCCGGCCGACGGCACCGGGACCATGGACGAGTTCGGGTACTTCGACGCGGTGAGCCAGGCCTTCGAGGTGCTGGCCCAGAGCCGCCCGGTGGTGGTGGTCCTGGACGACCTGCACTGGGCGGACGAGGCGTCGCTGCGGCTGATGGAGTTCGTCGGCCGGCACTGCTTCTTCGAGCGGCTGCTGCTGGTCGGCACCTACCGCGACGTCGAGCTGGAGTCCGACGGACATCCGTTGCGGCAGCAGCTGTCCCGCATGCTCAGCAGTGCCACCACGATCACCCTGGACGGGTTGTCCGAGACCGGGGTGGCCACGCTGGTGGAACGGGTGACCGGCCACCGACCCGCGCCAGACAGGACGGCCGAGCTGCACCGCCGGACCGGTGGCAACCCGTTCTTCGTCGAGCAGACCGCCCGGCTCGGGACGGACGAAAACACGACGGCGGGGAACGGGCCTGCGGTCGCCCCGGGCGTGCGTGACGCGGTCCGCCGCCGGCTGTCCACGCTCCCGCCGGAGGTGGTCGGATTGCTGGGCACCGCCGCGGTCCTCGGTCGCACCTTCCCGGTCGGCCTGCTGGCGGCGGTGTCCGCGCGTGGGCCGGTCGCGGCGGACCGCCTGCTGGCCGTGGCGCTGGCCAACAGGTTGCTCGAGAAGGCCGAACGGCCGGGCGTTCCCGGTGGTCCCGGTGCGTCCGGGCCGGCGCTCGGCTTCGTGCACGACCTGGTCCGGGAGGCGCTGCTGGACGACCTGGATCCGGACGGGCGCCGCCGGGTGCACGCCGCGGTCGTCGAGGCCGTGGGGTCCGGCGAGATGCTGCCGGCGGAGCTGGCCGGTCACGCGGTCCGGGCCGGGGACCTGGTGCCGGCGGAGGTCGCGGTCGACCTGCTGGTCGCGGCCGGGCGGGACGCCGACAGCCGGATCTCCGCGGACGAGGCGGTCGCGCACTACCGGACGGCGCTCGGGCTGGCCACCGCTCCGGGCCGGCGCGCGCTGATCGGCCTCGACCTGGGATCCCGCCTGCACCACCACGAGTGGCGCCGGCGGAGTGATCGGGGGCCGGCCTGGGAGATCCTCTGGGGGGCCGTCGACGACGCCCGGCGGGCGGATCCGGAGGTGCTGGCGCGGATCACCGTGACCGTGGCCCGGTACGACGACGCCGACCCGGCGCGGCGGGACGCGCTGGTCCGCGAAGCGCACGCGGGGGTGCTCCCGGAACGCGCCGACCGGGGCCGGACCGGGATCGACGGGCTGGTCGAGGAACTCATCGACCACCTGTCCGAGTCGGCCCGCGGGTCGGGCGACGACGAGATGCTCACCAGCATGCTGTCGGCCCGGCACAACGCGATGTGGGGGCCGGGCAGCGCCGCGGAGCGGAAGGTGCTGCTGGCCGAGGCGGAAGCGGTGGCACGGCGCACCGGCGATCGCGACACCGAGCAGTACGCCTCGTCGATGCGCTGGGTGGCCCTGCTCGAGCTGGGTGATCCCGCCTACCTCGACCAGTTCGCCACCTACTGCCGGCTCGCGGACCTCTACCGGACACCGCGGTACGAGGTGAGCGTGCTGGTCGACCGGCAGCTGATCCTCCTGTTCACCGGCCGGATCATCGAGGCCCGGCGGGTGCTGGAACAGGTGCTGTCGATGGACCACGACGAGGCCACCTACGGCTGGCTCGCCGTGCACCTCACCTGGGCCCAGCTCATCCGGGAGGGCCGGTTCGACGAGCTGCCGACACCGATCCGGCAGGACGACGAACCGACGGGGTTCCGCGAGTTGCTGGGGGCAGTGGCGGCGGCCGAGTCCGGGGATCCCGCACCGGGGCTCGCCCACATCGCCGAGATGCGTGCGGGGTCCGGGCAGCACCCGCCGATGGTGGAAGCCCTGTGGAACCGGTTGCTCGCGCTCGTGGCGCGGATGACGGCGGACCCGGCCATCGCCGCTCTGGCCCGGGCGGCACTGGAGCCGTTGCGCGGCACGTGGTGCGTGGGCATCTTCGGGTGCGACCTGGCCGGCCCGGCGGAGCTGTACCTGGGGATCACGGAGATCCCGCACCGCCCCGACCTGGCGGTCGACCTCATCCGGGAGGCCGTCGCGGCGGCGGAACGGATGCGATCGCGCACCTGGTCCGTCGAGTCCCGGGTGGCCCTGGCCGATGCGCTGCGGGCCCGGGCAGCAACGGCGCAGGACGAGCAGGAGGCGATGCTGCTGCTGGCCGGCGCCCGCGCCGAGGCCGCGGAGCTCGGACTCGGCCGGGTGCTCGCGGCGACCCCGGCCGTACCGACCACACCGACCGGCACCGAGCCCGCGACTCCCGCCGGCCCGCCGGCCGCCGAACTGCGGCCGTCGGGCGGGGTCTGGACCGCGACCTTCGACGGCCGCACGGTCCACCTGCCGGATGCCAAGGGGCTGGTCGACCTGCACCGGCTGCTGTCCTCCCCGGGGGTGGAGATCCCGGCGGTCCGGCTGCTGGAGCCGGTCGGCGGTGAGCAGGTCGCAGCGGCCGCGGCGATGGGTGGGGACCCGGTGCTGGACGATCGTGCCCGGCAGGAGTACCGGCGCCGGCTGACCGTCCTGGACGACGAGATCGATGCTGCGGCAGTGCGTTCCGATGCGGTCACGCAGGCCCGGCTGGAGCGGGAACGGACGGCGCTGCTGGACGAACTGCGGTCGGCGACCGGCCTGGGCGGCCGGTCCCGGCGGCTGGGCGATGCCGCGGAACGGGCCCGCAAGACCGTCACCGCGCGGATCCGGGACACCCTGCGCCGACTGGACGAGGCGCACCCAGCGCTGGCCGCGCACCTGCGCGCCACCGTGACCACCGGCAGCTCCTGCTGCTACCGACCGGAAAGCCCGGTGCACTGGAGGTTGTGACCTCCGGTGCACCGGGCATGTGTCGGGTCCTGCAACCTGCCGGAACGTGCTTCGACCTGGCGGGACCGTGAACGACTGCCGGGCGCCTACTTCCGGCTGTACAGCCGCATGGTCAGCGGTCCGAAGATCGCCAGCAGCGCCACGGTCCAGATGCCGACCCACATCAGCGAGCTGCCCGACCAGGTGCCGTTCATGGTGGAGCGCACCGCGTCCGCGACGTGGGTGATCGGGTTGACCTTCACGAAGGCCTGCAGCCAGCCGGGCATCGTCGAAGGGTCGACGTAGACGCTGGACAGGAAGGTGAACGGCATCAGCACCATCATGCTCACGCCCATCACCGACTTCTCCGACCGCAGCAGCAGCCCGAACATCGTCCAGATCCAGGAGAAGGCGAAGCAGAACACCAGCAGCACGCCGACCCCGGCCACCACGCCGACCACCCCGCCGGCCGGCCGGAACCCCAGGATCAGGCCCATCACCACGATGACCACCGAGGCGATCACGTAGCGGAACAGGTCGCCGAGCAGATAGCCGACCATCGGCGCCGGCCGCCAGATCGGCAGCGTCCGGAACCGGTCGAAGATGCCCTTGGCGATGTCGGTGTTCACCGAGACCCCGGTGTACATGGTGATCATCGCGATGCTCGCGACCAGGATGCCCGGCAGGAAGTACTGCAGGTACTCGGTGGTCGAGCCGGCCAGCGCACCGCCGAAGAGGTACGTGAACATCAGCGTCATCATGATCGGGAACAGGGTCACGTCGAACAGCTGCTCCGGAACGTGCTTGATCTTCAGCGCGGCCCGCCAGCCGAACGTCATCGATGCGGACAGGGCACTGGGCCGCGGCGGGCGCTCGGTGGCCAGCACCCCGGTCAGGTCGGCCGGTGCCAGCTTGGCGTCGGCGTCGTCGATGTTCTTGGCGAGCGTGGTCATGCCGCCACCTCCCGGGAGTCGTCGGAACCGGTGGCCGGGTGATCGGTGAGGGCGAGGAAGACCTCGTCCAGGCTGGGCTGGCCCAGTGAGAAGGTGTCGACGACGATGCCGGCCCGGGCCAGCTCGCCCAGCGCGCTCGCGGCCTGCTCGGCGGCGAGCTCGGTGACCGGCGTGCTGCCGGCTGCGCCCCCGTCCTTGCCGGCCTCGCCGATGCGGGCCGTCAGCGCGACCGGGTCGGAGTCGAGCTGGACCTCGGAACCGAGTGCGCGCTCCAGGATCCCGGCGGCCTCCGGTCGGCGGTCCGGCTCCCGCAGCCGGACGTGCACCGTGCCGACGCCGACGGAGGCCTTCAGCTCGCCCTTGGTGCCCTCGGCGATGACCTTCCCGTGGTCGATGACCGCGATCCGGGACGCCAGCTGGTCGGCCTCGTCCAGGTACTGGGTGGTGAGCAGCACCGTGGTGCCCTGACCGACGACGGCGCGGACGATGTCCCACACCTGGTTGCGGCTGCGCGGGTCCAGGCCGGTGGTCGGCTCGTCCAGGAAGAGCAGCTTCGGCGTGGACAGGATGCTGGCGGCGATGTCGAGCCGGCGCCGCATGCCGCCGGAGTAGTTCTTGGCCTGCTTGCCGGCGGCCTCGGTGAGCCCGAACGCGGCCAGCATCTGTTCGGACCGGGCCCGGGCGGCGCGCTTGCCGTGACCGAGCAGCCGGGCCAGCAGCACCAGGTTCTCGTCCCCGGTCAGGTCCTCGTCGACGGAGGCGTACTGGCCGGTCAGACTGACCAGGCTGCGGACCGTGTCGGCCTCGCGGACCACGTCGTGGCCGAAGACCAGTGCCTCACCGGCGTCCGGCCGGAGCAGCGTGGCCAGCATCTTGACTGCCGTCGTCTTGCCGGCGCCGTTCGGGCCCAGCACGCCGTAGACGGTGCCCGCCTCGACGGTCAGGTCGATCCCGTCGACCGCCCTGGTACCGCCGAAGACCTTCACCAGCCCCGATGTCCGGATCGCCGGCCCTGCTGTGGAGTCGCCCATCTCGGTGTCCCTCTCTGTTCCCTCGTCCGGTGGTGTTCTCGCCGGTCGGTCATGGTGGGCACTACGGCTGTTCTACCGAACCGGGCGGGTCCGGTACACCCCGTTTCTTGACCAATTCCTGACCTTGCAGCGTGGACCGGCGCCGATCGCGGAACTCATCGGTCGCCGGCGGACGCTGTGCGGATCCCGCCGGCAGCGGTCCTCACCCGGTAGGCGCGAGGAGGTCGCGAGATCCCCGCCGGATCGGATCTGGCGGGCGGCGCTCTACTGCGCTTGGCGGGGCCGGCGTCAGTCGCGGGCGGTGTCCGGCGGCAGCTCGTCCTCGACGATCCGCGGCCGGGCGGCGAGCAGCCCGAAGCCGAGGTGGACCAGCAGCAGGCCGCAGAGCAGCAGCAACGGCGCATCCCAGGCACCGGACAGGTCGTGCAGGAAGCCGAACAGCACCGGTCCCGAGGACGCGATCAGGTAGCCGATGGACTGGGTGAAGCCGGAGAGGGCGGTGGTGCCGGCCTGGGTGCGGGCGCGCAGGGCGACCAGGGTGAGCGCCACCGGGAACGCGCCGGTGCCGAGCCCGATCAACACGCACCACAGCGCGGCCGGGCCGACCGGGGCCACCAGCAGCCCGACGTAGCCGGTCAGGTAGCACCCCGCCATCCCGGCGATCACCACCACGGTCGGCAGGACCTTCAGCAGGAACGGGACCACGGCCGAGATCAGCACCGCGACCACGCCCAGGATCGAGACGTAGGCGGTGGCCCTGGTGTCGGTCATCCCCTGGTCGATCAGCAGCTCCGGCAACCAGCCGAAGATGACGTACGCCTGCAGCGCCTGGGTGCCGAAGTAGCCGGCCAGCATCCAGCCGAGCCGGGTCCGGGCGACCGCGACGATCCCGGGGCCGATGGCCCGGGTCGCGTGCACCGGACGGGCGCGGCGGCCGCCGAGCATCAGCCAGGGCAGCAGGGTGACCGCCGACAGGGCAGCCCACATGCCGATCCCGAGCCGCCAGTCACCGCCGAGCGCACGCTCCGCCGGCAGCGTCACGCCGGTGGCGACCGCGCCGCCGGCGGACATGACCGTCGTCCAGACCGCGGTCATGGCCGGGATGTGGTGCGGGAAGTGCAGTCTCACCAGACCGGGCAACAACACGTTGGCCATCGCCACCCCGGCCAGGGCCAGCGTCGAGCCGCCGAAGAGTGCGACCGGGCCGGGCAGCACCCGGACCAATTGGCCGACGGTGAGCGCGACCAGCGACCACTGGACGGTCCGGTGGGTGCCCAGCCGCCGGGCCGTCACCGGTGCGGCGAAGCCGATCACCGCGAAGCACAGGGTGGGTAGGGCGAGCAGCAGCCCGGCGGCGGCGCCGTTCAGGCCGGTGTCGTCCCGCAGTTCCGGGATCACCGCGCCCAGCGCGTTGACCGGCGGCCGCAGCGCCGCGGCGAGCAGCACGACTGCGGTGGCCACCAGCAGCGCACGGCCGGACGGTCGGGACTCCTGGATCACCTGCAGCACAGTAGGCCTGCGCCGGTCCGGTCCGGTCCGGTCCGGTCCGGTCCGGTCCGGTCTCGTTCGTTCCGGTCCGTACCGGTGGCGGCGGAGTCGGGCGGCGCCGTCCGATCCGGAGCCGGGCGACCCCGGCAGTGCCGACCCCGGCAGTGCCGACCCGGGGCAGTGCCGACCCGGGGCAGGGGCAGTGCCGACCCGGGTTCGGACCGGGCTCGGACCGTCATCGGCCGGTCCGGTGACATGACAGGCTGGACCCATGCGCACCGTTGCCGTCCTCGGCGCCGGCAAGATCGGCGAGGCCCTGCTGTCCGGACTCATCGCGGCCGGCCGTGATCCGCAGTCGCTGCTGGTCACCACCCGGTCCGGGCGGGCGGCGCAGCTGGCGGAGAAGCACGGGGTCCGGGCCGCCTCCACCGCCGAGGCGGCCGCGGAGGCGGATGTGCTGGTGATCGGCGTCAAGCCGCAGGACATCGAACCGCTGCTGGTCTCGCTGGCCCCGGTGATCCGGCCCGGGGCCCTGGTGGTCTCGCTCGCCGCAGGCCTGCCGACCGCGCTGTACGAACGCCACCTCCCCGCGGGTACCCCGGTGGTCCGGGTGATGCCGAACACCCCGATGCTGGTCGGCGAGGCGATGTCGGTGATGTCGGCCGGCAGCCACGCCGGCCCGGAGGACATGGAGACGGTGCGCGAGTTGCTGTCCGCGGTCGGCAGCGTGATCCAGGTGCCGGAGGCCCAGCAGGACGCCGTCACCGCCTTGTCCGGGTCCGGACCGGCCTACTTCTTCTTCCTGGTCGAGGCGATGATCGACGCCGGCATCCTTCTCGGCCTGCCGCGGAACGTCTCCACCGAACTGATCATCCAGTCGGCGGTCGGGGCGGCGAAGATGCTCCGGGAGACCGGCGAGCACCCGGTGGCCCTGCGGGAGGCCGTGACCTCACCGGGGGGGACCACGATCTCGGCGATCCGTGAGCTGGAGAACCACGGCGTCCGGGCCGCGCTGCTCGCCGCCATCGAGGCCGCCGCCCTGCGGTCCACCGAGCTGGGCGCCGCGCACCGCTGATCCGGCCGGCCGTGGTGCCGCCCCGGTGCGGGCGGACCGCGCTCCGACTGTCCCTGCCGACCCCCGCTGTCCCTGCTGTTTCGACTGTTCCGGCTGCTCCGGCTGCTCCGGCTTTTCCGACTCAGGCCACGTCTCAGGCCACGTCGAGACCGGTGAGGTCCAGCGGGGCGAGCCCTCCGTCGGCATCCCGGATCGGCGGCAGGGTGGCGACCACGGCGGCGACCGGCAGCGGGCCGTAGATGTGCGGGAACTCCTGGTCACCGACCGGGTCCCAGCGGACGGGGGAGCCGCCGGCCTCGCAGAGGTCGACGTCGATCACCAGCACGACCATGGTGGCCAGGTCGACGTCGGCGTAGAACCGGTCGATCACTCCGGGCAGCTGTGCCGATGTGCTGGCGTGCAGGAAGCCGACCTCGGCCAGATCCATCCCGCGGGTGGACTCGGTGTAGCCGGTCGTTGCGCCTGGCGCGGTCACCGCGGACCACGCCGGCAGGCCGGCGAGATGAAGAATGCGCATACCGAACTCCTGTTCGTCAGATATTCGTGAAGCAGAACCGTCGCATCAGCACCACTGGTAACGCTAGAGTTCACCAAGCACGAGCGCGAAAGTGCTCGCCGGTGGGGAAGCCGGCGGCGCGATGCGTGCCGGAAGACGGTGCCCTGATGGCTCAACCGCCAGACAAAGGCGTGCGGGAAGCTCCGCTCGCCGAGATGAAGTTCCTGACCGTGGCCGAGGTGGCCACGGTCATGCGAGTGTCCCGGATGACGGTGTACCGGTTGGTGCACTCCGGCGAGCTGCCCGCGGTGCGGGTCGGCCGGTCCTTCCGGGTGCCCGAGCGCGCCGTGCACGAATACCTCAAGACCGCGTACAACGACGTCGGCTGAGGTCGGCCGCTCCAGCCGCAGCCGGGTCCTGGTGGACCCGGCTGTCGTCCGTGCGCGCCTGTGGGTCCCCGATTCCGTCCGGCGGGGTTCCGTCGCGCCGGTACGATGTCCCGAGCACCGTGTGGGACCACCGCCGGTGGTGAGCTCTCAGGCTCGTTTCCGTCCAGAGGTCGGCCAGGGTGGCCGGCGTCTCCAGTCAAGAGGTCGTGGGTATGGGTTCGGTCATCAAGAAGCGCCGCAAGCGGATGGCGAAGAAGAAGCACCGCAAGCTGCTCCGCAAGACCCGCGTGGCGCGTCGCAAGGCCGGCAAGTGATCGCTCCGGCGATCACCGCTGCGCAGCGCTGACCTGCACCGCACAGGCGGAGGAATGGCCGGCCGGACGATTCTGGTGACCGGGGTGACCCGGTTCATCGGATCCGCCCTGGCCGGCCTTCTTGCGTCCCGGCCCGATGTGGACCGGGTCATCGGCGTCGACGCCGTGCTGCCCGAGCCCGCCGCCCGGGCCCGGATGGAGGGCGCGGAGTTCGCCCGCGCCGACATCCGCAACCCGCTGATCGGCCGGATCATCGAGGCCGCCGGGGTGGACACCGTGGTCCATGCGTCGGCCTCCGCCACCCCGGCCTCCTCCGCGGCCCGCACCATGGCCAAGGAGATGAACGTCCTCGGCACGATGCAGTTGCTGGCCGCCTGCCAGCGGGCGACGTCGGTGCAGCACCTCGTGGTCCGGTCCACCGCGAAGGTCTACGGCGGGTCGTCGAAGGACCCGGCCGTGCTCACCGAGGACACCACCGCCCGGTCGCTGGGCAGCGGCACCGCCCGCGACGCGGTCGACATCGAGGGCTACGTCCGCGGGTTCGCCCGTCGCCGGCCCGATGTCCGGGTCACCGTGCCACGCTTCGCCGAGGTCATCGGGCCCACGGTGCACACCCCGCTGACCCGCTACTTCTCCCACTCGCCGGTGATCGCCGTCGCGGCCGGCCGGGACGGGAGACTCCAGCTGCTGCACGAGTCGGACGCGGTCGCCGTGCTCGAGCACCTGGCGCTGGGCAGCTGGTCCGGGATCGTGAACGTCGCGGGCGAGGGCGCGCTGACCGTCGTCCAGGCCGTGCACCGGGCCGGCCGGATCCCGCTGCCGGTGCCGATGTCGGCGCTGGACGGGGTGGGGCTCGCGATGCGGATCGGCCGGTTGGGCGGCTTCTCCGCCGCGACCGTCAGATCACTGGTCCCGGGCCGGGTGCTCGACACCTCCCGACTCCGCGACGAGGTCGGCTTCCACCCCGCCTTCACCACCGTCGAGGCCTTCGACGACTTCGCCCGGACCCTGCACCGCACCGTGGGTCCGTCCACCATCGGGAAGGTCGAGCGGACGCTGACCACGGTGCTCGGCCTCGGCTCCGCTGCTCCTGCCGGGACCGGGATCGATCCGCTCGCTCCCGTGGTGCACCCACCGGAGTCCGGAGGGACGGGTGCCGGTGTCGGTGCTGCGGCCGGTCCCGGTGCGGCGACGTCGGTGGTGGACGACACCGTCGGCCGCGCCGCCGAGCGCCCCGGGCGCCCCCATCTGGTCGGGATCGACGGCGGGTCGCCCCGCCGCAGGAAGGCGGCCCGATGACCGGCCCGATCGACGATCCCCGGGTGCATCCGGTGCGGGAGAACGCGACGGCGGATCCCGGCACGGCCGGGCGCGACACGACAGCCTCGGATCGCGGTACCTCGGGAGCCGCCGGCGGAACCATCGCTGACGACAGCCCCGGGACCGACGGGCCCGGGACTCCGCCGGCGGAGACCGGCTGGCGCCGGCAGGCCGCGGAAGGCCTGGCCTTCCTGCGCCGGAGGATCACCGGTGACTACCAGGTCGACGACTTCGGGTTCGACCCGGATTTCGCCGAGCACGTGTTCCTGCCACCGCTCCGATTGCTGTTCGACAAGTGGTTCCGGGTCGAGGTTCTCGGGGTGGAGAACATCCCGTCCGACGGCGGTGCGCTGATCGTGGCGAACCACTCCGGCACGGTCGCGATGGATGCGCTGATGACCGCGGTGGCCGTGCACGACCATCACCCCGCGCACCGGTCGGTGCGGATCCTCGGCGCGGACATGGTGTTCGACACCCCGGTGATGGGGCCGGTCGCGCGGCGAACCGGGGCGACCCTGGCCTGCAATCCCGACGCCGAACGCCTGCTGACCACCGGCGAGTTGGTATCGGTGTTCCCGGAGGGGTTCAAGGGCGTCGGCAAGCCGTTCTCCCAGCGGTACAAGCTGCAGCGCTTCGGTCGCGGCGGCTTCGTGTCGGCGGCGGTCGGGACCGGGGTGCCGATCATCCCGACCGCGATCGTCGGTGCCGAGGAGATCTACCCGAAGCTCGGCGACATCAAGCCGCTGGCAAGGGCTCTCGGACTGCCGTACTTCCCGGTGACACCCACCTTCCCGTGGCTCGGGCCGCTCGGCGCGGTGCCGCTGCCGAGTCGCTGGATCATCGAGTTCGGCGAGCCGATCACCACCGCCGACCTGCCAGCCGGCTCGTCCGAGGACCCGATGCTGGTCTTCAACCTCGCCGACCGGGTGCGGGAGAACATCCAGCAGGCCCTCTACCGCCTGCTCATCCGCCGCGGTCACCCCTTCCTCGGCTGACCCGCCCGCCGCCGCCCCCCTGCCCGCGCGATGATCAACTTCGCCGACGCGTGGGATCACAGCGTTTCTGTGACTGCTGGGACAGGAGTCGACGAGTTCGTACGCGCAGGCGAAGTTGATCATCGCGCCGGGGGGTCGGGTGCGACCCGCGAGCGCCAGCTCGACATGTCCGGTCGTTGGTCCCGGGATCGTGCGGTCGAGCATCGCAGCCGTCGCGAGGGACGAGCAGAGGCGAGAAGCGCAGGACGCGGGATCCCTCCGGGGACCGACGGCCCGCGAGCGCCAGCTCGCCATGTCGACGTCAGCGGTAGCGGCGGCGGACGGCGAGGCCCGCGGCCACCGCCCCGCCCAGGGCCCCTGCACCGAGGAGGGAGGGCACGCCGATCCGGGCGGCCTTGCGGCCGGTGCGGAAGTCGAGGACCTGCCAGCGGCGGCGGCGTGCGACGTCCCGGAGCTGCGCGTCCGGGTTCACCGCGACTGCGGTGCCGACGACGGACAGCATCGGCACGTCGTTGATCGAGTCCGAGTAGGCGGTGCAGCGGCGCAGGTCGAGCCCTTCGCGCGCGGCGAGCGCGCGCACCGCGGCGGCCTTGGCCTTGCCGTGCAGCAGCTCGCCGACGAGACGCCCGGTGTAGGTGCCGTTCTCGGTCGCGGCGACGGTGCCCAGCGCGCCGGTCAGGCCCAGTCGGTTGGCGATGATCTGCGCCAGTTCGACCGGCGTCGCGGTGACCAGCCAGACCCGCTGCCCGGCGTCCAGGTGCCGTTGCGCCAGCTCCCGCGTGCCCGGGTAGATCTTGTCGGCCATCAGCTCGTCGTAGATCTCCTCGCCGAGGGAGACGATCTCCGCGACCTGCCGACCGGCCACGAACGACAGCGCCTCCTCGCGCGCCGAGGTCATGTCGCCCGCGTTCTCCCCACCGATCCGGAACTTGACCTGACGGATGGCGAACCGCGCGAGATCGCCGGTGGTGAAGAACTTCCGGGCGGCCAGTCCACGTGCGTAGTGGAAGGTGGAGGCCCCGGCCATCATCGTGTTGTCGACGTCGAAGAAGGCCGCGGCGGTGAGATCCGTGCCGGGGGCCAGGCGCTCGGTGCCGGCCTGTTCGGCCTGGTAGGCGGCCTCGGCGGAGGCCTCGCCCGCGCGCTCGGCGCGTGCCAGTTCCTCCCGGGACTGTCCGGTCCGGCTGCCGGTCATCGCACCTCCTTCCGCACGTGCTCGGACTGTCAGCCTAGCGATGCCGCCGCGACGCTATCGTGCAGCGATGAGCTCTTCGCACGACCGCACCGCCGGCTCCGGGAACGTGGCCGACCTGCTCCGTCGTGCCGCCCGGTCGCACCCGTCCCGACCTGCGCTGATCGGTGACGGGCCGGACCGCACCTGGTCGGCCCTGGACCGGGCGGTGGACGCCGGGGCGGCGGCGCTGATGGCACTCGGGCACCCCTCCGGCGCCCGGGTCATGGTGACGCTTCCCACGGGCGCGGACATCGTGCTGACCCTGTTCGCGGTGGCCCGGGCCGGTCTGGTCGCGGTCCCGCAGCCGCCCGGCACCTCCGCCGACGAACTGGCCGCCGTGGCGGCGCGCACCGGTGCGGTGCTGGCGGTCGGGGAACCGGTCGACGGGTTGGTCCGGCTGGACGCCGCCGATCTCGCCACCTGGTGGCACGGGTCCGACCACCGGGTCGAGAACGGCGCCTCCGGCGAGGATCTCGCCGTCCTGGCGCGGGCGGCGGGGGAGCGGCCGGTGATGATCCCGCACCGCGCCGTGCTCGCCGCGGTCGAGGGGATCCTGGGAGCGCCGCGGCTCGGCCTCAGGTCCGAGGACCGGGCGATCCAGGTGCTGCCGCTGCACCACCTCGCCGGCTGGGTGACCGGGTTCCTGCCGCTGACCGCGGTCGGTGGCGCTGCCGTCCTGCCGCAGTTCCCGCCGGACGCCGGAGCGGCCGGTGGCTGGATCGACGTGGTGCTGGCCACCGTCCGTGCGCAGCGGGTCACCGTCGTGCCCGCGGCCCCCGGTCTGTACCGGCGGCTCGAGGGCGCGGCGAACGTCGAGCGTTCGCTGGCCTCCGTCCGGCTGCTGACCTCCGGCGCCGCGCCCCTCGACCCCGAGGACTTCTCCGCGATCCGCTCGCACACCGGCCTGACCGTCTGGGAGGGCTACGGCATCTCCGAGTCGGCGTCGGTGGTGGCGACCTCGCTGATGGGTGCCGCGCCCCGTCCCGGGTCCGTCGGCCGGCCGGTGCCCGGGGTCGAGCTGCGCATCGTGACCGAGGACGACCTTGACGAGCTCGGCCGGGTGGTCGTCGAGCCGGAACCGGCACCGGATCCGGAACCCCTTCCCGACGTCGACCCGGCTGCGACCGAGGTGCCGGAGACCGAGCGGCAGAACGACGGCGAGCCGGAGGTCGAGTCCGAGGGGACGAGCACCGGGGCGGCGGAGCCTGGTGCCGATGCGGAGCAGGCGCCCGCCGACGAGGACAACGCGTCCACCGAACCGACCGATCCGGCGGCCGAAGGCCTGGTGGCCGCCGCCGATGACCAGCTCGTGGACGTGGTGTCCGACGGCGAGGTCGGCCGGATCGCACTGCGCGGGCCCACCCTCTTCGCCGGGTACTGGCCGGACGGCGCCGACGGGCCGGACGAGAACGGCTGGTTCGTCACCGGCGACCTCGGCTACCTGGACGACACCGGCGACCTGCACCTGGTCGACCGGGCGGCGGAGACGATCGGCGTCGCCGGGTTCACCGTGTACCCGCGCGAGATCGAGGACGTGCTGACCGGGCACCCCTACGTCCGGGATGCGGCGGTCGTCTCCGCACCGGGCCGGGTCGGTGACCAGGTGGTCGCCGTGCTCGTCGCCCAGCGCGGCACCCGTCCCACCCAGGACGACCTCGACGAGTACGTCGCCGACCGGTTGCCGGTGTTCAAGCGGCCGGCCCGCTACGTGCTGCTCGACCGCCTGCCGCGCACACCGCTCGGCCGGGTGGACCGGGCGGCGGTCCGCGCGCTGGTGCCGGACGGCGGCGCCATCCCACTGCATTCCGTGGCCGACCGCACCGCCGACCCCGCCCCGGGACACCCCGACCCGGCTCCCGGTCAGGCCGGCGGCAAGGCCGGTCCGGTCGCGGACAAGGCCGGTCCGGCGGCGACCGGCGGCGGTGTTCCGGCGGCGCCTCCGCGGTTGCCCGGTGTGTCCTCGGGACCGAAACGGGGAGCCCAGGACGGCGACGAGGACCTGTTCTGATGGCCGCTGACCGCGGGGTGGAGCTGCCCGACCCGACGGCACAGGGAGTGGTGCTGCTCACCCGGCGCGACTGTCACCTCTGCGCCGAGGCCCGCGCGGTGCTGGCCGCGGCGGCGGCGCCGGTGGGTGTGGGGTGGCGCGAGATCGACGTCGACGACGATCCGGAACTGCGCGCCGAATGGGGCGACATGGTGCCTGCGCTGCTGGTCGACGGCCGGTGCGTCGGCTACCACCAGCTGGTCCCAGTCCGGGTGGTCGCCGCCCTGGCCTGACCTTTCGCCCGTCCGGCCGACCGGCCGACGGCCGGTGTCGGCGTCCGGCCGGGCGGTGGTCCGGCGGGTGCACCACCGGTGAACTTCCGGCGACGTCCCAGTCCGTGGGAAGGATGTCCCATGCGCAGTTTGGTCAGAGCTCTTTCGTCTGGCTAGGGTTGCCCCAGCGTGACCGGATAGCACATCCGAGTCACGGCGGCAGCGGCGGGGTCCGTGACGGGCCCGCCCGACAACTCCAGGTGGCGCGGCATGACTGGGCAGGAGATCGGCGGCACTGCGGGCCGTGACCTGCCCGAAGCCACGGTGGGCCGGCTCGCCGGTTACCTGCGCGCGCTGACCGCCCCGGGGACCGCTGCCTCCGGCGTCATCTCCTCCTCGACGCTGGCCGAACTGGCCGGCGTCAACGCGGCACTGCTCCGCAAGGACCTCTCCTTCCTCGGCTCCCACGGCACCCGCGGTGTCGGCTACGACATCGCCGGGCTGGCCGACGAGATCCGTCGTGCACTGGGCACCCACCTGGCGAGCCCGGTCGCACTGGTCGGGATCGGGCACCTGGGCCGGGCGCTGGCCCGGTACGCCGGGTTCGGCGGCCGCGGACTGGAGATCGCCGCCCTCTTCGACGCCTCGCCCGAGGTGATCGGGACCCGGGTCGGTGACCTCGAGGTGCACGACATCGCCGATGTGGTCCCGGTCTGCCGCGACCGGGCGATCACCATCGGGGTCGTCGCCACCCCCGAGGGCACCGCGCAGCAGGTCACCGACGCGCTGGTGCGCGCCGGTGTGCGGTCGGTCCTGAACTTCGCGCCGGAGGTGGTCGTCGTACCGCCTGAGGTGCAGTTGCGCCGTGTCGATCTCGCTCTCGAGCTGCAGATCCTGGCGTTCCACGAGACCCGTCGGAGCTCGGGAGCGGTGGGCGGATGACCGTTCGCCGCGCGACATCACCCAGGTCGGTCCCGCGGGGCCGGCAACACGCACCGGGGGAGTGGCCCGTCGCCGCCCCCGGACAGGGAAGGAGCAGGCCATGACCCGCACTCGCAGGAGCGGTGGCCGGATCGTCTTCGTCGGGGCCGGACCGGGGGATCCCGGACTGCTCACGGTCCGGTCGACCGAGGTGCTCCGATCCGCAGGCATCGTGGTGACGGACCCCGAGGTACCCGCGGAGATCGTCGCGATGGCCGGATCGGCCGAGGTGCAGCCCGCCCTGGGTGAAGCCGCGGACGTCGCGAAATCGATGGTGGCGTCGGCGAAGTCGGGCGCCACCGTGGTCCGGCTGGTGGCCGGCGACGTGTTGACCGCCGACGCCGTGGTCAAGGAACTGCAGGCGGTCGCCCGTACCTCGGTGCCGTTCGACGTGGTGCCGGGCATCGCGGTCACCTCCGCCGCCGCCGGGTACGCCGGCATCCCGGTCGGGTCCGTGCACACCGTCGCGGACGTCCGGTCGGTCTCCGACTGGGCCACCCTGGCCGGTGCGCCGGGCACGCTGCTGCTGCATGCCGGAGTCGGCCACCTGGCCGAGACCGCGGCGTCCCTGGCCGAGGCCGGCGTCGCCGCCGAGACCCCGGCCTCGGTGACGGCCGGGACGTCGCTGCCGTCGCAGCGCACCGTCGACGGCACCCTGGCCGGCCTGGACGGGATGGGTCGCGACCTGACCGGCCCGCTGGTCGTCGCCGTCGGTGGCGGCGCGGCCCAGCGCAGCAAGCTGTCCTGGTGGGAGTCCCGCGCGCTGTACGGCTGGCGCGTGCTGATCCCGCAGACCCGCGACTCCGCCGACGAGATGGCCGGCCTGCTGCGCGGGCACGGCGCCATCCCGGACCGGGTGCCGACGATCGCCGTCGAGCCGCCCCGGACCCCGGCACAGGTGGAGCGCGCGGTGAAGGGACTGGTCGACGGCCGCTACCAGTGGGTGGTGTTCACCTCGATCAACTCGGTGCGGGCGGTCTGGGAGAAGTTCGTCGAGTACGGCCTGGACGCCCGGGCGTTCTCCGGCGTGCGCATCGCCTGCGTCGACGAGGTCACCGCGGAGGCGGTGCGGGCACTGGGCATCACCCCCGACCTGGTGTCCGCGCAGCCGGAGTTCTCGGTCGGCCTGCTGGACGACTTCCCGGAGTACGACGACCTGCTGGACCCGGTCAACCGTGTGCTGCTGCCGCGTGCCGACATCGCCACCGAGACCCTCGCCGAGGGGCTGCGCGAGCGGGGCTGGGAGATCGACGACGTCACGGCCTACCGCACGGTGCGGGCGGCGCCGCCGCCGGCGCCGACCCGGGAGGCCATCAAGTCCGGCGGTTTCGAGGCGGTCTGCTTCACCTCCGCCTCGACCGTGCGGAACCTGGTCGGCATCGCCGGCAAGCCGCATTCGCGGACCATCGTCGCCTGTCTCGGGCCGAAGACCGCCGAGACCGCCCGCGAGTTCGGCCTGCGGGTGGACGTGCAGCCGGAGGTGCCGGAGATCGGTGCCCTGGTCGACGCGCTGGTCGGGCACGCCGAGCGGTTGCGCGCCGAGGGTGCGCTGCCGCCGCCGCGGAAGACCCCGCGTCGCCGCTGATCGCCCGACCTGACAACTGCTGCCGCCGCCGGCCCGCGCCTTCGTGGGCCGGCGGCGGTGTCGTCGGGTCGCGTGTCGTCGCACCGGGGGGATGACCGGTCGCCGGCGTCGTCCGGCGATCCTGACGGAAGTGCTGCGGGACGCCGGATGTCTGCCTACGGTGAGGGCATGTCGACCCCTTCGTACGGCCAGCCCGGAGACAGCGGACAGCAGCCGCAGGTGCAGTACGGCCAGCCCTACCCCGGGGCCGCCCCGCAGTACGGCCAGCCCTATCCGGGCCAGCCGTACCCGGGCGGCGGCTACCCGGTCGGCGGACCACCGCCGGCCAAGCCGGCGATCCCCGGCACGGTGCAGGGGGCCTTCGCCCTTTACGTGGTCAGTGCCGTGCTCAGCATCATCAGTGCCATTGTCGTGATGAACAGCGACATCTGGGACCTGGCGCGGGCCGACCGGTTCACCAGTGGGGTGGTCACCGCGGCCGCGACCATCGGCCTGATCATCGGGATCGGCTTCCTGGCGGTCTACGTCTTCTTCGCCTTCATGATGCGGGCGGGGCGGAACTGGGCCCGGATCGTGCTGACGGTCTTCTCCGGACTCGCGATCGTGTCCGGGTTCTCGACGCGGGCATCGGTCACCGTCAACGGCCAGACGTACAGCGCCACGGGCGGGCAGCTGATCAACTGGATCTCCGTCGGCATCGCCGTCGTGGCGATCGTGCTGATGTACCTCAAGCCGTCGAGCGAGTACTTCACCGCGTTCAAGGCCTTCAAGCAGGCGCAGATGTGGCGCTGACCCGGTCGGTCCTGCGCTGATCGGCGGGCCGGAGTGACTGTCCTGTGCCAAGTTTGCGAATTGTCCGGATCGACCTGCGGATCTGTGCGCAAGCGGTTACTCTCTGCGACATGACGACGCCTCCCCAGTACCCCTCCTACTCCGGCGGCAACTACCCCGGTGGCAACTACCAGGGCGGACCGCAGGGACCCGGCCCCAAGCCGTCGGCCCCCGGCACGGTGACCGCGGCCTTCGCGCTGTACGTGCTGGCGGCCCTGGTCTCGCTGGTCGGTGTGTTCCTGGTCTTCACCGACGCCGGAACGCGGCAGATCCGGGATGCGTTGCGCGACACCAACACCGGGAACATGTCGCTCGACGACCTGGTCCGGGTGACCCGCACCATCACGGTCGCGGTCGTGGTGGTCTTCCTCGCGCTGTACCTGTTCTTCGCGTTCATGATGCGGGCCGGGCGGAACTGGGCCCGGATCGTGCTCACCGTGCTGTCCGCGCTGTCCATCGCCAGTTCCTTCGCCGGCAGCGTCGCAGCCACGAGGTCATGGGCGACCTGGGTGACCCTGGTCTTCTCCATCCTGGCGATCGTGCTCATGTACCTGGCCCAGTCCAACCAGTACTTCGCCGACTCGAAGGCCTACCGCAAGGGCGCTGTCTACCGCTGAGACGTTCGCGGAGGTCCTGCAACCCGTGAGCTGTTGCTCACCGGTTGCAGGACGTCAGCGGGTGGGGGTCGGGCGGTCCGGAACGCACACTTCCGGCAGGTAGGGTCACCGATCATGACGTCCCCCGGCGCGCCGAAGAGATCGTGGCTGTCCAGTTTCGCGTCGGCCATGGCGCCCGTCGCCCCCGAGGACGACGGGCAGCCGATCACTCGGCCGGTCACGATCTGGGTCGCCACCGTGTTCGCGGTGCTCGGTGCCGTGGTCTTCGTGCTGCAGGGCGGCGCGGTGCTGATCACGCTGAACAGCCAGCTGGCGTCCGAGTCGGTGCTCTACCAGGAGCAGTACGACAAGGCCGTGGTGCAGTGCACCACCTACGTCGGTGGCGTCGGCACGGCCGTCCCGAGCACCGCGGTGGCGCCGACGTCGGTGTCCGGACCGCTCACCGCCGAGTCGTTCATCGAGCAGTGCCAGGCGCTGCCGGAGCGGGCGCTGACCCCGGAGCTGCTGTCCTCCGTACGTACCCAGGCGATCGTGATCAACGTCGTCACCATGATCATCGGCCTGGCCGGCGTCGTCGGCGGGATCTTCCTGCGGCAGGGACTGAAGTGGGCCCGGCGGACGATCATGGCGGCGTCCGTGGTCGCCCTGCTGCTCGCCCTGCTGTTCAACGTCGCGAGCCTGTTCCTGCTGGTGGCCAACCTGCTGATGATCATCGGCATGGTGCTCTGCTACGTCGGCAAGGGCGGTCTGTTCTTCCTGCGCGTGGCGCAGCGGCGGCAGAAGCACTGACCCGGTGACCCGCCCGGACCGGGGACCGGACACCCGGCCGCAGCCGGCGGTCCCGCCGCTGCCGCTGACTCCCGAGCAGACCCGCACCGCCGTGCGCGGCGTCGCCGGTGTGCTGGCCGTCCGGTCCGCCCTGGCGCTGGTCGGCGCGGTGGCGTGCGTGGTCGGTGCGGTCCTGCTGTACCGCCACGCCATCAGCCCGCACACCTTCCCGGCCTTCGTCGCCGGCACCGACAGCACCACGATCGACCGCTGGTCCGGGCCGTGGTTGGCCGGCGCCGGCGGGGTGCTGCTGCTCGGCTGCCTGCTGGCCACCCAGGGGGTGGTCGACCTGGTCCGACGGATCCGGCTGACCCCGGCCGGACGCACCCCCGCGATGGCCGCACCGCAGCCGACATCCGGCGGCCCGGGTCGGCCGCAGTTCGACCCGGCCCCCCGGTTCGACCATGCGACCCAGTTCGGCCGGCCGCTCGACCGGCCGGTGCAGTTCGACGGGCCGGCGCAGGTCGACCGACCGGAGCAGTTCGATCCCGCCGGCCCACCCCGACGGCCGGCACCTCCCACCGGTCCGGCCGGGACCTAGGTCCTACCAGCAGCACACCCGGGCACTGGGACAATGGATCCGTGTGCCCAGCAGCAACCGTGACGACAGGACGGAAGACGTGAGCAGTCGGACGGTCGTACATCTGCTGCGACACGGCAAGGTGCACAACCCGTCCGGGATCCTTTACGGACGGTTGCCCGGCTACCACCTCGCGGCCAGCGGTCGCGCCATGGCCGACGGCGTCGCGGAGCACCTGGCAGGCAACGACATCACCTACGTCGCGGCGTCCTCGCTGATCCGCGCCCAGGAGACGGCCGCCCCGCTGGCCGCGACCCACGGCCTCACCGTGCGGACCGACGACCGGATCATCGAGGCGGACAACACCTTCGAAGGGCTCAAGGTCGCGGTCGGCGACGGGGTGCTGCGTGAGCCGCGGTACTGGGCGCGGCTGCGCAACCCGTTCCGGCCGTCCTGGGGCGAGCCGTACCTGGACATCGCACACCGGATGCTCGGTGGCATCACCACGGCACTGCAGCAGGCCGACGGTCACGAGGCGGTGCTGGTCTCGCACCAGTTGCCGATCTGGACGGTCCGCCGCTACCTGGAGGGCCACCGGCTCTGGCACAACCCGGCGAAGCGCCAGTGCGCGGTGGCGTCGCTGACCTCCCTGGTGTTCCTGGACGGTGTCTTCTCCGGCGTCCGGTACAGCGAACCGGTCGCGCACATCCCGGCCGTCGACGACGGGTCCGACACGGTGTCCCCGGGGTTCGGCGCGTGAGGCGCTCGAGCCGCACCGGGCGGCCGACCCGGATCCGCCGCTGGGCCGCGGCGCTGGCCGTCGCCGGGGTCGCCATGACCGGATGCTCCAGCGGCACCGACGCCATTGCGGTGGGCGGCAGCTTCGACTTCCGGCCGACCGGCGGGGTGCTCGAGTTCTCCTACCCGGCCGCCGAGCGCGGCACCCTGGGCACCATCTCCGGTCCGGCCGTGGTCGGCGACGGCACGGTGGCGCTGGCGGACTACCGCGGCAAGGTCGTGGTGCTGAACTTCTGGGGATCCTGGTGCGGTCCTTGCCGTGCCGAGGCGCCCGACCTGCGTGATGCCAGCACCGAGCTCGCGGACCTGGGCGTGCAGTTCCTCGGCGTCAACGTCAAGGACGACAAGGAAGCGGCGGCCGCGTTCGAGGCATCGAAGGAGATCGCGTACCCGTCGATCTTCGACCCGACCCGGCGCACCCTGCTCTCCATCAAGGGGTACCCGGCCAACACCATCCCGTCGACGATCGTGGTGGACCCGCAGGGCCGGGTCGCGCAGATCTGGCTGCGCCAGGTGACGAAGACCGAACTGGTCGCGACCGTGCGCGCCATCGCCACGGAGACCTGAGCGTGCTGCAGTCCCAGATCGCCCTGCTCGCCGCCGGTCCCGCCGACACCGTGGTGAACGGTCCGCTGCTCTTCGCCACCCTGCTCGCGCTGGCGGCCGGCATCGTGTCCTTCGCCTCGCCGTGCGTGATCCCGCTGGTGCCCGGTTATCTCTCGTACCTCATCGGGCTGGTGGGCTCAGAAGGCACAGCAGGCACAGCAGGCACAGCGGGAACTGCCGGCACAGCCCGGGCGTCGGCTGGGTCGGCGGTCGGTACCCGCCTCGGGGCCCGGCTGCGCACCCGGGCGGTGATCGCCACCGGGTGGTTCGTCGGCGGCTTCACCCTGGTCTTCCTGCTCGAGTCGGTCGCCGTGCTGGGCCTCGCGCACACGGTGCAGGCGAACACCGAGGTGCTGACCCGGATCGGCGGGGTGATCACCATCCTGCTCGGCCTGGCCATGCTCGGGTTCATCCGGCCGCTGCAGATGGAACGCCGGATCCACCGCCGCCCGACCGGCCGGTTCCTCGGGCCGGTGCTGCTCGGCGCGTTCTTCGCCCTCGGCTGGACGGTGTGCATCGGGCCGACCCTGGGTGGGGTGCTGTCGCTGGCGATCTCCAGCGAGTGGAACGGCTACGCCTGGCGTGGCCTGCTGCTCGTCGTCGCCTATTGCGTCGGGCTCGGCGTGCCGTTCCTGTTGCTGGCCTTCGGGTTCGGCTGGGCCACCGGTGCCATGGGCTTCCTGCGTCGCCACACCCGCACCATCCAGGTGATCGGCGCCGTCATGCTGATCCTGGTCGGTCTGGCCATGGTCACCGGCCTGTGGTCGGACTTCCTGATCTGGCTGCAGATCAGGTTCGCCGCCGCCGGCGAAGGACTGCTGCTGTGACGATCCACGACACCACCCACATCACCGGGGACCCGACAGATCCCACTGTTGCCTCAGCTGCGGCGCCCCGGCGCCGGGGCGGCCCGCTGCCGTTCCTGCGCAACATCTGGCGCCAGTTGACCAGCATGCGGACCGCGCTGGTGCTGCTGTTCCTGCTGGCCCTGGCCTCGCTGCCGGGTGCGCTGCTGCCGCAGTGGTCGCTGAACCAGTCCAAGACGGCGAATTACATCCTCGACAACGGTTGGTGGGGAAGGTTCCTCAACAGTCTCGGCTTCTTCGACGTCTTCGCCTCGCCCTGGTACGCGGCGATCTACCTGCTGCTGTTCACCTCGCTGGTCGGCTGCCTGCTGCCGCGCTCCTGGGAGTTCGTCGGCCAGCTGCGGATGCAACCGGTGGTGGTCCCGCGCAACCTGCGCCGGATGCCGCTGCACGAGACCCTCACCGCCACCGGCGATCCGGATGCCGTCGCCGACCGGGTGCTGTCCGGGCTGCGCGGCTGGCGGATCGCCCGGCGCACCGAAGCCGATGGTGTGGTGACGATCTCGGCGGAGAAGGGCTTCCTGCGGGAGGTCGGCAACCTGGTCTTCCACCTGTCGATGCTCGGCCTGCTGGTGGCGATCGCGGTCGGCAAGCTGGTGGGCTACGAGGGGTCGATCATCCTCACCGCCGCCGGCGGCACCCAGACCAACGAGCGCACGGTGGCCACCGCCGCCGGGTCCGAGGGATCCGGGTTCTGCTCGGTCGACCCGTACAGCTACGACAACTTCCGGCCCGGGCTGCTGGTCGACGGCACCGGGATGTCGCCGTTCTGCGTGCAGGTGGACTCCTTCACCGCGACCTACACCGACGCCGGCCAGGCCAGCTCGTTCCTCGCGCAGATCCGGTACCAGACGGATCCGGCCGCGGACGGCGACACCTGGCAGTCGGCCACGCTCGAGGTCAACGACCCGATCCGGCTCGACGGCCAGCGGCTCTACCTGCTCGGCCACGGCTACACCCCGATCTTCGAGGTGACCTACCCGGACGGCAGCACCCAGACCGGGATGGCGTCGTTCCAGCCGGAGGACTCCAACTTCACCTCGCAGGGCGCGGTCAAGTTCCTCGACCCGCCGGGGGTGACCGGGGCCGAGTTGCTCACGAAGCAGCTCGCGGTGGTCGGCATCTTCGCCCCGTCCGCCTTCGTGCACACCGGGGTGATGACCTCGAGCTTCCCCGCCGCGGAGCAGCCCGCCGTCGCGGTGCGGGTGTTCGTCGGCGACCTCGGCATGGAGTCCGGCGCGACGCAGTCGATCTTCTCCATCGACCAGGACCAGGTCGACAAGGGCCTGCTGGTGCAGAAGGCCAGCGAGAACCTGGCACCGGGGGAGTCGCTGACCCTCGACGACGGCACGCAGGTCACCTTCACCGGCTACCGGGAGTGGGTGTCGCTGCAGACCTCCTACGACCCGGCGCAGACCTGGGCGCTGGTGTGCGCGGCGCTGCTGCTCATCGGCCTCATGCTCTCGCTGACGATCAAGCGGCGGCGGGTCTGGTTCCGGATCCGCCCGGCCGCGGGTCCGTCTTCCGATGGTGGGGCAGGATCTTCTACGGTGATGTCCGGGGTCGAGGTCGGTGGTCTGTCCCGGACGGACCAGGCGGGCTACGGCGAGGAGTTCTCCTCGCTGGTGGCCCTCGCGACGGTGGAGTCGACCGGTTCCCGCCGGTCGCAGAAGGAGTGAATCCGTGATCAACGAGTCCCTGGCCCGGGCATCGGACCTGGCCTTCGAGTGGGCGCTGGCCGGATACGTGATGGCCCTGGTGTGCCTGGGCGTCGAGTTCGCCGCCCGCAAGGGTGCCGTCCCGACCGAGGCCGAGGCGGCCAGCGCCGAGCTGCGCGCCGCGCGCCGGTCCGCCCGCAAGGGCGGATCCGCCGGCGGCACCGCGGTGCTGGACCGGGACGAGATCGGCAAGGTCGCGGCGCCGGAGCGCCGCGGCACCGCGCCGTGGGGGGTCCGGTTCGGCCGGGCCGGTGTCGTGGTGGCGGTGCTCGGCTTCGCCGGTCACGTGCTGTCGCTGGTGCTCCGCGGAGTGGCGACGGGCCGCGCGCCGTGGGGGAACATGTACGAGTTCACCTCGATGATCTGCGCCGCCGCCGTGGCCGGTTACCTGATCACGCTCTGGCGCTCGCGGATGCGCACCCTCGGCTTCTTCGTGATGATCCCGGTGGTCATCCTGATGTACATCGCGCAGAGCGTGCTCTACGCGGAGGCCGGCACCCTGGTGCCCGCGCTGCACTCCTACTGGCTGGTCATCCACGTGCTGGCGATCTCACTGTCCAGCGGCGTGCTGATGCTCTCCGGTGTCGCCTCGGTGCTGTACCTGGTGCGCGCCCGGTTCGAGCGGAAGCTGGCCGCCGACAGGGAGTGGGAGGCGAAGAACGCACCCTCCGCCACTGCCTCGGCCGGCTCCGACGGTACGGGTGTCGGCCGGATCGCGGTGGACCGCACGTCCTCCCGGCTGGCGGCGCTGCCGTCGCTGGCCACCCTGGACCGTTTGGCCTACCGCACGGCGATCGTCGCCTTCCCGGTCTTCACCTTCGCCGTCATCGCCGGCGCCATGTGGGCCGAGGTCGCGTGGGGCCGGTACTGGGGCTGGGACCCCAAGGAGACCTGCGCCTTCGTGACCTGGGTGCTCTACGCGGCCTACCTGCACGCCCGGTCGACCGCCGGGTGGCGCGGCAGCAAGGCCGCCTGGATCTCGATCCTCGGGTTCCTGTCGATGATCTTCAACCTGTTCTTCATCAACCTGGTGGTCTCCGGCCTGCACTCCTACGCCGGGCTCAACTGACGTCCCGCACAGCAGAAGGCCCTCACGTTCCCGCGGGAACGTGAGGGCCTTCTGCTGTATTCGGGCTTCCGTGCGGCGTGGGTTCCCGGCCGCTGGTTCGGGCTGTGGCGTCGTGCGGTGTGGATCTGTAGCGGGCGGACCGCCGACGGCCGGCAATGGTCCGGTGCTCGACGAGCGTCGAACCGCCGTCGTCAAGGCCGCTCCGGGACCGCGGCATGATCGGTCGTGCCGGCCGGTGGTCGCCGCGCTGCCGCCATCTCCGACCACCGGCGCCGGATTCGTCGCCGTCGACGGACGTCCGGACACACCCGGGCGACGGTGCCCGGGTGCGGGCTCAGCTGCTCTTGTCCTCGCCGCGCAGCTTGCGGTCGATCTCGCGGAGGAAGTCGGGATCGTCGTCGGGCGCGACCGACTTCGGGCGCGGCTTCGGACGTTGCGGCCATTGCGGCCGGTCGGCCGCCTCACCGCCCGGTTCCCCGCCGGGCGTGTGGGACCCGATGCCGCGCCAGGCGAGCAGGATCACCACCGCGGTGAGGACGATGGCTATCAACAGGTACACGAGGCACCCCTTTCGTTCTTCCGCACAGCGTACGCAGGCCCACTGTGTGCCGGGCGCGAAAGCGGATCACGCTTGCGAAGCGGTCCGGCCACGATGCGGATCGGGCAGCCGGGAACGACATCCCGCGAAGACGCCGGACCCCCGGTCGCCTGGCGACCGGGGGTCCGGATGGAGCTGTGCTGTGTCAGGCCGAGTGCGCGGCATCCACGGTCAGGTCGGCGAGCAGGCCGCTGACCTCCGACTCGCGGAACCGCCGGTGGCCGCCCGGCGTGCGGATCGAGCCGATCCGACCGGCGGAGGCCCACCGCGTGACCGTCTTCGGGTCGACGCGGAACATGAGTGCAACCTCACCGGGCGTGAGCAGGCGTTCGCTTTTCTCCATGGTTACGTGCCTCCTTGTGTGGGCCCCGACTGGCCTCGTACGCCGGATTGGCGTACGTACATTGTGCCCCAATCGCCCTTTTCTACACACCGTTTCTCGTGCACATATTGTCTCACAAGGTCCGAAGTGTCCGGAATGGGCGTTTCCATCTACAGCTGTCGCAGATTGCTCCGAACGAGCGAAGATCCACGATGTGACGAGTGTTAGTGGTTCACGTCGAGGGCAGTCGTGCCCCTGGTGCGCAGAGTGTCCGTCCGCACCGTGAGGGAGACACTCCGGAGCGTTGGTCCTGCGGTGGTAGTACGTCACGGAACCGTAACGTTTTGCGAGCAGTGCTCGCAAGTTGAGAGTTCACATTTGGTGAGCAGTGAAAAGTAGTTGTGAGTTCAGGAATTGGGACAGCGTTGTTCCGGTGAATGCCCTGCTGTCGCGTTCACGCAGAATGGCGGAAATGGCGTTACGATTACGCAGGGTGACCAATCGTCGGGTGCGGGCGCAGGCCCGCCGCACGTCCGCGGGTGGTTCGTGCCCGACCCGGGGGCGGATGGCCCGGCGGTCGGGTGGGCGTCGGGGTCGAAGGCGCCGGGCGTCGGGTGGTCGGGTTCGCGGGTGGTCCGCGCCCGCTCGGACGAGCGTGGTCCCGTCTGGCCTACCGTGGGCGCATGGATCTGGTGGACCGACGGCTGGTCGATGCGCTGCGCAAGGACGGGCGGGCCAGCTACGCGGAGCTGGGCCGGGCCGTCGGGCTCTCGTCGTCGGCGGTGCACGAGCGTGTCGGGAAGCTCGAGTCGGCCGGCGTGATCCTCGGGTACCGCGCCGACGTGGCGCCCGGCTCGGTCGGCATCGGGGTGACCGCGATGATCGGGATCGAGCCGGGGGAGAACGGTCGCGACGAGATCATCGGCGCCGCACTGGATGCCATCCCCGAGGTGGAGAGCTGCTACGCGGTCGCTGGCGACGAGGCGTTCCTGCTCTGGGTCCGGGTGGCCAGCGTCGACGACCTGCACCAGTTGCTCGGCACGCTCCGTGCGATCGACGGTGTCGCGCGCACCCGCACCACCGTCGTCCTCGCCACCCGGTTCGAGAGTCGCTACCGGACAATCGCCGACTCCTGAGCTCGTCGTCCGGGCCCGCCCGCCTCGCTGCACCACCTCGGCCCCGCCTCGCCGCGACCCCGGCCCCGCCGCGATCCGCCCTGCCCCGCCCTGCCGCCCGGCCACATTCCTGCCGCCCGGCCACACCCCTGCCCCACCTCCGCGCGATGATCAACTTCCTCGACACGTGGGATCACAGTGTTGTTGTTGCTGGTGTGACAGGAGTCGACGAGTTCGTACGCGCAGGCGAAGTTGATCATCGCGACAGGGGGCGGGCGCGACGGGGGAGGGTGCGGCGGATGCGGGGCTAGCCTGGTGGTGTGAGCGAGACGCAGCCCGAGCAGGCCGGACCGACGACCCCCGAGCCCGCCGGCGCGGCGGCCGCGACCCCGGAGCCCACCGGCGCGGCCTCCGCGAACCCCGACCCGTCCGGACCGCAGCCCCTCACCCCGAAGCCGGGCGGTTTGGCCGGCGCACTGGTCCTCTACACCGTGCTCCGACTGGTGATCATCGCCGTGCTCACCGCGATCCTGGCCATCTTCATGCCGTTGATCGTCGCGCTGGTCTTCGCCGTCGTGCTGCAGATGCCGCTGGCCTGGCTGCTGCTGGGCCCGGTCCGCCGCCGGGTCAACGAGCTGATGGCATCGGCGACCGAGCACCGGCGCCAGGAACGCGAGCGGTTGCGAGCCGCCCTGTCCGGCGATCAGGACCGGCCGTAGGCTCCTGCCCGTGACCGATCGCGTGACCGATTCAGCACTCCGTCCCGCGTACGTGGTGGACCGGTCCGACGCGGCCGCCCGGGAATGGGTGGCGCGGGCGGTGCGGATCATCTCCGCCGATGCCCAGCGCAGCGCCGACACCCACCTGATCCGGTTCCCGATGCCGCCGGGCCTCGGCGTCGACCTCTATCTCAAGGACGAGTCGACACACGTCACCGGATCGCTCAAGCACCGGCTGGCCCGCTCGCTGTTCCTCTACGCGCTGTGCAACGGCTGGATCCGCGAGGGCACCACCGTCGTGGAGGCGTCGTCCGGTTCGACCGCGGTCTCCGAGGCGTACTTCGCCCGGTTGATCGGCGTCCCGTTCGTCGCGGTGATGACGTCCTGGACGTCGCCGGAGAAGATCGCGCTGATCGAGAGGGAAGGCGGGCGTTGCCATCTCGTCGACGACCCGGCCGCGATCTACGACGTCTCACGCCGCTTGGCCGCCGACTGCAACGGCCACTACATGGACCAGTTCACCCATGCCGAACGGGCCACCGACTGGCGTGGCAACAACAACATCGCCGAGTCGGTGTTCGCCCAGTTGGAACTGGAGCGGCACCCGGAGCCGGAGTGGATCGTGGTGGCGGCCGGGACCGGCGGCACCAGCGCCACCATCGGCCGGTACATCCGCTACCGCGGCCACCTGACCCGGCTGTGCGTCCCGGACCCGCAGGACTCGGCGTTCTTCGGCGGCTGGTGCGACGACGACCCGGCGCGGACCGCGCCCGGATCGAAGATCGAGGGCATCGGCCGGCCACGGATGGAGCCGTCGTTCGTGCCGGAGATCATCGACCGGATGGTGGCGGTGCCCGACGCCTGCTCGATCGCCGCGATGCAGGTGGCCGGCGAGGTGCTCGGGCGTGGGGTCGGACCGTCCACCGGGACGAACCTCTGGGCGGCGTTCGGGCTGGCGGCGGAGATGGCGGCGGCCGGCCGGACCGGCAGCATCGTGTCGCTCATCTGCGACGGGGGCGAGCGCTACGTGCACACCTATGCCGACGCGGAGTGGGTCGCCGGACGCGGCTGGGACCCGGCGCCGTCGGCGGCGATGCTGCGGGAGTTCCTGGCCGGCGGACCCTGGCGTGGCTGACACACCGGAGCCAGAACGGGTGGCGCTGGCCGTCGCGGAGCGGGCCGGCGTCGAGGTCCGCGAGCTGCACGGGATGACCGAGATGCACCGCGCCGCAGCGATCTTCGACGAGGTGTGGGACATCGGCCCGGGCGGCACCGAGATGCAGCCCGGTCTGCTGCAGGCCCTGGCGCACAGTGGCAACTACGTGGTGGGCGCCTTCGACGCATCCGGTGGCATGGTCGCCGCCTCGGCGGCGTTCCTGTCCACCGGTGACGCCGGACTGCACTCGCACATCACCGGGGCACTCGGCGTCTCGAAAGGCGTCGGCGGGGCGATCAAGTGGCACCAGCGGGCCTGGTGTCTGCAGCGCGGGATCGGTGCGGTCGCCTGGACCTACGACCCGCTGATCTCCCGCAACGCCTGGTTCAACATCCGCCGGTTGGGTGCGCGCCCGGTGCGGTACCTGGTCGACTTCTACGGCGAGATGCCGGATGCGATCAACGCCGGCCAGCCGACCGACCGGATGCTCGCGGTCTGGGAGCTGCTGTCCTCTCCGGCCCTCGCCGCGGCCGCCGCGGCCGCGTCGGGTGCGGCCGCTCCCGGACCCGCCGGGCACCCGGAGATCCGGCAGGCCCTGGCGGTGGGCCCGGACGGGCGACCGGTCATCGACCGGGAGGCGCTGGCGCAGGACCAGCGGGTCACCGCGGCGATGCCCGACGACGTGGAGACGCTGCGGAAGACCGACCCGCGGTCGGCGCTGGACTGGCGGCTGGCCCAACGGGAGGTGCTCACCACGCTGCTGGATGCCGGCGCGCGGATCGTCGACCAGCTGCCCGGCCGTGGATACCTGCTGCACCGGACGGCCGGTGCGGGGACGGAGGAGTCATGAGGATCACCGGGGCACAGCTGCGGATCGTCGAGATGCCGCTGCGCTCGCCGTTCACCACCTCGTTCGGCACCGAGGACGACAAGATCGCCCTGCTGATCCGGATCGACGCGGTGGTGGACACCCCGGCCGGCCCGGTGGAGAGCACCGGCTGGGGCGAGTGCGTCGCGATGGACGCCCCCGTCTATTCCGCTGAGTACGTCGCCGGTGCGGTCGAGGTGACCCGGCGGTTCCTGCTGCCGAAGTTGCTGGCCGCCGGGAGTTCGCTGACCGCGCAGCGTGTCTCGGGCCTGCTGGAGCCCGTCGTCGGTCACCCGATGGCCAAGGCCGCGCTGGAGATGGCGGTCCTCGACGCGGAACTGCGGGCCCGCGGCATCTCCTTCGCCGAGCACCTCGGTGCCGAGCACGACCGGGTGCCGTCCGGGGTCTCGGTCGGCATCCAGGACTCGATCCCGCAGCTGCTGGAGGTCGTCGGCGACTACCTGGACCAGGGGTACGTCCGGATCAAGCTGAAGATCCGGCCCGGCTGGGACGTGGACGCGGTGGCTGCCGTCCGGGAGCGGTTCGGTGACGACATCCCGCTGCAGGTCGACGCGAACGCCGCGTACACGCTGGCCGACGCCGCGCAGCTGCGCCGGCTCGACGCCTTCGGATTGCTGCTGATCGAGCAGCCGATGCCGGAGGACGACCTGCGGCAGCACGCCCAGCTGGCCCGGCTGGTGTCCACGCCGATCTGTCTGGACGAGTCGGTCGTGTCGGCACGTGCGGCGGCGGACGCGATCTCGATGGGCGCCTGCCGGGTGATCAACATCAAGCCGGGGCGGGTCGGCGGCTACCTGGAGGCGCGGCGGATCCACGACCTGGCCCGGGCGCACGGGATCGCCGTCTGGTGCGGCGGCATGCTGGAGACCGGGCTCGGCCGCGCGGCCAACGCCGCCCTCGCCGCGCTGCCGGGATTCTCGCTGCCGGGCGACATCTCGGCCTCCGACCGGTTCTACGCGCAGGACATCACCACCCCGTTCGTGATCGAGGACGGCCACGTCGCGGTGCCCAGCGGGCCGGGCCTGGGCGTCACACCCAATCCGGAGATCCTGGAGTCGGTGACCACCTGGAAGGACGACCTCCCCGTCACCTGACGGCCCCCCGGCGCGAGGATCAACTTCGCCGGCGCGTGGGAAAGTGGCCCCAATGGGACTGGTGGGGCACGAGTCGCCGGCTTCGTACGCGCAGGCGAAGTTGATCCTCGCGCCAGGGGCGGGGTGGGTCAGACACCGGCGAGGGAGCGGACTCTCGGGCGCAACCAGTCGAGGACGTTGTCGGTGTCGGCGATCAGCAGCCGGGTGATGAGCACGTGGTCGGGGCGGAGCACCCACGCGTGCTTGGAGGCCACCGGGATCACCGTCAGGCGGAGCCGGAAGTCGTGTGCCCGTCCGGATCCGACCAGGTCCGAGATCATGCTGGCCAGACCGGATCTCGGCGCGGCATGGGCGCCCTGCACCCGCGGGTCCTGGGTCACCGCCTCGGCCCAGCGCGCCGCCTCGTCGTGGTACTTCTGCAGCAGCAGGCGCAGTGCCGGCAGGCTGCGGAAGGCGCGGAACGCGGGCGGCCGGAACGCCTGGTCCGGGGTCGGCAGGGTGAGCAGCAACCGGGACCACCAGCGGTCCCACTCCTCGGAGGCGCGGTCCCGGTCGACCAGGTCGATGCCCGCGGCGTAGCGCAGCACCAGCGGCGGGTCCCAGTCCGACGGCGGGTTGCGGGCCCACACCGGCCAGCTGTCGAAGGCCGGTTCCAGCCGCGGGATCCCGCGCGCCCGCGGCGGATCCAGGTCGGCCACCTCGCGCAGGTAGAGGGCGACGACGAGCGGGAGCGGCTCGGCCACCTCCACCCGGCAACGGTCCGTCCCGGCGATGTACATCCCGACATCGTGCGCCGCACCGTCGCACCCGGCACGTCGGTGGCCGAACCTGCTCCCGTAGGCTCCGGGGACACCGAGCGGAATGAGGCCCGATGACTGCTGTCCCCGTCTACCAACTCCCCGAGCGCAATCTCGGCCTGGATCTGATCCGGGTCACCGAGGCCGCCGCCATGGCCGCCGGCCGGTGGGCCGGCCGCGGGGACAAGGAGGCGGGGGACGCCGCCGCCGTCGACCAGATGCGACTGATGTTCTCCACCATCCCGATGCGCGGAACGATCATCATCGGCGAGGGCGAGAAGGACGAGGCGCCGATGCTGGCCAACGGCGAGGAGGTCGGCGACGGCACCGGGACCGAGTGGGACGTCGCGGTCGATCCGGTCGACGGCACCACGCTGCTGTCCAAGGGCATGCCGAACGCGCTGGCGCTGATCGCCATCGCCGAGCGCGGCACGATGTTCAACCCCAAGGACGTCTTCTACATGGACAAGATCGCGGTCGGCCCCGAGGGTGTCGACGCGATCGACATCGAGGCGCCGCCCGGGGTGAACGTGCGCACCGTCGCCCGGGCCCTGGGCAAGAAGCCGCAGGACATGACCGTGTGCATCCTGGACCGGCCGCGGCACGCCGAGCTGGTCAACAAGGTGCGGGCCACCGGTGCCCGGATCAAGTTCATCAGCGACGGCGACGTGGCCGGCGCGATCATGACCGGTCGGCGGCACATCGGCGTCGACCTGATGATGGGCGTCGGCGGCACCCCGGAGGGCGTCATCGCGGCCTGCGCGATGCGGGCGCTCGGCGGTGCGATCCACGGCAAGCTGTGGTTCGCCGACGACGTGCAGAAGCAGCGGGCCCTGGACGCCGGGCACGACCTGGACCGGGTACTGGTCACCGAGGACCTGGTGCGCACCGACAACGTCTTCATGATCGCCACCGGCGTCACCGACGGCGAGCTGCTGCACGGCGTCCGCTACACCTCGCGCGGGGCCGAGACCGATTCGCTGGTGATGCGCGGCCGGTCCGGCACGGTCCGGTCGGTGCGCGGCGAGCACGCGCTGGAGAAGCTGCAGAAGGTCACCCCGGCCTGAGCCCGGCCATCCCGGGGCAGGGTCGCGAACGGGCGGCGCCCGGAGTCGGAACCACCGCGCGGACCATGCTGCCGCCCCCGGTCGACCGGCTGTTGTCGCTGCGGGCCGCCGGCGCGCTCCCGGGGCGTCGACGGCCGACCGGATCAGCGGCCGATGACCAGACCGGCGGTCAGCAGGACCGCCCAGACGATCTCCAACCGGCCGATCGCTCCCAGCGCGGGCAGCAGCGCCGGACCGCGCGCCCCGGACATCGCGGCGCGCACCGGCGGCACGGCGAGCGGCAGCGCGAGCAGGGCCAGCAGGCACCAGGGGTGCCGCAGGCCGATGACCGCGACGGCCAGGAATGCTCCGCCGATCATCAGCAGCAGCACGTAACGGGACAGCCGGTCGCCGAGCAACACCGCGAGAGTGCGCTTGCCGTGCTCGGTGTCGGTGGCGATGTCGCGCAGGTTGTTGACCATCAGCAGCGCGCAGGCGAGCAGGCCGATGCCGATGGCGGCGGCCAGGCCGGTGTAGGTGATCCGTTCAGCCTGCACGTACTGGGTCCCGAGCACTGCCATCAGTCCGAAGAACAGGAAGACGAAGATCTCGCCGAACCCGGCGTAGCCGTAGGGGCGCGGCCCGCCGGTGTAGAACCAGGCGGCCAGCACGGCGGCCACCCCGAACGGCACCAGCCACCAGGTGGTCACCGCGGCCAGCACCAGACCCACCGCGCCGGCGATGCCGAAGCAGAGGAAGGCCGCCCGCTTCACGGTCGCCGGGGCCGCGCGCTTGGACCCGACGAGCCGCATCGGGCCGACGCGCACCTCGTCGGTGCCGCGGATGCCGTCGGAGTAGTCGTTCGCGTAGTTGACCCCGACCTGCAGCGCGAGCGAGACGACCAGGGCCAGCGCCGCCCGCCACAGCGAGAAGGACAGGACGGCCGCGGCCGCGCCGGACCCGGCCAGGACGGGCGCGACGGCCGCGGGGAGGGTGCGCGGGCGCGCGGCGGAGAGCCATTCACGTGCAGTTGCCACGTGGCATCACCCTACGGGGCCGGGCGGGTACCCGATGCCACGGCGGACCGGGACCGTCGAACAGGCGCCGGCCCGGGCAGCACGGACGGTGCCCGGCCGACCGGAGCGCCCGGGACGAGCGGTGTCAGACGTCCTCGGGCCGTGCGGCGAGTGCCCGGATCGCCATCCGGTCCGGTTTGCCGGGGCCCCGCAGCGGCAGGGCGTCGACGACGATCACGCGACGCGGAGCGGCCGCGGGATGCACGGACCGGGCAGCGGCGCGGACGGCAGCGGGGTCGGGTCCGGCCGAGCCGGGCACCGGCACGACCACTGCCGCGACCGCCTGCCCCCACTCCGCGTCCGGCACCCCGACGACCACCACCTCGGCCACTCCCGGAAGGCCGGCCAGCGCGGCCTCGACCAACGCCGGGGCGATCTTGATGCCGCCGGTGATGATCACGTCGTCGGCCCGGCCCTGGACGTGCAGGGTCCCGTCGCCGGCCCAGGCCCCCAGGTCCGCCGTCCGGAAGGTGCGCGGCGGCCCGGGCTCGAAAGCCGGGTCCGCCGGCCGGCCCCGGTAGCCGCGGGCGAGGACCGGGCCGCTGATCCCGATGAGCCCGCCGCTCCCCGTGCCGCCGCCGGCCAGGTCGATCGCGACACCGTCCAACGGCACGCCGTCGTAGACGCAGCCGCCGCAGGTCTCGGTCATGCCGTAGGTGGTGCGCAGCCGGATGCCCGCTGCCCGGGCCCGCTCCTGCAGTGCCGGCGCGGTGGCCGCCCCGCCGACCAGGACGGCGTCCAGGCCGGCCAGCGCGGCGGTCGCCTCGGGGTCCTGGAGGACCCGGTGCAGCTGGGTCGGCACCAGGGAGGTGACCCGGGGGCCGGCCGGCATCGCGGCGATCGCCGCCTGCAACCCGCGCGCGGTGAAACCGCCGGTCAGGTCCGGGATCACCGGCTCGGTGCCCTCGGCGATCGCCCGCAGCAGCACCTGGATCCCGGCGACGTGGTGCGCGGGCAGCACCAGCAACCAGTGCACCGGTCGCGGGTCGTCGACGATCCGGGCGCGGGTGGCCGCGGCGGAGGCGGCCAGCGCGGACACCGGGAGCAGTGCGCCCTTCGCCGATCCGGTGGATCCGGAGGTGCCGACCACCAGCCCGGTCGGGTCGTCGGGATCGTCCTCGCCGGGGTCGAGCGGGGTGTCCGGCCCGTGCGCCGGCTCCGGGATGCCGGCCGCGTCGTAGGGGAGCAGGGCCGGACCTTCGCCCGCCAGCATCCGGGTGAGCGCCGGCAGCACGCCGAGTGCCGCCGGTCCGGCCGGGACCGGCAGCGCCTGCAGCAGCCGAGCCGACGACAACTCAGTACGCCCAGGGATACCCGGAGAAGTCGGCGGATCGCTTCTCCAGGAACGAGTCCCGGCCCTCGACGGCCTCGTCGGTGCCGTAGGCGAGCCGGGTCGCCTCGCCGGCGAAGAGCTGCTGCCCGACCAGCCCGTCGTCCGGCAGGTTGAACGCGTACTTCAACATCCGTTGCGCCGTGGGCGATTTCGCCGTGATCTTCGATGCCCATTGCAGCGCAACGGTTTCCAGGTCGGCATGCGGCACCACGGCGTTGACGGCGCCCATCCGGTGCATCGTCTCCGCGTCGTACTCGTCGCCCAGGAAGAAGATCTCGCGGGCGAACTTCTGCCCGACCATCCGGGCCAGGTACGCCGAGCCGTACCCGGCGTCGAAGGACCCGACGTCGGCGTCGGTCTGCTTGAACCGGGCGTGCTCGGCGCTGGCCAGGGTGAGATCGCAGGTGACGTGCAGGGAGTGGCCGCCGCCGGCGGCCCATCCCGGGACCACGGCGATCACCACCTTGGGCATGAACCGGATCAGCCGCTGCACCTCCAGGATGTGCAGCCGGCCGGCCCGTCCCGGGTCCCACGACTCCGAGGACTCGCCGGAGGCGTAGCGGTAGCCGTCCCGGCCGCGGATCCGCTGGTCGCCGCCGGAGCAGAACGCCCAGCCGCCGTCCTTCGGTGACGGGCCGTTGCCGGTGAGCAGCACGCACCCCACCGAGCTGGTGGTCCGGGCGTGCTCGAGTGCGGCGTAGAGCTGGTCGACGGTGCGCGGGCGGAAGGCGTTGCGCACCTCCGGCCGGTCGAAGGCCACCCGGACGGTCGGCAGGTCGGCGCCGGTGTCCGGGTCGATCCGCCGGTGGTAGGTGACGTCGGTGAGATCGGTGAACCCGTCCACCTCGCGCCACTGCCGCGGGTCGAAGAGGGCACTGACCGCCTGCGTCGCCATGGACCTCACCCTAGGCCTTGCTGATCACGGGTGGAGGTGACAGGTGGCCGCTCTGCGGCTGCTGTTTACGCGGCTGATTGTGCCGGTCGCTTCTCGTTGAGCAGTTGCCGGGGGGTGCGGCCGGCCATGTAGGCGCCGTTGTTCGGGCGGTGGTGGTTGTAGTCGGTGATCGCGGCGGCCAGGCCGGTCTGCAGATCGGCGATGCGGTCGATGCGGGCGCGGTAGAAGAACGGCCGGTAGAACTCGTGCAGCAGGGTGCCCTGGAACCGCTCGCAGACCGCGTTGTGGTTCGGGCTGCGCGGCGGGATCCGGTGGTGCGCGATGCCGAGATCACCGAGGTGGCTTGTGAAGTCGCGTCCGACGAACTCCGGACCGTTGTCGGTGAGGACCCCGGTGACCGGGACGCCGAGTCGGCCGAACTCGGCCCGGACGTGATCGAGGAACCGGGCCGCGCCGGCGGCGGTCTTGTCCCCGACGATCAACGCCACGATCGCCCATCGGGTCGCGACGTCGACCGCGGTGAACTGCCAGATCGTGCCCACGCCTTTGAGCTTGCCGACGTAGAAGGTGTCCATCGACACGTTCTGCCCGGCTACCGACGCGGCCTGGCAGAACCCGAACGGCCCCGCCATCGCGGCGTCGGTGAGCTGGCCGGTGTCGGCGGCGGTGAGCGAGGCCAACGCGGCCAGCCGCTGCGCACGGCGGCCCAGCTGGTGCCGCACCAGTACCTTCTGCACCCCGGACGCTGACCGGTGAACATCATGCTTGGCCAGGTGACGCAACAACTGTCGCGCACCCAGAGTCGGGTGAGCGACCGCGACCGCAAGGATCGCCGACACCTCCTGCGCGCTCATCGCGGTGGGCATCACCGGTGGCCGGCGCCGCTTGGGCACCAGCGCCGCCGACCCGTACCGGGCCGCGGCCTTGACCCACCGGTAGTAGGCCGTGCGGGACACCCCGGCCGCCCGGCAGGCCGCCGACACACCCACCTTCGCGGCCTGGGAGATGACGTGTGCACGCCGATGCGCGATGATCTGATCTGGGGTCACGGGTGGTCTCCTTCTGGTCACCGAAGCAACCGAAGGCTCCCACCCGTGACCCCACCCAACTCAGCGAGGTGTCACCTCGACCCGTGATCAGCAAGCCCTAGGCGGCGTGCCGGCCCGGCCCGACCCAGGTCCCGCTGCGGACATCGGCGGCGGGACCTGGGTCCCTGGTCCTGTCCCTGCGCCCCGGTCAGGATGGGGGTGTGAACAGGTGGCAGGCGCTGGCCGGGTTGCAGGCTCTCACCGGGGTGTCCGCGGTCGCCGGCGGGGTCCTGCTGGCCGTGCGGCCGGACGGATCACTGCTGAGGATAGATCCGGAGCTGTTGCGGGGCAGTAGGTTCCGGGACTGGCGCTGGCCGGGTCTGCTGCTCGCGGGGGTGGCCGGCGGCGGTCACCTCGGGGTCGCCGTGCTGCAGTGCCGACACGGCCGGCGGGTCCGGATGCTCTCCGCCGCCACCGGTCTCGCACTGATCGGCTTCGAGGTCGCCGAGGCGCGGTGGCTGGGCCGGCACCCGCTGCAGCTCATCTTCGGCGGCATCGGTGCGGTCTGCGTGGCGTCGGCGCTCACGGGTGCGTACACGTCGTCGGAGCAGTGGGTCTCGGGCCGTCGCTGAGCCGGGTGCCCGGGTCGGGCACGATGTCGGGATGGCCGTCCTCGGGACCCGAGCGCTGAACCGGGCACTGCTGGCCCGGCAGCTGCTGCTGGCCCCGGCCGACGTGATGCCGGTGCAGCTGGTCGAGCACCTGGTGGGTCTGCAGGCACAGCATCCGACCGCGCCCTACCTCGGGATCTGGTCCCGGATCCCGGGCGTCACCACCGGGGCGATCTCCGCACTGATCGCGGACCGGTCGCTGGTCCGGATCGCGGCGATGCGCTCGACGGTGCACCTGTTCAGCACGGCCGACGCCCGATGGATCCGGCCGGTGGTGCAGGCCGCGGTGGCCAAGGGACTGACCCCGGGCAGCGGCTACGGCCGCATGCTCACCGGTCTGGACCGGGAGGAGGTGGCCGCGGTCGCCGCGTCCTACTTGCAGGAGCCGCGGTCGACGGCCGCGCTCGGCGAGCACCTGTGTGCGGTCTTCCCGGAACGGGACCGGGACGCGCTGATGATCCTGGCCCGGTGCCTGCTGCCGCTGGTCCAGGTGCCGCCGAAAGGGCTGTGGGGGATGTCCGGCGGCACGGTGCTCACCACCCTGCAGGCGTTCGTCGGACCCGACCCGGCGGACGACCGCGGCCCGGGCGACCTGGTCCGGCGGTACCTGGCGGCCTTCGGGCCGGCGACGGTCCGCGATGTGCAGCACTGGTCCGGACTGACCCGGCTCGGACCGGTGGTCGCCGGCATCCGGGACGAGCTCGTCGCCTTCACCGGCGAGGACGGGCGGGAGCTGTTCGACCTGCCGGATGCGCCGCGGCCGGACCCGGCGGTACCGCCCCCGGTCCGGCTGCTCGCCGAGTGGGACAACATCCTGCTCGGACACGCCGACCGCAGCCGGATCCTGCCGCCGGAGTACAAGGACCGGGTGTTCTCGCAGAACGGCATCGTCCGCGGCGCCGTGCTGGTCGACGGCATGGTGGCCGGCGCCTGGAAGCTGCGCACCGGCGGGCCCCGGGCCACCGTCGAGCTGCAGCCGTTCACCCGGTTCCGCAAGGCCGACCTGCGCGCGGCGGAGCAACTCGCCGCCGACGCCCTCCGGTTCGGCGCACCCGAAGCGGCACACGAGATCTCGGTGCTGGAGCCATGAACGGGCCGGCGGAGGTCGCGGAGGTGCTGGCCTCGGCGGTGGTGGTGGCGATCCCGATGAAGGACCGGTTCCGCGGTATCACCGTGCGGGAAGCGGTGCTGCTGCGCGGCCCGGCGGGCTGGGGCGAGTTCGCCCCGTTCCGGGACTACGGCGACGCCGACTGCCTGCCGTGGCTGCGGTCGGCGATCGCCGCCGCGACCACGCAGTGGCCGGACCCCGTGCGCGACCGGGTCGAGGTGAACACCACGGTGCCGGTGGTCATTCCGGACCGGGCCGTGGCGTTGGTCCGCGCCTCCGGCTGCCGGACGGCCAAGGTGAAGGTGGCCGATCCCGGGTCGGCGGCCGGCGCCGATCTGGAACGGGTGGCGGCGGTCCGCGACGCACTGGGGCCGGGCGGCCGGATCCGGGTGGACGCCAACGCCGCCTGGACCGTGGACGAGGCCGCGCTCCTGGTGCCGGCGCTGGACCGGGCGGCAGGCGGACTCGAGTACGTCGAGCAGCCGTGCCGGACCATCGAGGAGCTGGCAGCGGTGCGCCGGCGGCTCGACGTGCCGGTCGCGGCCGACGAGTCGATCCGGCGGGAACGGGACCCGCTCGCGGTGGCCCGGGCCGGCGCCGCCGACATCGCGGTGGTGAAGGTCGCGCCCCTGGGCGGGGTGACCGCCGCGCTGCGGATCGCCGAGGCCGCCGGGCTGCCCACCGTGGTGTCCTCCGCAGTCGACACCGCGGTCGGGCTGGCTGCCGGCCTGGCACTGGCCGGCGCCCTGCCGGACCTGCCCTACGCCTGCGGACTGGGCACCGGATCCCTGCTGACGGGCGACGTCTCGTCGTCCGCGGTGCACCCGGACGCCGGGTCGCTCGCGGTACCGCGGGTGGCGCCGGACCCGGACCTGCGCGAGCAGTGGGCGGCGGACGACGAGGTGCGGACCTGGTGGCTGGACCGGTTACGCCGGGTGGCCGCGCTGCTACTCACCGGCTGACCTGCCGCGCGCCGGGTCCGGGCCGGTCCGGAGCGGGGTCCGCGGGGGAGCAGAATGAGCGGTGTGAACCCGTCGACCGCCCTCGCCCGGGTCCTGGTCGACGAGCTGGCCGCCGCCGGGGTGACCGACGTGGTGCTCGCCCCGGGCTCCCGCAACGCACCGCTGTCGATGGCCCTGGTCGACGCCGACACCGACGGCCGGTTGCGGCTGCACGTGCGGACCGACGAGCGGGCCGCCGGGTTCCTGGCGGTCGGGCTGGCCCGGTCGTCCGGCCGCACCACCGCCGTCGTGACCACGTCCGGAACGGCGGTGGCGAACCTGCTGCCGGCGGTGCTCGAGGCCCATCACGGCGGGGTGCCGCTGCTGGTGCTGACCGCCGACCGGCCGCCGCACCTGCGCGAGGTGGGAGCCAATCAGGTCATCGACCAGCGTGACGTGTTCGGCAGGTCGCTGCGCTTCTTCCACGAGTTCGGGGTGCCGCAGCGGGCTCCCGCCCAGCAGGCCGGCTGGCGGTCGATGGTGGACCGGGCCCTGGCCCACTCCCGCGGGCTCGGCGTCGGCGTGCCCGGCCCGGTCCAGCTGAACATCCCGCTGGTGCCGCCGCTGCTGCCGGACGCCGCCGCCGGTACCGGCCTGGACCAGGCCGCCGACTGGCCGGAGGACCTGCACGGCCGGGCGGACGGCCCGTGGACGTCGATCGCCACCGAGGCGACCGAGGACGTGCTGTCCGGGCTGGACGTCCCGGCCGGCCGGGTGCCGATGATCGACGCCCCCGCACCGGGCGAGAGGGTGCTGTTCGTCGGCGATCTCACCCACCCCGCCGCCGGGCCGCTGGCCGCGCTCGGGCACGTGGTGCTCTCCGAGGCCGGCGGTGCGGCGGGTGCCTCGGTGCTGTCGGCCGGCGCGCACCTGCTGGACCTGCCGGGGTTCCTGGAACCGGCGCTGCCGGACCGGGTGGTGGTGCTGGGCCGGCCGACGCTGTTCCGGCAGTTCGGGAAGCTGCTGGCCGACTCGGTGGTCGAGGTCGATGTGCTGGCGCCGCAGGCCGGGTACTCCGATCCGTCCGGCCGCGCCCGCCGGGTCGCCCCGGTGCTCGCCCCGCTCGCCGGCCCCGGGGAGCCCGACTTCGTCCGCACCTGGCAGGACGCGCAGCGCCGGGCCGCCGCCGCCGTGGCCGGCGAGTTGGCCGGCTGGAAACTGGCGAGCTCGCCCCGGCTCGCCGCCGACGTGGTCGCCGCGCTGCCGGACGGGGCCACCCTGGTGCTCGGGTCCTCGCAGCTCCCCCGGGATGTCGGCCTTGCAGCAGCGCCGAGGGACGGCCTGCGGTTGATCGCCAACCGGGGCGTGGCCGGGATCGACGGCACCGTGTCCACCGCGGTCGGCGTCGCGCTGGCCGACCCGGAGTCGCCGACCGTCGCGCTGATGGGCGACCTGACCTTCCTGCACGACGTCACCGGTCTGGTGATCGGGCCGGACGAGCCGCGCCCGGACCTGACGATCGTGGTGTCGCACAACAACGGGGGCGGCATCTTCCACACCCTCGAACCCGGCGAGGAGCGGCACGCGAGCCGGTTCGAGCGGGTCTTCGGCACCCCGCACGGCACCGACCTCGGCGGCTTCGCCGAGGCCGCCGGCTGGCGGCACGACGTGATCGAGGAGCCGGCCGACCTGGCCGCCCTGCTGTCCGCCCCCTCCGGCCTGCGGGTGCTGGAGATCCCCACCGGGCGCAGTGATCTGCGCGCCGAGTACGCGAGACTGCGTGCCGCCGTGCACGCCTCGGTGCACGTGTAGGCCGGTCTTGCCGGGACGCCCCGGCAGTGGGAGGGTGGACGCCGGACCGTCGGTGCGTCAGGGGGTGTCGTGGTGACAGCTCGATCGCCGGCATGGCTCCGGGTCGGCGGGCCGGTGGCGTTCGCCCTGCTGCTGATCCTGTTCGTCGTCTCCTCGGGGGTGCGGGGCGGCCTGGCGTCGGCCCGGCCCACGGTGGTGAAGGTGGAGACGCTGGTCGTCGACGGGAGGACCCTCACGGTGACCGTCATGAGTGACGGTGACTGCTACATCTCCGGCAACCTCGACCACCTGTCGGTGATGGCCGCCTGCGGCTAGGGCCGGTCAGCGGGCGGTGCGCTCCAGCGCGTCGCGCACCGGGATCATCTTGACCTGCGCCTCGCGGGCCTCGTGCTCGGGATCGGAACCGGCGACCACCCCGCAGCCGGCGAACAGCCGGACCGTCCGCCCGGACACCTGCGCGCAGCGCAGCGCGATGGCGAAGTCGCCGTCGCCGGCCGCGTCGATCCAGCCGACAGGTGCGGCGTACCGGCCGCGCGGGCCCGCCTCCAGCTCCCGGATCACCTGTCGGGCAACGTCTCTCGGAGTGCCACCGACCGCGGCGGTGGGATGCAGGCGGGAGGCGACGTCCAGGGCCGACAGCGACGGGTCGGCCAGCACGCCGGTGATGTCGGTGGCCAGGTGGGTCAGGTTCGCCAGGGCCAGCGGCCGCGGGCCGGCCGGCACGTCCAGCTCCGCCGTGACGGCGCGCAGCGTGTCGGCCACCGAGTTCGCGGCGAACCGGTGCTCGGCGAGATCCTTGGCGCTGGACAACAATTCGGTCGCGACGGCGGCGCCGGAGCGCTCCGGCCAGGCGGTACCGGCCAGCACCCGCGAGGAGATACGGGTGCCGCGGCGGCGCACCAGCAGCTCCGGGCTGGCCCCGAGCAGACCGTCGACGGCGAACGTCGCACACGACGGGTAGGCGTCCGCGAGGTGCTGCAGCAGCAGTCGCTCGTCGATCGGGTGCTCCGCCTGCGCCTCGAGATCGTGTGCGAGCACCACTTTTTCGAGCTCGCCGGCGCGGATCCGGCTGCGGGCGGCGGCCACCGCGGTGGTGAACGCGGCCGCCGACATCCCGGCGTCCGACCAGCTGATCCGGCCCGGTGCGCTGACCGGGACCGGGGTGCGCACCGACGGGGCGCCGATGACCGTCCGGAAGGCCACACCGTCGCGGCGGCCGAGCAGCACGGACGGGATCACCGCGACCGCGGTGTCCGGGTCGTCGAACCCGAGCGAGACGAAGGCCACCGGCCCGGCGCCCGGGACGTCGCTGTCGTGCTCCAGCGCGCCGAGGGTGCGGGTGACCCAGGCGCCGATCCGGGCCGCGGCATCGGGCCCGGAGGTGCGCAGCACCGCATGGGTGCCCCACCCGACCAGACCGTCGCCGCCGACGACGAACGCAGCGGTGCCGGTGGGCGCGGGAAGCACGGCGAGGAGGTCGGTGGAGGGATCGAGCGGACGGGTGACGGCGACCCGGGTGGCGGGGTCGGTGCGCGGCAGGTCGGGGACGACGGACCCGGGCCGGTCGGTGCGCGGTGCGTAGGGGGCCGTCATGATGCGATCCAGGGTAATCGCGCGGGCGGCGACCTCCGGCCGGTCGGGGAGTGGCGTTTGTCAACCCCGGCGCCCGGAGCGACCCGGGCCGCGCCCGCGTCCGCCGCATAGACTCCCGACCCGTGCCGACACCCACCGGGCGACCGCTGCCCCGGAGCCGCCGGATCGTCTCCGGGGTGCTGATCCTGATGGTCGGGGCGATCACCGTGATGTGTCTGGTGCTGTTCATCGCGCTGCGGCTGGACGACGCACAGATCGAGTCGGACCCTGGCGTGGCCACCGCCACCGTGCTGTCGGTCTCGCCGCTGCGGACCGGCATCGAGTTCGTCGACGCCACCGGCCAGACGATCCGGCCGCCGGGCGGCGTGCTCTACCCCGGACTGCTCTCGGTCGGCCAGCAGTTCCTCGTCGAGTACTCGCTGGAGGACCCGACGATCGCCCGGGTGGCCGGCCGGACCGCGTCCGTCGCCGACCTGCCGATCGCCCTCACCGTGGCGCTGACCTGGGTGATCGGGGGAATCCTCTGGTGGCTGCTGCGTCGCCGCCGGCCCGTGGCAGCGGACGCCGCCGACGAGGGCGAGGCGGGCACCACCGATCCGGACCCGGCGGACCGGAGGGTCGCGACGGAGGCCGACCTGTCAGGGGCCCGGCCCACCGAGCGGTGATGCGGCCGACCGCGTCGGCGCGGCGGGCGGTGCTCTCCGCACTCGCGGCCCGGCGGGCGCCGGCCCGGTCCGGTGAACCCGGAGGATCAGCCGTTGATCAGGGCGAGCACCTCGTCCAGCACGGCCGGCACGGCAACGACGACACCGTCCAGCGGCAGCGCCGAGGGGCGGCCGTCGAGGTCGGTGACCGCCAGTCCGGCCGCGACCGCCAGTGCGAGCGCGCCGGCGACGTCCCAGGAGTGGTAGCCGCTCTGCGGCAGCACCGCGGCGGTGGCATGGCCCAACGGCACCTGCGCCAGGGCGAGCGCGGACGACCCGAGGTGCCGGACGCCGGCGTGGTGGGCGCGGGCGCCGTGGGTGAGGGCCGCGAGCTCGGGCCGGGTGCCGGGACGCCCGGGCTCGGTGAAGATCAGCGACCCGGCGAGGGTGCCGTCGGCCGGGGCGGCCGGCGGGGCCATCGGCCGGCCGTCGGCGAACAGACCGCGGTCCCGCGCACCGGAGAACACCACCCCCCGGTACGGATCGGCGATCACCCCGACCAGCGGTCCCTGGGCGTCGACCAGCCCGAGTGAGTAGCAGCACCAGCGCAGACCGGCGACGTAGTTCGCGGTGCCGTCCACCGGGTCGACGATCCACAGCAGCTCCGGTCCGCCGGGTTCGCCGGGCAGGCCGTGCTCCGCGCCGCCGTACTCCTCGCCGAGCACCGGGACTCCGGGGAACGCGGCCTCCAGCACCCGCCGGGTGTGCCGCTCCAGGGTCCGGTCCGTCTCGGTGACCCAGTCGAACGGGTTGGCCTTCGCGTCGGGGGCGGCCTGCCGCCCGGCCGTCGCCGTGATCACCTCGGTGGCGTCGGAGGCCAGGCGGCCCGCAACCTCGAGAGCGGCGGAAACGGTCCCGGGTCCGATGCGCCCGGCGAGAGGGAGAGCCATGCCCTCCACAGTGCCAGGGCCCGGTGTCGGGGAGGTCACCCGCAGGTGACCCCGCGGTGCACGCACGGCACCGTGCGTGATGGGAAGGTCACATGCCGTGCGTGCAGGACGCCCGGCCCGCCGCACCCCGGAACGACGGGGCGGCGACACCGCCCGGGCGCACTAGGCTCATCGACCATGGGACGCGCCGGGCTGGAGAAGAACCCGCGCCAGGTCGCCGCCATGTTCGACGACGTGGCCGGTCGCTACGACCGCACCAACACGCTGCTGTCCGGGTTCCAGGACCGGCGCTGGCGTCGGCACAGCGTGCGCGCGCTGGACATCGGGCCGGGCAGCAAGGTGCTCGACGTCGCCGCCGGCACCGCGGTGTCCACCGAGCAGATCGCGCAGACCGGCGCCTGGGCGGTGGCCTGCGACTTCTCGCTCGGCATGCTGCAGGCCGGCAAGCGGCGGACGGTGCCGAAGGTGGCCGGGGACGCGCTGCGGCTGCCGTTCGCCGATGCCTCCTTCGACGCGGTCACCATCTCCTTCGGGCTGCGCAACGTCGAGGACCCGGCCGCCGCGGTCGCCGAGTTCGCCCGGGTCACCCGGCCCGGCGGTGTGCTGCTCATCTGCGAGTTCTCCCGGGCCCGCCCGGCGCCGATCCGCTGGGTCTACCGCGGCTACCTCAAGCACGTGATCCCGCGGATCGCCCGCCGGTTCTCCTCGAACCCGGACGCCTACACGTATCTCGGCGAGACCATCAACGCCTGGCCGGACCAGCCGACGCTGGCCGGGATCATCTCCGGACAGGGCTGGACGGACGTGGCCTGGCGCAACATGACCTTCGGCGTGGTCGCCCTGCACCGGGCGATCAGGTCCGCCGCATGACACGACCCCCCGGGTTGCAAGTGATCTTGTGATCGGTCTTACACTGGGCCTACGCCACTTAGTGAACGGATTCACAATCTCGTTCCCGGGCCCTCGGTCGGAACCGCCGCCGCCGGAGGGACCGGACGCCGCAGGAACGGGAAGGGAGTTGCAGCAGTGACCGCAGCAGGAGCCGCATCGGGAGGCCATCCCGATTCCGCCGCCGACGTGATCGTCGTCGGTGCCGGTCCTGCGGGCGCGACGGCTGCGACCTACCTGGCCCGGTCCGGGGTCGACGTGCTGCTGCTGGAGAAGTCGACCTTCCCGCGGGACAAGGTGTGCGGTGACGGCCTCACCCCGCGTGGGGTCAAGCAGGTGCTCGCCCTCGGTATCGACGTCTCCGGCGACGACTGGTTGCGCAACCGCGGCCTGCGGGTCGTCGGCGGCGGCCGGTCGATCGAGCTGGACTGGCCCACGCTGCAGGACTTCCCGGACTTCGGGCTGGTCCGCACCCGGCGCGACTTCGACCAGATGCTGGCCGACCTGGCCGTGAAGTCCGGCGCCCGGCTGCACCAGGGCACCTCCGTCACCGGGCCGGTGGTCGACGAGAAGTCCGGCCGTATCATCGGTGTCACCGCCAAGACCGAGGCCGGCCCGCGCACCTTCCGGGCGCCGCTGGTGCTGTCGGCCGACGGCGTGTCCGCCCGGCTGGCGCTGGCGATGGGCATCGGCAAGAACGAGAAGCGGCCGCTGGGCGTCGCGGTGCGGCAGTACTACGCCAGCCCGGCGCGCACCCACGACGACTTCCTCGAGTCGCACCTGGAGCTGTGGGACCGCAGCGACCCGCGCGACCCGAAGCTGCTGCCCGGCTACGGCTGGATCTTCGGGCTCGGCGACGGCACGGTGAACGTCGGCCTCGGCATGCTCAACTCGTCGAAGGCATTCGGGCGCACCGACTACCGCAAATTGCTGCGCACCTGGCTGGACGGCACCCCGGAGGAGTGGGGGCTGCGCGAGGCGCAGGCGATCGGTCCGGTCGGCGGTGCCGGCCTGCCGATGGGTTTCAACCGGACCCCGCACTACGGACGGGGTCTCGTGCTGCTCGGCGACTCGGCCGGCGCGGTCAACCCGTTCAACGGCGAGGGCATCGCCTATGCGATGGAGTCGGCGGCACTGGCCGCCGAGTCCGTGCTGCAGGCGCTCGGCCGGCCGGAGGGACCGAGCCGGGAGGCCGCGCTCGAGGGCTACTCGGCGGCGATGAAGGAGCACCTGGGCTCGTACTACCGACTCGGCGGGATCTTCTCCACGCTGATCGGCAAGCCGGCGATCATGAAGACCGCCACCCGGCTCGGGCTGCCGCGCAAGCACCTGATGTACCTGGTGCTCAAACTGCTGGCCGGCCTCTACGACGGACGCGACGGCGACTGGGCGGACAAGGTGGTCCGCACCCTGAACTCCCTGGCACCCAGCGTCTAGTACCACCCGCAGCACCGCAGTGGAAGCAGTACCGCAGTAGAAGCAGTGCCCGCAGTAGAAGGCAGTACCCGGCACCACCAGCAGTGGGGTCACGGCGCGACGACGCGCCGTGGCGTGGTTCGTCACCCGCGGTCCGAGAGGTCCGCGGACCGTAGTGCTCCGTGATTTGCAATGGCGCAGAAGGAGAGTCGACGGTGAGTGAATATCTGCCGATCGTGATCCTGCTCATCGTGGCGGGCGGCTTCGCCGTGACCAACGCGACGGTGCTCACCGACCTGGTCGGCCCGCGCCGGTACAACCGCGCGAAGCTGGACGCCTACGAGTGCGGCATCGAGCCGACACCGCTGCCACCGTCGACGGCCGGCCGTTTCCCGGTGAAGTTCTACCTGACGGCCATGCTGTTCATCATCTTCGACATCGAGATCATCTTCCTCTACCCCTGGGCGCAGTCCGCCGTGCCGCTCGGGGTGTTCGGCCTGATCGAGATGGGCCTGTTCATCGGCACCGTGTTCGTCGCGTACGCCTACGTCTGGCGGCGCGGGGGTCTCGACTGGGATTGACCGTACCGACGGGTGCCGGCCGCCGCCGGACACCCGGACTTCCTCCGGGAAAGGAGTCACCGCCGTGGGTCTGGAGGAGAAACTGCCCAACGGGATCCTGCTGACCAGCGTGGAGAAGCTGGTCAACTGGACCCGGAAGGCGTCGCTGTTCCCGGCGACGTTCGGGTTGGCGTGCTGCGCCATCGAGATGATGACGACCGGCGCGCCGCGCTACGACCTGGGCCGGTTCGGCATGGAGGTGTTCCGCGCCTCGCCGCGGCAGGCCGACCTGATGATCGTCGCGGGCCGGGTGACGCAGAAGATGGCGCCGGTGCTGCGGCAGATCTACGACCAGATGGCCGAGCCGAAATGGGTGCTGGCGATGGGGGTCTGCGCGTCGTCGGGCGGCATGTTCAACAACTACGCCGTTGTGCAGGGGGTGGACCACATCGTGCCGGTCGACATGTACCTGCCCGGCTGCCCGCCACGGCCGGAGATGCTGATCGACGCCATCCTCAAGCTGCACGCGAAGATCATGGACGACCCGATCAACAGCGTCCGGGCCGCCGAGTTCGAGGGCAGGCGCACGGATCTCGTCGCCTCCTCGGTGCGGTACGGGCGCAACGGGGTGCTGCACGGCCGGCCGATGCCCTCCGACGAGGAGCTCGCCGCGCAGACCGCCCGCGCCGAGGCGGTGCGGCCGTGACCACGCCGAAGGGCACCCCCGGGGAGGCCGAGGGGTCGACCACGGTGCCGGGCGCGCCCGGTGCCTCGTCCTCCGCCGACCGGCCCGCCTCGGTGCAGACCGGCACCTCCGACGGCCCCGGCGCCGCCGAGGCGGGCGACGGCACCGGCAGCGCGGTGGCCGAGACCGCCACGCACGAGCCGACTCCCGCCCGCGGTGCGCCGGTCACCGGCACCGAGCGTTCCGGCATGTTCGGCGCGCACGGGTCCGGCGACACCTCCGGTTACGGCCTGCTGATCCGCGAGCCGTACACGCCGACCCGGGCCGAGCGGCCGTTCGGCGGCTACTTCGACGAGGTCGCCGACGCGCTCTTCGCGGCGATGGCCGAGGCCGGGGTGCCGGTGACCGCGGTCGAGCAGATCACCGTGGAACACCGGGAGATGACGGTCTACCTGGCCCGCGAGCACCTGCCCGCCCTGCTGTGGATCGTCCGCGACGACCCGTCGCTGCGGTTCGAGCTGGCGGCCTCGATCTCCGGGGTGGACTACGGGCCCGGCGTGCCCCGCCGGCTGCACGTGGTCTACGAGCTGCTGTCGATGACCTACCGGCGCCGGTTGCGGCTCGAGATCGCCGTGGACGTCGAGGATCCGCACGTGCCGAGCGCCGTGCAGACCTACCCCACCGCGGACTGGCACGAGCGGGAGGTCTGGGACATGTTCGGCATCATCTTCGACGGTCACCCGGGACTGACCCGGATCTTGATGCCGGACGACTGGGAGGGTCACCCGCAGCGCAAGGACTATCCGCTCGGCGGCATCCCGGTCGAGTACCAGGGTGCCGAGATCGCCGCCCCCGACACCCGCCGGAGCTACTCATGAGCACAGCGCGCAGCACCCGGACCACCGAGGGCCGGATGTTCACCGTCACCGGCGGCGACTGGGACGACTTCGTCGACGGCCTGCGGGACGAGACCATCGAGAGCGACGAGCGGATCATCGTCAACATGGGTCCGCAGCACCCGTCGACGCACGGCGTGCTCCGGCTGATCCTGGAGATCGAGGGCGAGACCGTGGTGCAGGCCCGGTCGGTCATCGGCTACCTGCACACCGGGATCGAGAAGTCCTGCGAGTTCCGGACCTTCACCCAGGGCGTCACCTTCGTGACCCGCGCCGACTACCTCTCGCCCGCCTTCAACGAGGCCGCCTACTGCATGGCGATCGAGAAGCTGCTGGACATCGAGGTGCCGCGGCGGGCCCAGCACATCCGGGTGCTGCTGATGGAGTTGACCCGGATCACCTCGCACCTGGTCGCCCTCGCGACCGGCGGCATGGAACTCGGTGCGCTGACCGGCATGACGGCCGGCTTCCGGGAGCGGGAGGAGGGCCTGCACCTGATGGAGTTCCTCACCGGGCTCCGGATGAACATGGCCTTCATCCGCCCCGGCGGCGTGGCTCAGGAGCTGCCGGACGGCTGGGAGCAGAAGGTCACCTCGTTCATCGAGGTGATGCGCTCCCGGCTGCCCGACTACGACAAACTGCTGACCGGGCAACCGGTCTGGAAGGGCCGACTGGTCGGGGTCGGGGTGCTGCCGCTGGAGGGCTGCATGCAGCTCGGCATCACCGGGCCGATCCTGCGCTCCGCCGGACTGGCCTGGGACCTGCGCAAGACCATGCCGTACAGCGCCTACGAGGAGTACGACTTCGACGTGCCGGTGGCCGACGAGGCCGACTGCTACGCACGTTTCAGGTTGCGGCTGGCCGAGATCTGGGAGAGCTTGAAGATCATGGAACAGGCCGTGGTCAAGCTCGCCGAGCCGGGGCCGGTGATGGTCACCGACAAGAAGATCGGCTGGCCGGCGCAGCTCTCGATCGGGTCCGACGGCATGGGCAACTCGCTCGAGTACATCAAGAAGATCATGGGCGAGTCGATGGAGTCGCTGATCCACCACTTCAAGCTGGTGACCGAGGGGTTCCACGTGCCGGCCGGCCAGGCCTACGTCGGCATCGAGAGTCCTCGCGGGGAACTGGGTTGCCACATCGTGTCCGACGGCGGCACCCGCCCGTTCCGGGTCCACCTGCGCGACCCCGGGTTCGTGAACCTGCAGTCCATGCCGGCCATGTCGGAGGGATCGATGATCGCCGACGTGGTGGCGGCGGTCGCGTCCATCGACCCGGTGATGGGCGGTGTCGACCGGTGAACCGCATCGGCGTCCCCGAGTTCGTCGCCGGCACCACGGATTTCGACGAGACTACCCGGGCCCGGGCGGACGCGCTGGTGGCGCGCTACCCGGTCGGCCGGTCCGCGCTGCTGCCGCTGCTGCACCTGGTGCAGTCGGTGGAGGGCTGCGTCACCCAGGGTGGGATCGAGTTCTGCGCCCGGCAGCTGGATCTCACCGCCGCCGAGGTGTCCGCGGTGGCCACGTTCTACACGATGTACAAGCGCCGGCCGTGCGGCGAGCACCTGGTCAGCGTCTGCACCAACACGCTGTGCGCGGTGCTCGGCGGCGACGAGATCTACGCGGCCCTGTCTGACCACCTGGGCGTCGGGCACGAGGAGACGGCCGGGGAGCCGGGCGAGCCCGGGTCGATCACCCTGGAGACCGCGGAGTGTCTGGCCGCCTGCGACCACGGGCCGGTGCTGCAGGTGAACTACGAGTTCTACGACCGGCAGACCGCCGACGGCGCACTGGGTCTGGTGCAGGCGCTGCAGCGCGGCGAGAAGCCGGCACCCACCCGGGGTGCCCCGCTCACCGACTTCCGCACCGCCGAGCTGGAGATCGCCGGCGTGGTGCCGGCGGACGAGGCCGCGCGGGTCGCCGGCAACTCGGTGTCCGAGTACACGTTGCGCGGCAACACCATCGCCGAGGCGACGGGCGCGAGCGCGCCGGCGATGCCGGACCACTACGACATGCCGGCGCTGCCGGAGAAGAAGTGACCGCCATGGCCATCGCAGAGATCCGGGGGACGGCATGAGCACACCCGAGACCGAGCAGGCGTCGATCACGCCGGTGCTGACCCGCCGGTGGTCCTCGCCGCAGTCGTGGACCCTCGACAGCTACCGGCAGCTGGACGGCTACTCCGCCCTGCGCACCGCGCTGACCGTCGATCCCGGGCAGTTGGTCGAGCTGATGAAGGCCTCCGGCCTGCGCGGCCGCGGCGGGGCCGGCTTCCCGACCGGGCTCAAGTGGTCCTTCCTGCCGCAGGGCGACGGCAAGCCGCACTACCTGGTGGTCAACGCCGACGAGGGCGAACCCGGGACGTGCAAGGACATCCCGTACATGATGGCCGATCCGCACGCGCTCATCGAGGGCTGCATCATCACCTGCTACGCGATCCGGGCACCGTTCTGCGCGATCTACATCCGCGGCGAGGCGCTGCACTCGATCCGCCGGGTGACCGCCGCGGTGAACGAGGCGAAGGCCGCCGGGTTCCTCGGGAAGGACATCCTGGGTTCGGGTTTCGACCTGGAGATCGTGGTGCACGCCGGTGCGGGCGCCTACATCTGCGGCGAGGAGACGGCGTTGCTGGACTCCCTCGAGGGGCGCCGCGGCCAGCCGCGGCTGAAGCCGCCGTTCCCCGCCGTCGCCGGGCTGTACGCCTGCCCGACGGTGGTCAACAACGTCGAGACCATCGCCACAGTCCCGGCGATCGTCGCGGGCGGGCCGGACTGGTACCGGTCGATGGGCACCGAGAAGTCGCCCGGGCCGAAGATCTACTCGCTGTCCGGCCACGTCACCCGGCCCGGGCAGTACGAGGCGCCGATGGGCACCACGCTGCGGCAACTGCTGGCCAGCGCCGGTGGGATGCTGGACGGGATCCCGCTGAAGTTCTTCACCCCGGGCGGCTCCTCGACGCCGATCTTCACCGCCGAGCACCTGGACGTGCCGCTGTCCTTCGACGACGTGGCCGCCGCCGGCTCGATGCTCGGCACCACGGCGCTGATGTGCTTCAACGAGACGGTGTCGGTGCCGTGGGCGGTCTGGAAGTGGCTGGAGTTCTACAAGCACGAGTCGTGCGGCAAGTGCACCCCGTGCCGGGAGGGCACCGGCTGGCTGGTGCAGATCCTGCGCCGGGTGGTCGGCGGCACCGGGACGATGGAGGACCTGGACACCCTCGCCGACGCCGCGGGCAACATCGCCGGCCGGTCGTTCTGCGCGCTCGGCGACGCGGCCGCGACGCCGATCCTGTCCTCCTTCAAGTACTTCCGCGGTGAGTTCGAGGACCTTGTCACCGGGCGCACCCCGCCGGTGATCTCCGCCCGCGCCCTGGTCGGGGCCCACTGATGCCTGCAGCGCACGAGGAGGTGCAGCGATGACCCAGGTGGCGAACCCGCCCGCCGGTGCCGACGGACCGGCCGACACTCCGGTGCCGGAGGGCCATGTCCGGCTGGTGATCGACGGGATCACCGTGGACGCACCGAAGGGCGAGCTGGTGATCCGCACCGCGGAGCGCATCGGTACCGCCATCCCGCGGTTCTGCGACCACCCGCTGCTGGAGCCGGTCGGTGCCTGCCGGCAGTGCCTGGTCGAGGTGGAGATGGGCGGCCGGCCGATGCCCAAGCCGCAGGCCGCCTGCACCCAGACGGTCGCCGACGGCATGGTGGTGCGCACCCAGGTGTCGTCGCCGGTGGCGGAGAAGGCACAGCGGTCGAACCTGGAGTTCCTGCTGCTGAACCACCCGCTGGACTGCCCCATCTGTGACAAGGGCGGCGAGTGCCCGCTGCAGAACCAGACGCTGGCCAACGGCGCCGCGACGTCCCGCATGCACGAGGCGAAGCGGGTCTTCACCAAGCCGATCGCGGTGTCGACGGAGATCCTGCTGGACCGGGAGCGGTGTGTGCTGTGCCAGCGCTGCACCCGCTTCTCCGAGCAGATCGCCGGGGACAAGTTCATCGACCTGCTGGAGCGCGGTTCGGCGCAACAGATCGGCATCAACAGCGCGGAGCCCTTCCAGAGCTACTTCTCCGGCAACACCATCCAGATCTGCCCGGTCGGTGCCCTCACCTCGGCCGCCTACCGGTTCCGCTCCCGGCCGTTCGACCTGGTCTCCACCCCGTCGGTGTGCGAGCACTGCGCGGGCGGCTGTTCGCTGCGCACCGACCACCGGTCCGGGGTGGTGATGCGCCGGCTGGCCGGCGCCGACCCGGAGGTCAACGAGGAGTGGAACTGCGACAAGGGCCGGTTCGCCTTCGCCTACCTGCGCTCCGACGACCGGCTGACCCGGCCGCTGGTCCGCAACGCCGAGTCCGGCGAGCTGGAGCCGGCCTCCTGGACCGAGGCGATGACCGCAGCGGCGGAAGGCTTGCTGGCCGCCCGTGATTCGCGCGGGGTCGCGGTGCTGACCGGCGGTCGGCTGACCGTCACCGATGCCTACGCCTACGCGAAATTCGCCCGGGTGGCGTTGCGCACCAACGACATCGACTTCCGGGTCCGGATCCACTCCGAGGAGGAGGCCGCCTTCCTGGCCACCCGGGTGGTCGGCCGGACCCCGGCGACCGGCGGCGTGACCTACGGCGAGCTGGAGAAGGCGCCGGCGGTGGTGCTGGTGGCACTGGAGCCGGAGGAGGAGTCCGGCATCCTGTTCCTGCGGCTGCGCAAGGCCTCCCGGCGCGGCGTGCCGGTGTTCTCGGTCGGCGCCGTGCACACCCGGTCGCTGTCGAAGATGTCCGGCACCCTGCTGCCGGCGGTGCCGGGCTTCGAAGCCGCCGTGCTGCAACAGCTCTCGGACTCCGGGAACGAGGAGGCCGCCGCCACCGGACTGCGGTCGCCGGGCGCGGTGATCTTGGTCGGCGAACGGGCCGCCGGCACGCCGGGTCTGCTGGACGCCGTCGGCGCGCTGGCCGATGCCACCGGTGCCCGGATCGGCTGGGTGCCGCGACGGGCGGGGGAGCGCGGCGCGCTGGAGGCCGGTGCCCTGCCGCACCTGCTGCCCGGCGGTCATCCGGTGGCCGACGATTCCGCCCGTGCCCACGTGGAATCCGTGTGGGGGGCAACGGTCCCGTCCGCCCCCGGCCGGGACACCGCGGCGATCCTGGCCGCCGCCGGGACCGCCACCGGACCGTCGGCGCTGCTGATCGCCGCCGTCGAGCCGGGCGACCTGCCCGACCCGGCCGCCGCGGTCGCCGCCATCGCGGCCACCGGCTTCGTGGTGAGCCTGGAGATCCGGCGCAGCGCGGTGACCGAACTGGCCGACGTGGTGTTCCCGGTCGCCGCGACGCCGGAACGGTCCGGGGCCTTCGTGAACTGGGAGGGCCGCATCCGGCCGTTCGAGAAGGCGCTGGACGCCGGGCGTCTGGACGAGGGCCGGATCCTGGACACCCTCGGGGTGGAGATGGACGTCGACCTCTACACGCAGACCCCGGTCGCCGCCCGCGCCGACATGGCCAGGGTCGGCCGCTGGACCGGGCCGGTCCCGGCGACCCGCGCCGGTAGCGCCCCGGTCGATCCGGGCGAGGGGTTCCGGCTCAGCAGCTGGCGGATGAACCTGGACGCCGGCCGGATGCAGGACGGTGAACCGCATCTCGCCGGCACCGCCCGGCCGGACGTGGTCCGGCTGTCGCCGGCGGACGCGGCCGCGCTCGGGCTGACCGACGGCGGTCCGGTGACCGTCGACGGGCCGTCCGGCGGATCGGTGACCCTGCCGCTGGCGGTGACCACGATGCTCGACGGTGTGGTGTGGCTGCCCGGCCGGGTGCGCGGGACGCCGCTCGGCGCCCTGCTGGGCACCGGTGCCGGCGGCCGGGTGGACGTGCGGTCCGGAGTGAAGGTGGAATCGCGATGACCGGTCCCGTGCTGCGCGACGTGAGCCCCGGGCTCACCCCGGACGGCTCGGTGCAGCTGCTGCTGGCCGACGACCCGTGGTGGCTGGTGCTGATCAAGGCGGTCATCGTCTTCGCCCTGCTGCTGCTGATGACATTGTTCGCGATCTGGTTCGAGCGCCGGGTCGTCGGCCGGATGCAGCACCGCCCGGGACCCAACTGGAACGGCCCGTTCGGTCTGCTGCAGTCGCTCGCCGACGCGCTGAAGCTGATCTTCAAGGAAGGCATCATCCCGGCGCGGGCGGACAAGTTCGTCTACATCGCCGCGCCGATCATGGCCTGCATCCCGGCCTTCCTCACCTTCTCGGTGATCCCGGTCGGCGGCGAGGTCAGCATGTTCGGCCACCACACCGCGCTGCAGCTGGTCGACCTCCCGGTCGGCGTGCTGGCGGCGCTGGCGTTCGCCTCCATCGGCGTCTACGGGATCGTGCTCGGCGGCTGGGCCTCCGGGTCCACCTACCCGCTGCTCGGCGGCCTCCGCTCGGCGGCGCAGCTGATCTCGTACGAGGTGGCGATGGGCCTGTCGTTCGTCGCGGTGTTCCTCTACGCCGGAACCCTGTCCACCTCGGCGATCGTCACCCAGCAGGCCGGCGGCTGGTACGTCTGGCTGCTGCCCGTCTCCTTCGTCATCTACTGCATCTCGATGGTCGGCGAGACCAACCGCGCGCCGTTCGACATGGCCGAGGCCGAGGGCGAACTCGTCGGCGGCTTCAACACCGAGTACTCCGGGATGCGGTTCGGCACCTTCTTCCTCGCCGAGTACATCAACATGATCAACGTCTCGGCGATCGCCACCACGCTGTTCCTCGGCGGCTGGCGCGCACCCTGGCCGCTCTCGCTCATGGAGTGGACGAACACCGGTTGGTGGACGGTGCTCTGGTTCATGGTGAAGCTCTGGCTGTTCATGTTCGTGTTCGTCTGGATCCGCGGCAGCCTGCCCCGGGTGCGCTACGACCAGTTCATGCACCTGGGCTGGAAGGTGCTGGTGCCGGTCTCGCTGTTGTGGATCGTGCTGATCTCCACCGCCAGGGTGCTGAACACCGCCACCGACCTGTCCACCCGGGACGTGCTGCTGTGGCTAGGCATCCCGCTGGTGGTGGTGCTGCTGGTGGTCGCGTTCTGGCCGCAACGGGCCCGGGATCCCGACTCCGACGACGAGCCGGAGCCGGAAGAGGTGTTCGAGCTCCGCGAGGGCCCGCCGGACACGGTGGTCGGGCCGCGGCTCGGCGCCTATCCCGTCCCACCTCTGGACCTGGTCGTGCCGGTGCCGCCGATCCGCGCACGCCGTACCGCCCTGCCCGCGGGCGGGCAGTCCGACATACCCGATCCGACCGAAGTGGGGAGCCGCTGATGTCGATCTTCGATCCCGTCAAGGGTTTCGGTGTCACCTTCGCGACCATGTTCAAGCCGGTGGTCACCGAGGACTACCCGCGCAACCCGACGGAGACCGCGCCCCGGTACCACGGCCGGCACCAGCTCAACCGGCACCCGGACGGCCTGGAGAAGTGCGTCGGCTGCGAGCTGTGCGCGTGGGCCTGCCCGGCGGACGCGATCTTCGTCGAGGGCGGCGACAACACCGACGAGCAGCGGTTCTCGCCCGGCGAGCGGTACGGGAAGAACTACCAGATCAACTACCTGCGCTGCATCGGATGCGGGCTGTGCATCGAGGCCTGCCCGACCCGGTCGCTGACCATGACCAACGAGTACGAACTCGCCGACGACGACCGGCAGCGGCTGATCTACACCAAGGACCGGCTGCTGGCGCCGTTGCTGCCGGGGATGGAGCAGCCGCCGCACCCGATGCGCCTCGGCGACGACGAGAAGGACTACTACGTCAAGGGTCCCGAGCTGGTCCGGCAACGCCGCGACGCCCAGCCGGTGGTCAGCGAGGCACAGCGGGCCGCCGCACACACCGATCCGGACGGGTCGGTGCCCGCTCCCGGCGCGGCGACCGGGGCCGATGCGCCGGGCAACCCGCCGGGTGCCGGCAGTGCCGGGACCGTGCCGAAGCCGGTGCAGCCGTGAGCGCGGCGCTCGCGGTCGCCGCGGAGGCGGCGGCCACCGGGGGTGGCGAGCAGATCGGCTTCTGGATCCTGGCGCCCCTGGCCCTGCTCGGCGCGGTCGGCATGGTGTTCGCGAAAGGTGCGGTGCACTCGGCACTCTGGCTGGTGCTGACGATGCTGTGCCTGGGCGCGCTGTACATGGCCCAGGGCGCGCAGTTCCTCGGCTTCGCGCAGATCATCGTCTACACCGGCGCGATCATGATGCTGTTCCTGTTCGTGCTGATGCTCACCGGCCGGGATGCCGGCGACTCGGTCGTCGAGATCCTGCGTGGGCAGAAGGTCGCCGCGGCGCTGGCCGGGCTGGGCCTGGTCGCCCTGCTGGTCACCGGCATCGTCCGCACCTTCGAGACCACCCCGTTCGCCGGCCTCGAGACGCCGATGGCGGACCGGGGTGCGATCGGCTCTCTGGCCGCGGTGCTGTTCACCGACTTCCTGTTCCCGTTCGAGCTGACGAGCGCGCTGCTGATCACCGCGGCGGTGGGAGCGATGGTGCTGGCGCACATCGAGAAGGCGCCCGGCGAGAAGCGCACGCAGCGGCAGCGGGTGATGGCCCGCATGCGGTCCGAGCGGATGTCGCCGCTGCCGGGGCCGGGGGTGTTCGCCACGTCCTCGTCGAATGCGACACCGGCGCTGCTGCCGGACGGTTCGATCGCGCCGGGTTCGGTGTCCGACCTGGTGGAGCAGTCCGAGGCGCGCCGGGTGGTGCGGGCGCACCGGTCCGGTGACGGCCCGCCGGTGCTGACCGGTCCGGAGCACCCGGACCACGCCGGCGACGGCGCCGACGGCGGTTCCGACTCGGTGGGGGAGCGGTCGTGAACCCGAACCACTACCTGATCCTGTCCGCGTTGCTGTTCGGCATCGGAGCCGTCGGGGTGCTGGTGCGCCGCAACGCGATCGTGGTGTTCATGTGCGTGGAGCTGATGCTCAACGCGGTGAACCTGTCGCTGGTCACCTTCGCCCGGATGCACGGGGATCTCGACGGGATCGTCATGGCGTTCTTCGTGATGGTGGTCGCCGCGGCCGAGGTGGTCGTCGGGCTGGCGATCATCATGTCCATCTTCCGCAGCCGGCGCAGCGCCTCCGTCGACGACGCGAACCTGCTGAAGTTCTGATGAGCACCCGTATCCCGCTCCGCCGTCCACGCAGTCCACGCAGAAGTGGAGTCCGATCGTGACCGCCTCCCTCGCCGCGGTGGGGAACCTCGCCGCGGAGGCCACCGCACCGGCCTCCGGCGCCGGCAGCCTGGCCTGGCTGCTGCTGGTGCTGCCGCTGGCCGGTGCCGCCGTGCTGCTGCTCGGCGGCCGCCGGATGGACCGGATCGCGCCGGTGCTCGGCTGTCTCACCGTGCTGGCCGCGTTCGTCATCGGGCTGTCGATCTTCCTGCAGACGGTGGGTGCCGCCGAGGACGCCCGCCGCACCGGCCAGCACCTGTTCACCTGGTTCGCCAGCGGCTCGCTGGACATCGGGTTCGGCCTGCTGCTGGACCCGCTCTCGCTCACCTTCGTACTGCTGATCACCGGCGTCGGGTTCCTGATCCACGTCTACTCGATCGGCTACATGGCGCACGATCCGGAGCGACGGAAGTTCTTCGCCTACCTCAACCTGTTCGTCGCCTCGATGCTGCTGCTGGTGCTCGGCGACGGGTTCGTGACGCTGTACTTCGGTTGGGAGGGCGTGGGTGTCGCCTCCTACCTGCTGATCGGGTTCTGGTCCGACCGGCGCAGCGCGGCCACCGCGGCGAAGAAGGCGTTCCTGATGAACCGGGTCGGTGACGTCGGCCTGGCGCTGGCCATCTTCCTGATGTTCTCAGAGCTCGGTACCACCTCCTACGAGGGTGTGTTCGCCGGGATCGGTGACCTGGCGGCCCGTTCGCCCGGCACCGTCACCGCGATGGCGCTGCTGCTGCTGCTCGGCGCCTGCGGCAAGTCCGGCCAGGTACCGCTGCAGGCCTGGTTGCCGGATGCGATGGAGGGCCCGACCCCGGTCTCCGCGCTCATCCACGCGGCGACCATGGTCACCGCCGGTGTCTACCTGATCGCCCGGTCGTATCCGGTCTTCGACCTCACCGCGACGGGCCGGCTGGTGGTGGCCATCGTCGGCGCGGTCACCCTGCTGCTCGGCTGCATCGCCGGCTGCGCCAAGGACGACATCAAGAAAGTCCTTGCCTACTCCACGGTCTCGCAGATCGGGTACATGTTCCTGGCGGTCGGTCTGGGTGCCGGGGTGTACGCGCTCGGCATCCTGCACCTGCTGACCCACGGCTTCTTCAAGGCCGGGCTGTTCCTCGGTGCGGGCAGCGTGATGCACGGGATGAACGACGACGTGGACATGCGGCGCTACGGCGGGCTCGCCCGGAGGATGCCGATCACCTTCGTCACGATGGGCCTGGGCTACCTGGCGCTGATCGGTTTCCCGTTCCTGTCCGGGTACTTCTCCAAGGACCCGATCATCGAGGCGGCGTTCGCAGCCGGCGGCACGGCGGGCGTGCTGCTCGGCGGCGCGGCCCTGCTCGGCGCCGGTCTCACCGCGTTCTACATGACCCGGCTAATGATCATGACCTTCTTCGGACCGCCGCGCTGGCAGGAGATCCCGGCGCCGGACGGGCGGGACTACCATCCGCACGAATCGCCGCCGGTGATGACCGTCCCGATGATCGTGCTGGCCGTCGGATCGCTCGGTGCCGGTGCCTTCCTGGCGATCGGCGACCGGCTCCAGGAGTGGCTCTCGCCCTCGCTCGGGGCGTTCGAGGAGCCGCACCCGGCGATCGGCGCCACCACGGTCACCGTGCTCACCCTGGTGATGGTGGCGCTGGGCATCGTCATCGCCTGGCTCGCCGTCGGCCGCCGGCCGGTCCCGCTGGTCGCGCCGGAGCGGGTCAACCCGTTGGTGGCCTTCGCCCGGGCGGACGCCGGCGGCAACGTCGTGAACGAGACCCTGGTCGCCCGGCCGGGTCTGGCGCTCGGCAAGGGGCTGCTGGTGGTCGACGGCAAGGGGGTGGACGGTGCGGTCAACGGCGTCGGCACCCTGCTCAGCGGGGTCTCCCGTGGCGGCCGGCGCTGGCAGAACGGCTTCGTCCGGTCCTACGCGCTGTCCATGCTGTCCGGCACCGTCGTGGTGATCGTCGCGCTGTTGGCGGTGAGATTCTCGTGAGAACAGCCTCTTTCGCGAGCCCGACAGTGGATGGGCGACGAGGCGCGGCGATGGAGAGGGAGGGACTCGCATGACCCAGTCCTGGTACCTGCCGGTGCTGATCGCGGTGCCGCTGATCGGCGCGGTGCTGGTGGCGTCGATGAAGGGCTCGCCGGCCCGCACGGTGAAGACCACGGCGCTGCTGTTCTCGCTGGTGCCGGTCGTCCTGGTGGTCCTGCTGTGGATCGCCCACCGGAATTGGCAGACCGCCGGTGGTGTGTTCACCGCCTACACCCCGCTGAGCGGCGACCCGACGATCCCCGGGCAGGCCTTCTACTCGTCGGTGTTCTCCGTCGACTGGATCCCGGCGTTCGGCGTGCACTTCTCGCTGGGCATGGACGGCATCTCGCTGGTGATGGTGGCGCTGATCGCGTTGCTGGTGCCGATCGTGCTCGGCGCGTCGTGGGAGGAGAAGTTGCCCGAGGGTCGCACCGTGGGCGGCTATTTCGCGCTGATCCTGGTGCTGGAGTCGGCGATGATCGGCGTCTTCGCGGCCACCGACGTGTTCCTGTTCTACGTCATGTTCGAGGTCATGCTGATCCCGATGTACTTCCTGATCGGGGCGTTCGGCGGCCCGCGGCGGGCGTACGCGGCGACCAAGTTCTTCCTCTACTCGCTGCTCGGCGGTCTGCTGATGCTGGCGTCGCTGATCGGGCTGTTCCTGGCCTCCGGCCGGGTGCTCGGCACCGGCACGCTGGACTGGGCGACGTTGCGCACCATCGCCACCGAGATCCCGGAGTCCACCCAGCTCTGGATCTTCGCCGGCTTCGCGATCGCCTTCGCCATCAAGGCGCCGCTGGTGCCGCTGCACACCTGGCTGCCGGATGCCGGTGCCGAGGCACCGGTCGGCGCGGGCACGCTGCTGGTCGGCGTGCTGGACAAGGTCGGCACCTTCGGCTTCCTGCGGATCTGTCTGCCGCTGCTGCCCGCGGCGAGCGCGAAGCTGTCCTGGTTGATCATCCTGCTGGCAGTGATCGGCATCGTCTACGGCGCGATCGTGGCCGCCGGACAGACGGATCTGAAGCGGTTCGTCACCTACACCTCCATCGCCCACTTCGGTTTCATCTGCTTCGGCGTCTTCGTGTTCACCACACAGGCGATCAGCGGGGCGGTGCTCTACATGGTCAACCACGGCATCGCCACCGCGCTCCTGTTCCTGGTGGTCGGCATGCTCACCGCCCGTGGTGGGTCCCGGCTGATCGCGGACTACGGCGGGGTGTGGAAGGTGGCGCCGGTGCTCGGCGGGCTGTTCCTGATCGGATCGCTGGCCACCATCGCGGTGCCGGGCACGAACTCTTTCGTGTCCGAGTTCCTGGTGCTGATCGGGGCTTTCGGCCCGCAGCCGGCCTGGGCGATCATCGCCACCACCGGCATCGTGCTGGCCGCGCTGTACATGCTCTGGATCTTCCAGCGCACCATGACCGGCCCGGTCCGCGGCAGCGCGGTGCTGCAGCAGGAGCCGGACGGCACCGGTGCGCCGGAGCTGACCGCCGCGTTCCCGGACACCGCCGGTCCGCCGGAGCTGCCGCCGGCGGAGGGCCCGCACGGTCCGGAGGGTCACGAGACCGACCACGGGCACGGCGGTCTCGCCACCGCCGTGCGCGCACGGGTGCGGTTCGGTGATCTGAACCTGCGCGAGAAGGTCGTGCTGGCACCGCTCGTCGTCCTGGTGGTGCTGCTCGGCGTCTACCCGCAGCCGGTGCTCGACGTGATCAACCCGACTGCCGAGCAGACGGTGGCGGCCTCCGGCCACACCGAGCACGGTGAGCCGCTGACCAACGGGGGTGCCCGGTGACCGCACCGTTGACGACCGTGCTGCCGCAGCTGCTGGCCGCCGCGCCGAACGACCCGATCCCGGCCCCGTCGGTCGACCTGACGGCGGTGCTGCCGGTGCTGATCGTGCTCGGCGCGGCATGCCTGGGTGTGCTGTTCGAGGCGGCGTTGCCGCGCGGGAAGCGCTACGGCGCACAGGTCGTGCTGTCGGTGGCCGCGGTGGTCGCCGCCGGTGCGTTCACCGTCGCCGGCGGTGTCCGCGGGCACTACGCGGTGACCTTCGCCGGGTCGGTCGCGGTGGATGCCGGCACCTACGTGATGTGGGGCGTGCTGCTGGTGCTGGCGCTGCCCAGCGTGCTGCTGATGGCCGACCGGGTGTCGGAACCGGGTGGTGCGTTCGTCGCCCAGGCCGCGGCGCGGATCGGGTCGGCGCGGGACCGGGCGCAGACCCAGGTCGCCACGCCGATGCAGACCGAGGTCTTCCCGCTGACCCTGTTCGCGATCGGCGGCATGCTGGTCTTCCCGGCGGCCTCCGACCTGCTGACCCTGTTCGTCGCGCTGGAGGTGCTCAGCCTGCCGCTCTACCTGCTCTGCGGGCTGGCCCGGCGGCGCCGGCTGCTGTCCCAGGAGGCTGCGGTCAAGTACTTCCTGCTCGGCGCGTTCACCAGCGCCCTGCTGCTGTACGGCATCGCGCTGCTCTACGGGTACGCCGGCACCATCAGCTTCTCCGGGATCGCCGCCGCGATCTCCGCCGGGTCCGGCAGCGACACCCTGCTGCTGTCCGGCATCGCCCTGCTGGTGGTCGGACTGCTGTTCAAGGCTTCCGTCGGCCCGTTCCACCTCTGGACCCCGGACGTCTACCAGGGCGCCCCGACCCCGGTCACCGCGTTCATGGCGGCCTGCACCAAGGTGGCGGCCTTCGCGGCGATGCTGCGGGTGCTGACGGTGGCGATCGGCCCGATGACCTGGACGGTGCGGCCGGTGCTCGCCGTGGTGGCGGTCGCCTCCATGCTGATCGGCGCGGTGCTCGGCATCACCCAGACCGGCATGAAGCGGGTGCTGGCGTACTCCTCGGTGGCGCACGCCGGCTTCATCATCCTGGGCGTCATGGCGATGTCCGAGCGCGGCGCGTCGGGGACGATGTTCTACCTGCTCACCTACGGCTTCGCCACGGTCGGGGCGTTCGCGATCTTCACCGTGGTGCGCAAGGGCAACGGCGAGGCCTCGTCGCTGGCGGACTGGGCCGGGCTGGCGAAACGCTCGCCGGTGCTCGCCGCGGTGATGAGCCTGTTCCTGCTCTCCTTCGCCGGGATCCCGCTGACCAGTGGCTTCATCGGCAAGCTCAGCGTCTTCACCGCGGCCGGGGGCGCCGGGCTGGGCTGGCTGGTCGTGGTCGCCATGTTCGCCACCGTCATCACCGCGTTCTTCTACCTGAAGGTCGTGGTGCTGATGTACTTCTCGCCGCCCAGCGGGTCGGCCGGCAGTGTGGGTGGCGTGGACGACCTTCCTGGCGAGCGCACCAGCCCGTACGTGGTGGTGCCCGGCCCGCTGACCGCGATCGTCATCGGGCTCTCGGCGCTGGTGACCCTGGTGCTGGGCATCGCGCCCGGATGGTTCCTCGACGTGCTGGCCGTACCGCTGCCGTTCTCCGGCTGACGGACGGACCGGTGTCGGGGGAGATGCCGATGTCGGCCCCGCGACGGGACCCGGAGATGCCGAGGCCCGGGTCGTCGCCGGCGCCCACGGCCCGGGCCGCTGCCTGTCGGTGTCCCCGTGCTCGTCGGCCGCCGGCCCGGTCCGGACGAACGGCACGAACCGAGCAGTCGTCCGGCACAGATAGGCTGGCCAGGTGACATCCCCGACCGTGATCGCCGGCATCGAAGTGGCCGATCCCGCCCTGCTGGCGCGGGTGACCGACGGACTCGCCAGGGTCGAGGACCTGCTGCACCGGGAACTGGTCAGCGAGTTCGACTTCGTGACCGAGGCCGCCTCGCACCTGATGGACGCCGGCGGCAAACGCTTCCGGCCGCTGTTCACCCTGGTGGCGGCGGGCGTGGGGCCGAACCCGGAGTCCGACGACGTGATCACCGCCTCCGCCGTCGTCGAGTTGATCCACCTGGCCACGCTGTACCACGACGACGTGATGGACGAGGCGGACGTGCGGCGCGGGGCCAAGTCGGCCAACGCCCGCTGGGACAACTCCATCGCCATCCTGACCGGCGACTTCCTCTTCGCCCACGCCTCCCGGCTGGTCGCCGGGCTCGGCCCGGAGGCCGTCCGGATCATCGCCGAGACCTTCGCCGAGCTGGTCACCGGGCAGACCCGGGAGGCCGTCGGGCCGCGACCGGGGGCCGACCCGATCCAGTACCACCTGCAGGTGCTGGACGAGAAGACTGCGGCGCTGATCGACACCTGCGCCCGCTACGCCGGCATCTTCTCCGGGGCGAGCGACGCCGACACCAAGGCGCTGCGCCGGTTCGGCCGCGCCGTCGGGGTGGCGTTCCAGATCTCCGACGACATCATCGACATCGCGTCGACGACCTCCGGCAAGACCCCGGGCACCGATCTGCGCGAGGGTGTGCCGACGCTGCCCGCCCTCTACACACTCGCCGACCCGGACGCCGATCCGCGGCTCAAGGACCTGGTATCCCGGCCGCTCACCGACGATGCCGAGGTGGCGGAAGCGGTGGAGCTGCTGCGGGTCTCGCCCGGCATGGCGCGGGCCCGGCAGACGCTCGAGGACCACGCCCGGACCGCCCGTACCGAGCTGGAGACGCTGGCGCCCAGCAGCTCCCGCGCGGCGCTGCTGTCGCTCACCCAGTTCGTGCTGGACCGCTCGCACTGATCCCGGCATCGGGGTCCGGAGCGCTGTCCGGGTCCGTGGTGCTGTCCGGATCAACCACGCTGTCCGGGGACCCGACGGTGTGCGCTTTCGCCCGCCGGGCGGCCCGGACGCTGTCGAAGCTGAACAGCACCAGTGCGCACCAGATGAGGACGAACCCCACCCAGCGGGCGGCGGACATGTGCTCGTGGAAGTACAGGACGCCGAGCAGGAACTGCATCACCGGGGTCAGGTACTGGAGCAGCCCGACCGTGGACAGCGGCAGCAGCCGGGCAGCGACGCTGAACGAGAACAGCGGCAGCACGGTGACCACCCCGGCCGCGGCCAGCAGCAGCGAGTGGCCGATGCCGTGGTCGACGAAGGTGCCGTCCCCGCGGAACTCGATGACCAGCAAGTAGGTCAGCGCCGGTACCAGCACGACCAGACCCTCGGCGGTCAGCGAGGCCTGGGCGGGCAGCGGAACGACCTTCTTCACCAGCCCGTAGAGCCCGAAGGACACCGCCAGGGCCAGCGCGATCCACGGGACGTGTCCGCCGGCGATCGCGATCACCAGCACGGCGGCGAGACCGAGGGCGACCGAGACCCATTGCGCGACACGGAGTCGCTCCCGGAACACCACGACACCGAGCAACACGCTGAACAGCGGGTTGACGAAGTAGCCGAGGGCGCCTTCGACGACGTGCCCGGCGTTGACCGCGTAGATGTAGACGCCCCAGTTGACCGCGATCAGCGCGGCGGCCAGGACGACGAGACCCCAGGTGCGGGCCGAGGCCTGCCGCAACGTCCTCCACTGCCGGGCAGCGGTCAGCAGCAGCGCGGTGAGCAGCAGTCCCCAGAGCATCCGGTGGGCCAGGATCTCGACCGACCCGGCCGGCTTGAGCAGCGGCCAGAAGAGCGGGAAGAGCCCCCACATGCCGAAGGCCGCCACCCCGAAGCCCAGACCGCGCCGCACCGGACCTCCGTTCGTTCCGGCGTCCGCTCGGGCGCCCCGGCGTCCGCCAGGGACGCCCGGCAGAGCCTACGACCGTGCTGTGGTGGCCGATGACCACGGCGCCGGGGCGGCAGGTCCCCGGCCGGCCGGGTGGGGCGGCTGCGGGCGCAAGGGGCCGGAGCCGACCTGCCGGCCACCCCATCGTCAGGCCGGCGGCACGGGTCGGTCGAGCAGGGTGGACAGGACCAGGCGGGACTCGGTGCGGGCCACCCCGTCGGCCGACCGGAGCCGCTCGAGCGCCCGCTCGAACTCGGCCATGTCGGCGGCCCGCAGGTGCACCAGGACGTCGGCGTCGCCGCTGACGGTGTAGGCGGCGACCACCTCGGTGACCGGCTCCAGGATCCGCCGGATGCGGTCGGGCGAGGTGTTCCCGGTGTAGGTGACGGCGACGAAGGCCTGCAGGTGCCGGCCCATCGATCCCGGGTCGATCCGCGCGGTGAACCCGGTGATGACGCCGTCCGCCCGCAGCCGGTCCACCCGGCGCTTCACCGCCGGCGCGGACAGTCCCACCACCTCGCCGATCTCCCGGAACGATGAGCGGGCGTCGAGGGTCAGGCACGACATGATGTGACGGTCGATGCTGTCGATCTGCAACACACTGCTCCTCGGGACGGGTCCGGACGCACGACATCATCCCATCGACACTCCTCGCCGATGTGGCGACGGTGCATCCGCGACACACTTTCGCGACCGTCGCGGCACACTGCCGGCCACACCTGTCACGACCGGTGACCGAGAAATGCGGACCGGCTCTGCCGACAGTGCGTCGCGGACAGTGTGGGAAATACTTATGCCCGCATTCAGAGCACTTCGTGTCACCCATTCCCGACCATTTCCGGCGACCATTGCCCGACGGCAACCCTGGCGCGCGTCACGCAATGGGGATTGGTAGGGTTCCGGTGAAATAGGCCGTGCATGTCTGCCGACGGTGAAGCCGCATCCTTCGATCGGCCCAAGAGGGTTGACCCGGCACCCTGCGCCGTCGAGCGCCGGCCCGCCGGGGTCCCCGGGCTCGTGGCCCAAGCGATCATGCCTGCACAGCAACAGGTCTCGTGCGCAGTTGCGATCATGACCGATGCCGTTCCGGACAAGTCGGACGAATCATCCGGGCCAGTACTCCGAATGCACTTCGCGCCACCTGACTGCGTTGTTTCGATCCCCGGCGAAGCGCAACAGTGTTTCGCCGGTCACCCGCGGTGGGGCACTGCGCAAACAAAGCGGAAATCACGTCCACGCCATCGGGGACTTACCGGATCGGTGATCAACAGATGACGATGAGTGACGAATTCTTGTGATTGCAGTACCCACGGTCGGAGGGGATCGCCTTGTCGTCTGCGCGCCCAGCGGAACGTCACCATCTACTTCCTCTCCGGAGAAAAGGACGACCGGCGAGCAGGTTGCGCAGCCGGGCCCGGGCGGCCGCGGCGTTGCTGCTGGTGCCCGTCCTGTTGCTGATGGGGACGACCCCGGTGCTGGCCGGGCCGGGCGATGTCAGCGCCGGCTCGGCCCGGTTCCTCGGCGGCACCCTGCTCGCCGGCGGCGTACCGCTGAACTCGATCGTCAGCCTCGGCGGTGCCGCAGCGACCAACTCGGGTACTGCGACCCCGATCACCGACGTGACCGGGCTCGAGCCCTCCGTGCTCAGCGCGCTCACCGTGAACCTGCCTGGCGGCCTGAACATCCCGCTCCCGAATTTGCTGACCCTGGGCGTGGCCAACCAGTACGCCCAGGCCTCCGACAACGGCATCTCCCGTGCCGGGTCCGGTGCGGTCAGCAACGACGGCTCGGTGTCGCTGGACGGCAGCAACGGGTTCCCGTCCGGTGCCACCCTGCAGCTGCAGCAGCTGCTGGGTGCCGCCTTCGCCGGCCAGGTCGCCGACCTGCAGGTGCAGCTGGGGGCCATCACCGGTGTCGCGGCCCAGGACGCCTCGCTGGGCGGCCTGTCCACCACCTGCCGCGGCGCCGGATCCAGCCTGTCCGCCCCGGTCAACTGCCGGGACTACAGCATCGCGGGCGGCCAGCTGCGGATCACCTCGCCCGCCGTCGCCGGGATCACCACCCTGCTCACCGGGGCCGGAGGAGTGGCACCCACCGTCGACACCGCGGTCAACTCCCTGGTCGGCCCGAACGGCCTGATCGCCCAGGCCCTGCAGACCGTGCTCGGGGTGACCGGACTGCTGGGCAACGGCGGGCTCACCGTCAGCATCACCGCCAACACCACCGCGGCACTGAACACCATCCTGGACACTCCGATCACCAGCGCCGACGGGGCGGTGACCATCAACCTGCGCACCGGGTTGATCACCGCGAACATCGACCAGCTGCTCACCGCCGCGGGCTCCGCCGGCCTGGCGAACCTGGCACCGAACAGCGAGATCCTGTCCGCTGCGGTCCTCAACGCACTCGTCGCCGACGTCGCCTCGATCCTCAACGGCGTCCCGGCGCTGGTGTCCACCGCGCTCACCGCCGCCCTCAACGCGGCGACCCTGCTGGTGAACGCGAACGTCTGTCTGCTGCAGATCGGCGCCACCTGTGTCACCCGGGTCAACGTCAACGTGAACGGCACGCTGGCCCAGGTGATCGCCGGCACCGCCCCGGCCAGCCTGGCGCTGGTCATCGCCGGCGCGCCGGTGGTCGTCCCACTCTCCACCCTGCTCGCCGCGCTGGCAGTGCCGATCTCCGCGGTGCTGTTCAACCCGACCACCGGCGTGATCGCCACGGTCACGAACGCCTCCTCGCCACTGCGGCTCGGGGTGACCGCGATCGTCAACGCGCTGGGTCCGGTGCTACGGCTGATCAACACGGTCGTGTCGCTCACCGGCAACGTGCAGGAGACGCCGTCGGCCGGGGTGAGCCGGGAGGTCGCGCTACGTGCCACCCTGCTCCAGTCCTCGGTCGCCGTGGTCGATCTCGGCCGCGCACAGGTCGGCCCGAATGTCGACGCGACCCCGCCGACAGCGGCGTCGCTGTCGCCGAACACCGGCCCGGCCGCCGGTGGCACCAGCGTGACGGTGACCGGCACGAACTTCGTCGCCGGTGCCACCACCGTGTCGGTCGACGGCACCGCCGTGCCCGCGGGCTCGGTGACGGTGAACAGCGCCACCTCGCTCACCTTCACCACACCGTCGCACGCACCGGGTCCGGTGCCGGTGGTGATCACCACCTCCGGCGGCTCCTCGCCACCGATCACCTACACCTACCAACCCGTTCCGGTCCCGGTGATCCAGGCACCGGCCGAGGGAGCGGTGCTCGCGACCACCACCCCGGTGATCTCCGGAACCTCCGCCGCCGCAGGCACTGTCACCGTCACCGAGGGTGGCGTGACCGTCTGCACGGCCACCGTGTCGGCCGGCGCCTGGAGTTGCACGCCGGCCTCACCGCTCTCCCTGGGTGACCACTCGGTGGTCGCCACCCTGACCGACACCGGCGGCAACGTCTCCGATCCCACTGCGGCGCGGACGTTCTCACTGCAGGTGGTGCCGACGCTGACCGGGATCGACCCGGCGTCCGGCCCGGTGGCCGGCGGCCAGACGGTCACCCTGACCGGCACCGGTTTCACCCCCGGCACCACCGTCACCATCGGCGGTGTGTCGGCCGGCGGGGTGAACGTGGTCGACGGCGGCACGCTGACCTTCGTCACGCCGCCGCACACCGCGGGCCCGGTCACGGTCACCGTCACCACCCCCGGTGGCACGTCGAACACCCAGCCCTACACGTACATCCCGGCGCCGGCGATCAGTGCGCTCGACCCCACGGCCGGCCCGGCCGCGGGCGGGCAGACCGTGACGGTCGACGGATCCGGGTTCGTCGTCGGTGCGACGTCGGTGACCATCGGCGGCACCCTGGTCCCGGCGGCCGCGGTCACGGTGAACAGCCCGACCTCGCTGACCTTCACCACCCCGGCGCACGCCCCGGGTGGCGTCCAGGTGTCGGTGACCGCGCCCGGCGGTACGTCCGGCTCGCTGGGCTACACCTACGTCCCGGCGCCGGTGATCACCGACATGACGCCGACCATCGGCCCGGTCGCCGGCGGCCAGACGGTCACCGTGACCGGCACCGACTTCGACCCCACCCCGGGCGCCACCTCGGTGACCGTCGACGGGATCACCGTCCCCGCCGGTGATGTCACCGTCTCCAGCGCCAACGAACTGACCTTCCTGACACCGGCGCACGCCGCCGGTGGCGCGCAGGTGCGGGTCGTCACCACGACCGGCGGCACCTCCGGTCCGCAGCCGTACACCTACGTGCCGGTGCCCGGGGCGGCGTCGCTGACCCCGGTCGCCGGGCCGCAGGCCGGCGGAACACTCGTCACCGTCACCGGTTCCGGTTTCGTCCCCGGCGTCACCACCGTCACCTCTGACGGGACCGCCGTCCCGGCAGGCGATGTCACGGTGGTCAACGGCACCACGCTCACCTACCTGACCCCGGCGCACGCGCAGGGCCCGGTCGACGTCGTGGTCAGCACGCCGGGCGGCAGCAGCACCCCGCCGCTCACCTTCACCTACAACCCGTTCCCGACCGCGGCCGCGCTGTCGCCGGCGGCCGGCCCGATCACCGGCGGCCAGCTGGTCACGGTGACCGGCACCGGGTTCGTCCCCGGCGCCACCTCGGTGACGATCGACGGCACGGTCATCCCGGCAGCCGGGGTCACCGTCAGCAGTCCGACGTCGCTGACCTTCGTCACGCCCGCCCACGCCGCCGCCGCGGTCGACGTCACGGTGGACACGCCGAACGGCACGACCGCCCCGCTGACCTACACCTACCTGCCGACGCCCACCGCGGCCTCGATCGCCCCGGACACCGGCGAACTCGCCGGTGGCTACCCGGCGGTCATCACCGGCACCGGGTTCGTCCCGGGGGTCACCACGGTGACCTTCGACGGCGCCACGCTGGTCCCCGCGGTGAACGCCGGTGGCACCACCGCCACCATCACCGTGCCGGCCGGCACGGTGGCCGGGGTGCCGGTCGCCGTGGTGGTCACCAACGGCCCGGGCAGCACCGCTGCGCCGCTCGAGTTCACCTACGCCGCACCGTCGATCACCGCTTCGACCCCGGTCTCGCCGGGGACCAGCAGCCTGATCACCGGGTCCGGCTGGCCGGCGAACACACTGGTGACGATCCAGCTGCTGGACGCCGCGTCGGCCCCGGTCGCCGGTGGCGTGACCACCGCGACCACCGACGCCGACGGTGACCTGCCGACCGGCACGGCGCTGCCGATCCCGGTCGGGACGCCGCTGGGCGGCGGCTACTCGGCCGCGTCGAGCGACGCCAACGGCAACACCGCCACCGCGCCGATCACCGTGCAGGCACCGCCCCCGGGCACCCCGGTCATCGACACCCTGACCCCGGCGGGCGTGGGCCTGCCGGGTGGGGAGACCGTCACCATCCAGGGTGAAGGATTCCTCCCGGGCATCAGCACGGTGTTGGTCAACGGCGTGACGGTCCCGTCGATCGTGCTCGCCCCGGACACGATGATCTTCCCGGCGCCGCCCGGCACCGAGCCCGGCCCGGTCACCGTCCAGGTGACCAACGGTCCCGGCCTGCTCTCCAACGCACTGTTCCTGGAGTACGCGGACCCGACGGTCACCGTCACCGGGCCGGTCCCGGCCGGTACCGACGTCCCGGTGTCCGGTGCCGGCTGGCCGCCGGCCGACGCCCTGACCGTCCAACTGCTGGACCCGGTCGGCACCCCGGTCGGCGCGCCGGCCGCGGTGACCACCGGTGTCGGCGGTGGCTTCGGCCCGGTCGACCTCCCGGTCCCGGCGACCGCGGCACCCGGCACCTACTCGGTGCGGGTGAGCGACGGCGCCGGCACGGCGATCACCGAGCCCCTCGGTGTCACCGCGGCCGCCCCGACGGCGACCGCCATCGACCCGGCGGCCGGCCCGGCCACCGGCGGGCAGACCGTGACGATCACCGGCACCGGGCTGCAGTACGGCCCGACGACGGTGTCGGTGGGCGGAACCCCCGCCACCGACGTGACCCCCGCACCGGACGGCACCTCGCTCACCTTCACCACGCCGCCCGGGACCCCCGGCGCGGTCGGCGTCACCGTGACCACCGCGGGCGGCACCACCACACCGGCCCTGACCTACACCTACGTCGCGGCGCCGACCTCCGACGCCCTCGCTCCCGGCAGCGGGCCGATCGCCGGTGGCACCACGGTCTCGATGACCGGCACCGGTTTCGTGCCCGGCGCGACCACCGTCACGATCGGCGGGATCACCGTGCCGGCAGCGGATGTCACGGTGAACGGCACCGGGACGGCGCTGGCCTTCGACACCCCGGCGCACGCCACCGGGACCGTCGACGTCACCGCCACCACGATCGGCGGCACCACCGCGCCGCTGGCCTTCACCTACCTCCCGGTGCCGACGGCGACCACCATCGACCCGGCCGCCGGACCGGTCGGCGGGGGACAGACGGTGTCCATCACCGGATCCGGGTTCGTGGCGGGTGCCACCACGGTGGCGTTCGACGGGGTGCCCGGCACGGCGGTGACCGTGACCCCGGGCGGCACCTCGCTGACCGTGGTCACCCCGGCGCACGTCGCCGGCACCGTGCCGGTCACCGTCACCACGCCGGGCGGCACCAGCGCGCCGCTGGACTACGACTACCTGCCGGCTCCGACGGCCACCGCCCTCGACCCGGTGCAGGGGCCGGCGGCGGGCGGCCAGACGGTCACCGTGACCGGGACCGGCTTCGTCCCCGACCTCACCACGGTCAGCATCGGCGGGGTCGACATCGACACCGCCGACGTGGATGTCACGTCGCCGACCTCGCTGAGCTTCACCACCCCGGCCCACGCGCCGGGGGCGGTGACGGTGTCCGTGCAGACCCCGGGCGGGGCCTCCGCGCCGCTGGCCTACACCTACGTCGCGGCGCCGGTGGTCACCTCGCTCACCCCGGACCACGGCACCGAGAGCGGCGGCACCACCGTCACCGTCACCGGGAGCGGCTTCGTCGCCGGTGAGACCTCGCTGACCATCGGCGGTCTCACCGTCGACCCGGCGGACGTCGACGTGACGGCGCCGACCTCGCTCTCCTTTGTCACCCCGGCCCACGCGCCGGGCACGGTGCAGGTGCGGGTGCTGACCGTCGGCGGGACCTCCGGCCCGCTGCCGTACACCTACGACCCGGTGCCGACGGCCGCCTCGCTGTCGCCGGACACCGGCCCGCTGGTCGGCGGCACCCTGGTCACCGTCACCGGGACCGGGTTCGTTCCGGGGCTGACCGGGGTGACCCTGGACGGCACACCCACCCCGGTGACCGTCGGTTCGGACACCTCGCTGACCTTCCTCACGCCGCCCGGTGTGGTGGCCGGCGACACCCTGGCCGTGGTGGTCACCAACGGGGTGGGCGCCGAGTCCACGCCGCCGCTGACCTTCACCTACGGCGACCCGACGGTCTCCGCCGGATCCCCGGGCGTGGTCGGCACGCCGACGCCGGTCACCGGCACCGGCTGGCCGGCCGGTGCCGCGGTGACGATCACCCTGCTGGACGGCGCGACACCGGTGACCGGGGCGACGATCTCGACGACGACCACCGCCTCCGGGACGTTCCCCGGCGGGGTGCTGCTGCCGCTGCCCGACGGCACACCGGCCGGTACCCACACCGTCTCGGCGGACGACGGGGAGGGCAACACGGCGACCGACACACTGGTGGTCATCACCACCCCGCCGCCGGCCGCGCCGACGATCGACGCCATCGCGCCGGACTCCGGTCCGCTGCTCGGCGGCACCGAGGTCACCCTCACCGGAACCGGTTTCGTCCCGGGCACCGTGGTGCTGTTCGACGGAACGGAGATCACCCCGGATGCGGTGTCCGGCACCGAACTGACCTTCACCGTGCCGGCCGGCACGCTGGCCGGGCCGGTGTCGGTGCAGGTGCAGAACCCGGACGACCTGGTCTCCGGCGTCGTGCAGTACACCTACGACGATCCGCAGCTCACTGCCGACGACCCGGTCGCCGCGGGTGGCACGCTGTCCGTCGACGCCACCGGATGGCCGGCGGATGACGACGTGAGCATCGTGCTGATCGGACCGGACGGACCGATCACCGCGCCGGTCACGGTGACCACCTCGGGCACGGGCACCCTGTCCGATGTGCCGGTGACGGTGCCGTTCTCGACGCCGCCGGGGACCTACACGCTGCGGGCCACCGACGCGGCCGGCAACGTGGTGACCACCGAGATCACCGTCACCGCAGTGGTGCCCACGCTCTCGGCGCTGACCCCGGACAGCGGCCCGCTGACCGGCGGCCAGACGGTCACCGTCACCGGCACCGGCTTCCTGCCCGGCACCGTGGTCCGCGTCGGTGACGTCGAGATCACCCCCACCGCCGTCGATCCCGACGGCACCTCGCTCACCTTCGTCACCCCGCCGGGCGGCCTGGCCGGCGGTGTGCCGGTGACGGTCGTGTCCGGTGGGCAGGAGAGCGACCCGCTCACCTACGACTACCTCGATCCGGAGCTGTCGGCCGGCCCGACCGTGCTGAAGGCCGGGGAGTCGACGACGGTGTCGGGCACCGGCTGGCCGCCGGGCGCCGAGGTGACGGTGCAGCTGGCGACCCCGGACGGCACCCCGGTCGGTGATCCGGTGACGGTCACGGCGGGCGACGACGGCACCTTTGAGGTGTCCGTCCCGGTGCCCGCCGGCACACCGTCCGGCCCGTACGTGGTGGTTGCCGGTGACACCGCCGGCAACTCGGTGGACACCGACATCACCGTGGTGCCCAGGGTTCCGGTGATCCGGATCGTCATCCCGACGCACGGTCCGCTGCCCGGCGGCACCGAGGTGACGGTGGGCGGCGACGGGTTCGGCCCGGACACCACGGTCGACTTCGGCGGCACCACCGTGACGCCGGACTCGGTCTCCGACGACGGCACCGAGCTGACCTTCACCACCCCGCCGGGCACCGTGTCCGGTGTGGTCCGGGTGACGCTGGTCAATGGTCCGGGGGCGGTGTCCGACCCGATCGAGTTCACCTTCGACGCGCCGCTGGTCACCGCGACCTCACCGGTGCCGCCGGGCGGCACCAGCACCATCGGTGGCGGCTGCTGGCCGGTCGGTGACGTGGTGACGGTCCAACTGGTGGACGCCGACGGTGACGCGGTGCCGGGCACAGCGATCACGGTGACGGCCGGGTCGGACTGCACCATCAGCGGCGGCCTGCCGATCCCGGCCGACCTTCCGCTGGGCGACTGGACGGTGCAGGCGGTCGACGGCTACGGCAACGTCGCCACGACGACGGTCACCGTGTCCACCGCTGCGGCGCCGCTGCTCTCGCTCCGCTACACCAGCCAGGTGCAGGGGACCGCACAGCTGAACGCGGTGTTCGGGTCGGGCTGGGAGGCCGGGTCGACGGTGCAGTTCCTGCTCGACTACGACACCGCCGCCATCGCCGGGGTGACCGTGGCGGCCGACGGCAGCTTCGGGGTCGACTTCGGTGTCAGCGGACTGGCGCTCGGCGAGCACACGGTGACCGCCGCCCAGGAGCGGGCCGACGGATCCGTCGCCACCCAGGTCGTGCGGTTCACCATCGTGCCGCCGGGCGGGCTCTCCTACACCGGCTTCGACCTCTGGGACGTCTTCCCCTTCGCCTGGCTGCTGATGCTGGCGGGTGTGGCATTCGTGGTCATCGGGCGGCGCCGCCGGCGGTCCTGATCAGCGGCTGATCGCGGCCGGTCCGCCCGGGGGAGATCCCGGGCAGGCCGGCCGTGGTCGTGGTGGGTCCGGCCCTCGAGTCGACCGGGACAGCCCCCCGGATCCCCGGTCGTCGGGGCACCCGGACTTGCCGGGCATTCGGCGGGTGCTATGCCCGGCACCCGCCGGCGTGACGGTCAGCGGTAGTTGGTGAACTGCAGCGCGACCCCGAGGTCGGCGTTCTTCAGCAGGGCGATGACGGCCTGCAGGTCGTCGCGCTTCTTGCCGGTGACCCGCAGCTGGTCGCCCTGGATCTGCGCCTGGACGCCCTTCGGGCCCTCGTCGCGGATCTTCTTCGAGATGATCTTCGCCTTGTCCGAGGCGATGCCCTCGACGATCTGGCCGGTGACCTTGAAGATCTTCCCGGAGGACGCGGGCTCGCCGATCTCGAAGGACTTCAGCGAGATGCCGCGCTTGATCAGCTTCTCCTTGAACACCTCGATCGCTGCGGCGCAGCGCTCCTCGGTCGAGGCGGAGATGGTCACGCCGTTCTCTCCCGCCCAGGCGATCGAGGCGTCGGTGCCGCGGAAGTCGAACCGCTGGGAGAGTTCCTTGGCCGCCTGCTGCAGGGCGTTGTCCGCCTCCTGGTGCTCGACCTTGCTCACGATGTCGAACGACGCATCCGCCATGTCCGTGTCCTCTCCTTCGTCGTGGTCGCCGGGCCGCCTCTCGCGCGGGCCGGCCGGTCCATTCTCCCCGACCTCACGGCGCCCGACGGTCGGCATCCGAGCGGCGTCCTGGCGGCAACCGGCGGGAATCGGACGACGGCGGACGCTCTCCCGGGCGGTGGTCCGCGGGACGGGCGGGGCGTGATCGGCCGATTGGGATTCCCCGCCCGGTTCCGGCTACTCTGTGCGGGCACTCCGGCCTGCCGGCGTGCACGGCAGGTTGCCCGAGTGGCCAAAGGGAGCTGACTGTAAATCAGCCGCGCAAGCTACGGGAGTTCGAATCTCTCACCTGCCACCCCCGTACGAATGGCTCCGGTCCGCCCGTGACAGGGCGGCCGGGTCACCTCTGATCCGCTGACCGTCGGTGCTCGGTGTCCGTTCCCGGGCGTCCCTGTCGGTCGCCGTGTTCGTTCCCGGGCGTCGCGGCTGCCCCGGAGGGCCGTACGGAGGCTGTTCCGCGTTCCACCACGGCCGCCGCGCCGTGCTGCCCGGTCGGGAAACGGTCACCCCGGGTGCCTGTGGCACGGCCGATCGATGTGCTGTTCATGCCGTTTGCCCAGTTCCGTGCCGGAACAGGACACTCCCGTGTCACCGAACGAACGAAATCCGTCACCTGACCGGGGTGAACACCGCTCCACAGGCTCCCTGAACGGGCCTGCCGGAGGCTACTGTCCGTACATGCCCGGGAAAGGCACATGACCTCTCGTTGCGCCGTGAACCTCCACGGTCGCGCTCACCCGGCCGGCCCGCGATGAGCGCGGGCCCGGCGGGGCATTCCCGCGCGCGCAGACGCCAGGTCGTCTACCCGATCGTCGCGACCGTCGTCCTCGTGGCGGCGCTGCCGATCTGGTGGTACGCGGTCACCCGGCAGCCCGACTACAACCACTCCCTCTGGCAGATGCTCGGCATCGGTGCCGTCCTCGTCGCCGGGTTCATCGCCGCGGAGATCTGGCCGCTGCGGATCGAGGTGGGCCGGGACACCGTCCTGATCACCCTGTCCGAGATTCCGGTGGTGATCGGCCTGCTGGTGGTGCCGGTGCACGTGGTCGGCCTGTCGGCGCTGATCGCCGCGCTGCTGGCCTTCCTGGTCCGGCGCGACGCCTGGCAGCACATCTACATCAACTGCGCCTTCGTGCTGTTCGAGAGCGCCGCTTCCGCCGCCGTGTTCGTGGCGTTCTACGAACTCCTGGGAGGTGGCCTCGGCGCCAAGTTCCTGGGGCTGTTCGTCGGCATCCAGATCGGTGTGCTGCTGATGGCGTTCGTGGTGGGCGAGACCCACCGACTGACGGCGCGTCAGGAGCCGGTGCGGCGCAACCTCGGCCGCATGGTGATCGTCGCCGCGGCCACCACCACGTTCGCCCTGACCGGCTACACCCTGGTCAGGTCCGGGACCTACGGCGCCGTGCTCTGCGGCGGGCTGGCGATCGCCATGGTCGTCCTCTACCGCACCTACGCCTCCTTCCTGCGCCAGCACCAGGACCTGGCCGGCATGTACACGTTCGGTCGCCGGGTCACCGCGATCGGCAGCGAGGACACCACCTGGCAGGGGCTGCTGGAGATGGTGCGCGAGCAGCTCAACGCCGCCGTCGCGACCCTGGTCCTCGTCGAACCGGTCGACGGCATCACCTTCCTGGTCAGCACCTCGGAGGACGGGGTCGCCCCGCCGCAGCTGCCGCCGCGCTCGGACGAGCTGCAGGAGGTGGCCATCCGCACCGGCCACGCGAGCGCCGGGATGCACCGCACCACCGACCCCGACCTGCTGGACGCCGTCGAGGCACGCGGGGCGCAGGAGGTCATGGTGGTCTCGCTGGCCTCCGGTGACCGCGTGCTCGGCTACCTCGAGGTGCGCGACCGGCTGGCCCGCTGGAGCACGTTCGGCAAGGACGACCTGCGCCAGCTGGAGAGCCTGGGGCAGCAGCTGGCCTCGTCGATCGACAACGTCCGGCTGGTCGAGTCACTGCGGCACGAGGCGCACCACGACGCGATCACCGGCCTGCTGAACTGGCGCGGGCTGCACTTCCGGACCGAGGAGTCGATCCGCGCCGGGAAGACGCCGGCCGTCCTCCTGCTGCAGCTCGGCGTGCTGCCCGAGGTGAACAACGCGATCGGCCATGACCGTGGCGAGCAGCTGCTGATCACCGCGGGGGAGCGGCTGGTGGAGACACTCGGTCCGCAGACCGCGGTCGCCCACCTGGAGAGCGACCGCTTCGGCCTGCTCATCGAGACCACCCCGGAGGACGAGGTCGAGGAGCTGGCCCGCACGCTGCTGGCGGTGACCGGCCAGTCCTACCAGCTGGAGGGCGTGGACATCGAGCCGCACGCCCGGATCGGCATCGCCTTCGTCGACCCCAAGGAGGAGCTGCCGGAGACCGCCGGCACGCTGCTGCAGCGGGCCGAGATGGCGCTGACGGCGGCCCAGGCGGCGGACGAGTCGATGCGCTCGTACTGGTCCGGGATGGGCGAGGTGTTCCGGCGCCGGTTCCAGCTGGTGACCCAGTTCCGCCGGGCGGTCGACCAGGGGTCGATCACCGTGCAGTACCAGCCGAAGATCAGCCTGGCCGACCGCGAGCTCGTGGGCGTCGAGGCGCTGGTGCGCTGGACCCACCCGGAGCTCGGCGCGGTCCCGCCGTCGGAGTTCGTCGAGGCCATCGAGGCCACCGGCTCCATCGATCTGCTGCTCGAGCATGTGCTGGAGATCGTGCTGGCCCAGATCAAGGTGTGGGTGGACCGCGGGCTGCGGATCGCCGTCGCGGTGAACCTGTCCGTCCGCAACCTGTCCGCCCCGGACTTCCCGGCCACGGTGGCCGCCGGCCTGGAGCGGCACGGGGTCGAGGCGTCGCTGCTGACCCTGGAGATCACCGAATCCAGCGTCATGGCGGACCCGGAGCGCTACCTGCCGGTGCTGCGCCAGCTGCACGCCCTCGGGGTGAACCTCTCGGTCGACGACTTCGGGACCGGCTACTCCTCGCTGGCCTACCTGCGCCGGCTGCCGATCGACGAGATCAAGATCGACAAGTCGTTCGTGCAGGGCATGATCACCGACCTCGGTGACCTGGCCATCGTCCGCGCGATCATCGACCTCGGGCACTCCCTGGGGCTGCGGGTCGTCGCGGAAGGCGTCGAGGAGGAGGCCGCGCGCGATGCCCTCAAGACGCTGCGCTGCGACGACCTCCAGGGCTTCCTGGTGTCCCGTCCGCAGCCGATCGACAAGCTCGAGTCCTGGATGAACTCGACGATGGTGCGTACCCGTCAGCCGGGCGGACAGCAGGTGCTGCGCCTCACCGTCGGCTGAGCTTCCTCGCATCGGCGGTCGCTTCTGCCTCCTGTGGTGCCCTGCGGTTTGTGCCGTGCATGCCGGCTCTTGGGTCGCCTGCCGTACCGTGCTGCCGGGCCCCCGGGTGGGCCGCGTGCCGTGCCGTGCATGCCGGGCCGGCCCCTGAGTGAGCCGCCGTGCCGCGCCGTGCCGTGCATGCCGGGCCCCTGGGTGGGCCGCCGTGCCGTGCATGCCGGGCCCCTGGGTGGGCCGCCGTGCCGTGCCGTGCCGTGCATGCCGGGCCCCTGAGTGGGCCGCCTGGCCGCGCCGCCGGCGCAGCCGCGGCCCGTGCCGTGCATGTCGCCCCCGCGCGCCTGCCTTGTCGCCGGCGCGGCCGCTGAGCGGCCTGTGCGCGTAGGAAAGTGGCGACTCCGGTCCCACTCGTCCCAGCGGCGCGAACTTCCCACGCGTCGAGGATGATGATCCTCGCGACCGGGGTCGGGGTGGAAGTGGCCTGACCAGGCGTTTTCTTCCCGGTCGCGGTGTCCTGTATTGTTGTCGACGGCTCAGCGCCGGTCCTTCCGGAGCGGCGCGGACCAGTGCGGTGCCCCCTTAGCTCAGTCGGCAGAGCGTCTCCATGGTAAGGAGAAGGTCTACGGTTCGATTCCGTAAGGGGGCTCGGGAAACACCGGCCGCGGACGGTTCACCAGGGTGAGCGGTCCGTGGCCGGTTTTCCGTGCAGGCGGGGAGCAGGTGCCCGCCAGGGCGGTGTAGCTCAGTTGGTAGAGCAAGCGGCTCATAATCGCTGTGTCGCCGGTTCAAGTCCGGCCACCGCTACCCCCGGTCGCCGGGTCACCGGCGCCGTTGCAGAAGGGGTGCCCGGGGTTCCTCCCCGGGCGCCGACACCGGTACCAGTGAGGGAAAGAGGCAGCTGACGTGGCCGCCACCGACGTTCGTCCGAAGATCACGCTCGCGTGCGAGGTCTGCAAGCACCGCAACTACATCACCCGCAAGAACCGGCGGAACGATCCCGATCGTCTCGAGATCAAGAAGTTCTGCCCGAACTGCGGCGTGCACCGCGCCCACAAAGAGACCCGCTGACGGTTCTCGCCGTGCCGCTGGATCCGACCTACGTCGGCAGGACCTTCCCGCTCGAGCAGCCGTATCTCGTCGGCGTCGAGAAGATCCGGGAGTTCGCCGCCGCGATCGGTGACGACAATCCGCTCTACCACGACAGGGTGGCCGCGCGTTCCGCCGGCCACCCTGACGTCGTGGCCCCGCCGACGTTCGCGATGACGTTGGTGATCCCCGCCCAGGACCTGTTGATCGACGATCCGGGTCTGGGTCTGGACTTCTCCCGGGTGGTCCACCGCGATCAGCGGTTCACCCATCACCGCCCGATCCACGCCGGCGACGAACTGCACACCACCATCGTGGTCGAGTCGATCCGGGTGCTCGCCGGCAACGACGTGCTGGGTCTGCGCACCGAGATCGTGGACGGCGACGGCAGCCCGGTCTGCACCGGCACCGGCACCCTCGTGGCCCGGGGGATCTGATGACCTCCACGCTGCCGCAGCCCGTACTCGCCGACCTGACCGTGGGCGACGCCCTCCCGCCGTTGACCGTCCAGGTCCGGCGCGGCCAGCTGGTCCGCTACGCCGGCGCCTCCGGCGACTTCAACCCGATCCACTGGAACGCCCGGGTGGCGACCTCGGTCGGGCTGCCCGACGTGATCGCCCACGGCATGCTCACCATGGCCCTCGGCGGCCGGCTGGTGACCGACTGGGCCGGTGACCCGGGCCGGGTCCTGGACTACGGCGTCACCTTCACCCGCCCCGTCCCGGTGCCGGACGACGAGGACGGCGCGACCGTCGAGTTCACCGCGCTGATCGGCGCGATCGATGCCGACGCCGGCACCGTGCGGGTGGACCTCACCGCACGGTTCGCCGGGCAGACCGTGCTGGGCAAGGCCCGCGCCACCGTCCGCCTGAGCTGATCTCCCTCCCACCGCGCCTCGTCGTCAAGGCCGGGCTCGCAGGGGCGACATCGGCGACCCCTGCCCCACGCGTCCCATGTCCGGGCCGGGGTGACCTGCGGGCGTCGGTGATCCCTGCCCACCAGCGCCCTGATCTTGCAGGGGCGAACTCGGCGACTCCTGTCCCACGCGTCCCATTTCCCGCTCAGGGCGACCTGCGGACGGACATGATCCACGCGAACGTCGGGGCACGAGTGCAAGGATCCCCGGGAACGACGAGAGCCGGTGACCCGCACAGGGTCACCGGCTCTCGTCGTCAGCTCAGCGCATCACAACTCGGTACGCCGGGCCGGGCCGCAGCGCTCAGCCGCGGCCCGGTCGGGATCAGGACAGACCCTTCTCCGACAGCCAGGCGTCGGCGACCGCGTCGGAAGCGGTACCGGCGGCGACCTTCGAGTTGAGGTCGATCAGGTCCTCGGTGGTCAGCACGGCGGAGACGGCGTTGAGCGCCTCCTCGACCGCCGGGGTGGACTTCTCCGCGTTGATCAGCGGCAGCACGTTCTGCGCGGTGTACAGGTTCTCCGGGTCCTCGAGGATGACGAAGCCGTTCGCCTCGATGGCCGGGTCGGTGGTGAACAGGTCGGCGGCGTCGACCTGGCCGTTCTTCAGGCCGGCCACGGTCAGCGGGCCGCCCGCGTCCAGCGTCTTGAACTCGCTGAACTCGACGCCGTACTTCTCCAGCAGGCCCGGGACGCCGTCGGGACGGGTCTCGAACTCCGGTGCGCCACCCAGGATCAGGTCGCCGGCCACCGGCTGCAGGTCCGCGATGGTCTTCAGGTTGTACTTCGCCGCGGTGTCCGCGGTGACGCCGATCGAGTCCTTGTCCTCGGCCGCCGACTGGTCCAGCACCTTGAGGCCGTCGCCGACCGCGGCGGGCAGCGCCGCGTAGATGTCCTCGGAGCTGGCCGCGGTGGACTCGGCGTCGAAGTAGGCGAGCAGCACGCCGCTGTACTCCGGCACCAGGTCGATGGAGCCGTCCTGCAGCGCGGGGATGTAGGCCTCGCGGCTGCCGATGCGCGGCTTGAGCTCGACCGTGACGTTCTTGGCCTCGAGGGCACCGGCGTAGATGTTCATCAGCAGCTCGGACTCGCCGAAGTCGGCGGACCCGATGATGACGGTCTGGCCGGTGCCGTCGGCCCCGCCGGTCGAGCTGCCCTCGGACGCCGAGCCGGGGGCCTCCGAGGAGGAGGTGCCCGCATCCGAGCTGGTCGGGGCGGCGGAACTGGCGGCGCTGGAGGTGGTGGCGGCGGGAGTGGTCGACGTGGCGGGCGTCGAGTCGCTGCCGCAGCCGGCCGCGACCAGCGCGAGCGCGGTGGCGGCCGCCGCGATCGCGGAGAGGCGGATCTTCTTCATCGGTGTTTCCTTTCGGGCATGACCGGCGGGTGCCGGACACGGATCGGAGTGCTGACATCCTCGGGGACAGAGCACGACTGCGTCAGATCGGGGTCAGATCGGGGTGGTCTCAGGGCGGTTCCGGGTCGGACCAGGGGCAGACCCGGCCGGCCGTCAGGTGGTGACGGCCCGTGGTGGGTGTCCTTTCTCCGTCCCGCCGGTGACCGGGTCGGCCTCGGCGACGACGGGTTCCTGGACGGACAGATCGGCCGGTCCGGGCAGGTGCTTGCGGTACCGGCCGGTGATCCCGCGGGAGGTGGTGAACCGCTGGATCGTGGCCAGAATCAGGTCGAGCACCAGCGCCAGCAGGGTGACCAGCAGCGCGCCCGCCAGCAGCCGACCGGTGGCCAGGTGTCCGGTGGCGTTGTCCTGGAACGCGCCCTGACTGATGCCGCGGCGGATCGGGTCCCCCAGACCGCCCAGGCTGACGAAGGCGCCGATGGTCGCGGTGGCGATCACCTGCAGCGTCGCGCTGCGCAGGCCGGACATCATCAGCGGGTAGGCGTTCGGCAGTTCCACCCGCCACAGCACCTGACTGCCGGTCATGCCCATGCCCTTGGCGGCGTCCTTGATGGCCGGATCCACCTGCTGCACACCCGCGTAGGCGTTGGACAGCAACGGCGGCACCGCCATCAGGAACAGCACGATCTCCACCGGGATGATCGACGGCAGCTCCGTCCGCCCGGTGAAGTTCGGCGCGATCAGGATGTAGAGCAGCACCATCAGACCGAACGTCGGCAGGGCGCGGCTGGCGTTGACCAGGCCGACGATCACCGCCCCGCCCTTGTTGGTGTGCCCGATCCAGAGCCCGAGCGGGACCGCGATGATCGCGGCCAGCGCAATGGCGAAGAACGAGTACGACAGGTGGTCGAGGATGTTCTGCCACAGCCCGTTGCCGCCGTTCCAGTTCCGGGCGGTGGTCAGGTAGTCCCACAGATCGGCGAACATCAGGCACGCACCGCCCGTCGCCACGGGGTGAGCAGCCGAGTGCCGAGCAGGATCAGCGCATCCAGCACCAGCGCCAGCAGCACGGACAGGATGATGCCGATCAGGATCGGGTCGGCCCAGTCGTCCGAGGACGCGGAGAGCTGCAGCCCGATGTTGAACAGCCGGCCGAGCTGGTCGGTGCCGACGAAGGTCGCCACGGTGACCAGGCTGACGTTGGACACCGTCGCCACCCGGACGCCGGCGGCGATCACCGGGACCGCCAGCGGCAGCTCGACCTTGAAGAAGCGGCCGACCGGCTGGTACCCCATCGCGGTGGCGGCCTGCTTTGTCTCGAATGACACCGAGGCCAAACCGTCCGCGACCACCCGGACCAGCAGCGCGACCGCGTACACGGTGAGCGCGACGATCACGTTGACCACCGACAGGATCTGCGTGCCGAGGATGCCGGGCATCACCACGAACAACACCAGCGACGGGATCGTGTACAGCAGGCCGGCGATGGTGATCACCGGCGGATAGGTCCACTTGAAGCGGTTGGCCACCCAGCCCAGTGGCAGCGCCACGACCAGCCCGAGGACGACCGGGATGACCGACAGGTAGAAGTGGTCCCACAGGTAGCCGAGGATCTCGGCGCTGTGCTCGGAGAAGTAACCGAACATCACACCGCCTCGGGGGTGCCCTGGCGGGCCTCGATCCGGGCCACCACGTCGGCGACGGTCACCGTGCCGACGAGCCGCTGGTCGGCGTCCACGATCACGCCGCGGCCGGACGGCGAGGACAGTGCGGCGTCCAGGGTGGTGCGCAGGGCGGCGCCCTCCTCGGCCAGGGTGCCACCGAGATTCAGCGTCTCCGGCAGGATCTGCCCGGACCCGGGGTGCGCGGCGACCTCGAGCCAGCCCTGCGGCCGCCTCTGGTCGTCGACGATCAGCACCCAGCCGTCCTCGGTCAGCCCGCGCGCGCTGCCGAGGTCGGCCCCGAGCTCCAAGGTCACGGCCTCGCGCACCGGCACGGTGTCGGTGGTGAACCCGAGCGCGCGGTATCCGCGGTCGCGGCCGACGAAACCGGCGACGAACGGGCCGGCCGGCCGGGAGAGCAGTTCGGCCGGTGCGGCGAGCTGGGCCAGCACGCCGCCGACGTTGAGCACGGCGACCTGGTCACCGAGCTTGATCGCCTCGTCGATGTCGTGCGTGACGAACACGATCGTCTTGCCGAGTTCCTGCTGCAGGCGCAGGAACTCGGCCTGCAACTGCTCGCGCACGACGGGGTCGACCGCGGAGAAGGGCTCGTCCATCAGCATCACCGGCGGGTCGGCGGCGAGCGCCCGGGCCACCCCGACACGCTGCTGCTGACCGCCGGAGAGCTGCGCGGGATACCGTGAAGCGAAACGGGTCTCGAGGCCGACCCGCTCCAGCAGCTCCATCGCCCGCGCCCGGGAGGCCTTGCGGTCCATGCCGATGAGATCGGGCACGGTCAGCACGTTGTCCAGGATCGTCCGGTGCGGGAACAGCCCGGCGTGCTGGATGACGTAGCCGATGCCGCGGCGCAGCTGGGCGGGGGCGACCTTGCCGGTGTCCTGGTCGTCCATCCAGATCGTGCCCGAGGTCGGCTCGATCATCCGGTTGATCATCCGCAGCGAGGTGGTCTTGCCGCAGCCGGAGGGCCCGACGAACACGGTGATCTGTCCGGACGGCGCCTCCAGCGAGAGCGCGTCCACGGCCACCGTGCCGTCCGGGTAGCGCTTCGTCACTGCGTCGAATCTGATCATCGGTCACCACCGGGTCGGGAGGGCGGGCAGGGGCTGGTGCCGGCTCTGGTGCCGGCCCGGTCTCGGGAAGCAGGGCGGGTGCAGCTGTCGGGACGCCGGGGCGTCGGGGGACACAGGACCCGCACAGCGTGCCGTACGGGTCCGACAGTCGGCCGGGCGCGGTGCCCGATGGGTGTCATCCGGCGCGCTCCCGGGGGGTACCCGCGGCGGCGCCGTCGATGTGCGGTCCGTCGGAACCCGTGCCGACCGGTCCGGTCCCGATGACCGATCCGAACCGGGCGGAGAGCGCCGTTGCCTCGGCCGCGACCAGCCGGCCGATCGACAGGCCCTGGTCGTCGCCGATCCGATAGGTGGGGCCGACGACGGACAGCGCCCCGGCCACCACCGGCCGCCCGTTCCGGCCGGGACGGGTGATCGCGGCGGCGACCGCGGTGACATCCGGTTCGACCGCGGAGGCGACCACGACGAACAGGTGGGCGGCCGGGTCCTCCCGGAACACCCGGCCCACGGCCGTGCCGTCGAGCGGGACGGTACGGCCGACCCAGCTGGTGTGCCGGACCGAGTGGACGCCCTCGACCATCGCGGCGTACACGGCGGTGCCGGTCGGCCCGGGCAGGCTCAGGTACGCGGACTCGCCGCACCCGGCGACGATCCGGCTGAGCGCCGGACCGGCTGAGGTCACCAGGGCCTGCCGGCTCAGCGCCTGTGCGCCGAGCTGCACCAGCCGGGGGCCCGCGGAGAACAGGCCGTTGTCGTCGCGGTGGATCAGGCCGGAGGTCTCCAGGCTGCGCAGCAGCCGCAGGGCGGTGCTCGGCGCGAGGCCGGCGCGGCGGGCGCAGTCGGCGAGACCGATCTCCCCGTGGTCGCAGACCTGGGCGAGCAGCTGGACGGCGCGGTCCACGGCGCGGGTGGACGCCGCGCCGCCCACCGGGCCCATCGCTGCCGGATCGGGGAGATCGGGGGATGTCAACGGATCGCTCACGTTCGGTCGGCTCCCCTCGCGCTCGCGCCGCCGGTGGTCCGCCCCGGGCATCGAACCCGAGCCGTTCGTGTCCTCGCCGGGTGTCGACCTGTGGTCGACCGGCGATTCCCTGCCGATCCATGGAACTGCACTGCCGTTGGATGGAACAATTCTCCGGTGTCGCCCGGCGGTCAAGAGGTCGGGCGGGACTGATCGACTTCGTGACCTACCCGGAACACGGTGTTCACACGTGCGCGGTTGGTCGTCGGGTCCGGTCGGTGGTGCTGATTGCCCCGGGCCGCACCGACCCGCCGCCGGGCGGCAGTGCGGTCCCGGATGGTTCGATGCGGTCGTCACCAGCAGCCGGCCGGCCGGCGGACAGGGAGCAGTCTGTGGACGAGATCGCCATCACCGGAACGGATCTGGACATCGCTGGTGTCTTCGCGGTGTCGAGATCGGTGGCCGGTGCGGTCCTCGCCGATGCCGGCCGGGCCAACATCGAGGCCTCCTGGCGGTTCGCGATCGACGAGGCGACGCGGCGTCCGCTCTACGGCCGGTCGACGGGCGTCGGCGCGAACCGGACCGTCCCGGTCACCGGCGACCGGACGGCGCACGCGCTGGACCTGCTGCGCAGCCATGCCACGTCGGCCGGTGCGCCGCGCTCCGCGGACCGGGTGCGGGCGATGCTGGTGATCCGGTTGAACCAGCTCGCGGCCGGCGGATCCGGGGCCGGGCCGGGACTGGCCGACGGCCTGGTCGGGATGCTGCGGGCCGACGCCCTGCCGGTGGTCCGGGAATGGGGGAGCATCGGCACCGGGGACCTGTCCGCGCTGGCCACGACGGCGCTGACCCTGCTCGGCGAGCTGCCGACCGTCGATGGCCGGACCCTGCCGCCGGTGCCGTTCGAGGGCCCGGACGGACTGGCGTTCATCTCCAGCAACGCGGCGACGCTGGCCGACGCGGCGCTCGGCACCACGGAGCTGCTGGTGCTCGCCCGGGCCTGTCTCGGCATCGCGGCGTTGACCTTCGCTGCGGTCGACGGCAATGCCGAGGCCTTCGCGCCGGCGGTCCGGCAGGCGACCCCGTTCCCCGGGGTGGGGGTGGTCTGCGCCTCGATGCGCCGGCTGGTGGGGGAGGGCGACGCCCGGCCGCCGGCCCGCATCCAGGACCCGTTCGGGCTGCGGGCGTTGCCGCAGGTCATGGGGCCGGTACTCGACGCCTTGTCCGGCGCGAACGCCGTGCTGGTCCGGATGATCAACGCGCCGTCGGAGAACCCGGTGCTGCTGCCGCCCACGGACACCGCGCCCGGCCAGGTGGCACACCACGGCGCCTTCTACGCCTCGTACCTGCAGAGCGCCCTGGACGGCCTCAACCTGGCCGTGGCGCAGAGCGGCCAGCTGGTGATGGCTCGGCTGGCGACCCTGATCGAGCCGGCGTTCACCGGTCTCGCTCCGTTCCTGAGCGACGGCACCCCGGGTGCGTCCGGGGTGATGGTCTGTGAGTACGTGGCCGCCTCGGCCCTGGGTGAACTGCGCGCCGCCGCGCAGCCGGCCGGCCTGCAGACCGTGACCCTGTCCCGGGGGGTCGAGGAGGACGCCAGCTTCGCCTCGCTGGCCGCCTCCGCCACCCGCCGGATGGCCGGCCCGCTGCGCACCCTGCTGGCCGCCGAGCTGGTGGCCGCGGTCCGCGCGCACCGGATGCGGGCGGCGTCGGTGACCGGCCCGGTGGGGGAGTTGCTGGAGGTCTGCGCGGCGCTCCCGGCCGCGACGGAGGACCGCGATCTGACCGAGGACCTGCGCATCGCCGAGGAACTGCTGCCGTCGATCGCACGCCTGGTACCGCTTACCGGCTGATCCCGCCCGCCCCGTCCCGCGCGAGGATCATGATCGTCGGCGCGTACGAAGTGGTCGACTCCTGCATCACCAGTCCCAAACGGGGCAACTTCCCACGCGTCGGCGATGAAGATCCTCGCGCCAGGGGCGGGTCAGATCATGTCGTCGAGGGGGCGGAGTTCGTCGGCGTAGGACACCGATTTCCGTCGCAGCATCCCGCTGCGCGACACCGTGTACTGCCCCATCCGCCACAGCGGCGGGGAGTAGACGTGCACCGACACGCTGCCGGCGTCCCGGCCGGTGAGCCGGTGGATGTGGTCGGGCCCGAAGCAGAACACCTGGCCGGCGACGACCTCGGAGGCCATGGAGGGCGCGCCGACGGCGAGGTTGTGCTCGGTCAGGCAGCCCTGGGTGACGGCGACGGCGCCGGAGGAGACGTCGTGGTCGTGCCAGCCGGTGTCGTTCTGCGGCGTCCAGCACAGCACCCAGACGTCGACGTGGGCGTCCCGGTGCAGCGAGACGTAGTGCCGCTCGTCGTCGGAGAACGCGACGTGCTGCTGCCACTGCGCCGGGTCGGCGGCGATGGCGGCGGCGAGGGCGCGCAACTCCTCGGCGTCCAGGTCGCGATCGGGCAGGGTGTCGAGGGTGATCGCCGGGACCGCAGTGGTGGCGAGCACCTCCGGGATCGGGCGTGCCCCGTTGACCGGGCGGCCATCCGTGGACGGCAGGTTCACCAGCGTGGCCACCGCGTCCGACGTGGACTGCTCCTGGGGAGCGGCGGCGGTGGCGGGACCGGTGGCAGTGCCGGCAGCGGTCATGGTTGTCCTCCTTCGAGCAGGCGGGTGGGGTTGGTGACGCGGACGGCGTACATGCCCGCGTCACCCAGAGCGAGGTCGACGGGCCCGGCGTACGGGCGATCGGTGCCGTGCACGATCACGTCGATGCCGAGCACGCGGACGAGGGCGTCCACGGCGCGCGGGCCGTACGACGACACCTCGACGAAGGTGAGCGGGTCGATCCGGAACGGGCCACCACCGCGGGTGGTGAACCGCTCGTGGTGCACCGGGGCCAGGCCGGCACCGGCGGCGAAACAGATCCGCAGGTCGGGAAGCAGTGATCGACCGACGGCCTGCCACGCCCACCAGGCGGCGGTCAGCTGGGCCGGGTAGTCGACCACGGCCGGCCACCAGCCGGGCAGGTCGGACCGGTCTCCGGCGGGCACCGGCCCCGGGTGCACCAGCACCGGCCGGTCGGCGAGCTCGCAGACCCGCAGCACCGGGGCGATCGCCTCGACCGCGGCCGGCGCCCCGAGAGCAGTGGCGGGTACCTGTAGCCCGATCACGGCCGGGTCCGCCAGGGTGCGGGCGAGTCCGTCCAGGTCGGGGTCCTGCAGGCCGACCGCCGCCCAGGTCCGGAACGGATCCGGCAGGGCCGTCGCGCCGGAGTGCCAGGCCTCGATGAGCGGGGTCGCCTCGTCGGTCGGCAGGTACTCGATGCCGAGCGGGCTGGACAGCGACAGTCCGATCAGCGCGACATCGGCGTCCAGCGCCTGCCTGGCCGTCACGTCGTGGTCGGTCGGGGTCACCTCGAACACCGGCTCGCCGGGCAGGCTCAAGGACCAGCCGCGCAGGTAGGGCATGGTGCTGCGGGAGCGGAGCAGGTCGACCAGGGAGTCGGGCCACAGGTGCTGGTGGATGTCGACGACGGAAGCCGGCATGGTAGTCCTCCTCTCGGTGAAGCGGTTCACTGATGCGGTTCAGTGAAACGGTTCACCGATTGCGGTGTCAAGATCGGTCGTGTTTCCTGTCGATGACATCTTCGGCCGCACCCGGTGGGCGCGGACCGGCCCGCGGTTCGTCCCGGTTGTCCGGAACCGCCCCGGGGCAGTTGGCGAGGCCCCGTCGGGCGGTCGGACAACCTCCGGCTGTGGACTACACTTGACCTCCGGGGTGTGCTCAGGGCTGCCCGGGAGAGCGGTCGTCGTGATCAACGGCGCCGGTCACCGGGCAGGCGGAGCGCATCCCCGATCCGTGAGAGGGCCCGGTCCGCCGGGCGGCTCGCGGAGCTGGTTGCAGAGGGGCGTAGCTCAATTGGTAGAGCAGCGGTCTCCAAAACCGCAGGTTGCAGGTTCGAGTCCTGTCGCCCCTGCACCGACTGCCACCACGAGGTGATCCGGCCCGCCGGATCGCGGTGGCCGGACCATGGAACGAGGGACGTGTGAGCGAGAAGCCCGGCGACGACCGCGAGGAGTCCTCGGATCCTTCGGTGTCGGATTCAGCTGGGTCCGATTCCTCGGTCTCGGATTCTTCGGGATCGGCCGACGAGGAGCTGGTGGTCGAAGAGGTCGAGGTCGTCGAGACCGTCGACCTGGGCAAGTCCGGTGACGCCGCGGACGCGGCCGAGCAGGACGATGCGGACGACACCGACGGCGAGCGCGAAGGCGCCCTGGTCGGTGCCTCCGCCGGATCCGCGCGGGCCGCGGCCCGGCGTTCGGCGGCGGTCCGGGCGGGCACCACCGCGGCGAAGGGTGTCGCCACCCGACGTCAGGGTGCCGACGCCGACGTCCGGGGTTCGATCTTCGCCCGGCTGCTCCGCTTCCTCCGGGAGGTGGTGGCCGAGCTCCGCAAGGTCATCTGGCCGCACCGGAACCAGATGGTGACGTACACGATCGTCGTGATCGTGTTCGTGGTGTTCATGGTCGCGCTGGTGGCCGGTCTGGATGTGCTGTTCGCCAGGGGCGTGCTGGGCATCTTCGGCTGACGCCGCGCCCCACACCAGCAGTCCGAACGAAGCACAGGAAGAGAGCAGACAGGTGAGCACCGCAGACGAGAGCCGCCCGGCCGACGAGCTGGACGAGGTCGTGCTGACCGACGGCGACGAGACCACCGTTGCCGTCGTCGAGGCCGAGCCGGTCGACGAGGCTGCCACCGACGCACCCGCCGAGGCGGAGGTCGCGGAGGAGGAGCTCGACCCGATCGCGGAGCTCAAGGCCTCGCTGCGCCGCGCCGTCGGTGAGTGGTACGTCGTGCACTCCTACGCGGGCTACGAGAACAAGGTCAAGACCAACCTCGAGACCCGGATCAAGTCGCTCGACATGGAGGACTACATCTTCCAGATCGAGGTCCCGACCGAAGAGGTCACCGAGATCAAGAACGGCCAGCGCAAGCAGGTCCAGCGCAAGGTCTACCCGGGCTACATCCTGGTCCGGATGGACCTGACCGACGGCTCCTGGAGCGCAGTCCGGAACACCCCGGGCGTCACCGGTTTCGTCGGCGCCACCGCGCAGCGGCCGTCGCCGCTGTCGGTGGACGAGGTCGCCAAGATCCTGGCCCCGGCCCCGGCGAAGAAGGCCGCCACCACGGTCACCGAGTCCGGCGAGACCAGCACCGGCCCGAAGATCGAGGTCGACTTCTCGATCGGCGAGTCGGTGACCGTCATGGACGGCCCGTTCGCGACGCTCCCGGCCACCATCAACGAGGTCAACGCCGACGCGCAGAAGCTCAAGGTGCTGGTCTCCATCTTCGGCCGCGAGACGCCGGTCGAACTCAACTTCACCCAGGTCGCCAAGATCTGACCCGGGGAGAGAACGTCCGGGGTACAGGCCCGGATGCACCATCACCCAGACGACGAGGAAGAAAGAAATGCCTCCCAAGAAGAAGAAGCTTGCAGCGATCATCAAGCTGCAGATCAAGGCCGGCATGGCCAACCCGGCCCCGCCGGTCGGCCCGGCGCTCGGCCAGCACGGCGTCAACATCATGGAGTTCTGCAAGGCCTACAACGCCGCGACCGAGTCGCAGCGCGGCGAGGTCGTGCCGGTCGAGATCTCGGTCTACGAGGATCGGTCGTTCGACTTCAAGCTGAAGACCTCGCCCGCCGCCCGCCTGCTGCTCAAGGCCGCCGGTGTGGAGAAGGGCTCCGGCACGCCGCACACCACCAAGGTCGCGACGATCACCATGGCCCAGGTCAAGGAGATCGCCGAGATCAAGAAGGTCGACCTCAACGCCAACGACGTGGACGCCGCCGCGAAGATCATCGCCGGCACCGCCCGTTCCATGGGCATCATCGTCAAGGACTGACGAGAAGCCGCACCACCAGCACCGTTCGACCGGCGGACGATCCCGTCCGCCGGAGTGGGAGGGCCTGCGCAGGCCCGATGACCACGAACTCCGTTCACCGCAGTACGAGGAGAAGAGATGAAGCGCTCGAAGGCCTACAAGGCCGCCGCAGCACTGGTCGACCGCGAGAACCTGTACGCGCCGCTCGCCGCAGCCGCGCTCGCGCAGAAGACCAGCACCACCAAGGGCCAGGACGCCACCGTCGAGGTCGCCATGCAGCTGGGTGTCGACCCGCGCAAGGCCGACCAGATGGTCCGTGGCACCGTCAACCTGCCGCACGGCACGGGCAAGACCGCCCGCGTCATCGTGTTCGCGGTCGGTGACAAGGCCGCCGAGGCCGAGGCCGCCGGCGCGGACGCCGTGGGCTCGGACGACCTGATCGCCCGCATCCAGGGTGGTTGGCTCGACTTCGACGCCGCGATCGCGACGCCGGACCAGATGGCCAAGGTCGGCCGGATCGCCCGGGTGCTGGGGCCCCGCGGTCTGATGCCGAACCCGAAGACCGGCACCGTCACGGCCGACGTGACCAAGGCCGTGTCCGACATCAAGGGCGGCAAGATCAACTTCCGCGTCGACCGGGCTGCGAACCTGCACCTGGTCATCGGCAAGGTGTCCTTCCCGACCGAGAAGCTGGTCGAGAACTACGCCGCCGCGCTGGACGAGATCCTGCGGGCCAAGCCGTCGGCCGCCAAGGGCCGGTACCTGAAGAAGATCTTCTTCAGCACCACCATGGGCCCGGGGATCCCGGTCGACCCGGCGGTCACCCGCAACCTGCTCGAGGTCGCCGAGACCGCCTGATCGGTCCGGCAACACAGCAGCACGCCCAGCAGGACCCCGGCTCTCGAGCCGGGGTCCTGCTGCGTTCCCGGGTCGCGGAGCCCGGGCACCCGGGTGGGTCGATGTCGGGACCTTCGTGGTCGTGCGCCCGTCACGCAGTGGTGCGCCGGAGGGCGCCCCGCTCGTCATGGAACACCGGCGTTCCGGGATTGGGCTGGTGGGCCGCTCGCTGCTACTCTGGTCGACGTTCCACCGAAGACCGTCGGCTCCCGGCTGCCCGCCTCGCGGGTGATCGGGTGAAGGTTCCGGATTCCGGACGGCCCACGCAGGAGGACGAGGTTCGTCGGGGCATGCCCCGATCATGACGCCCCGTGCCGCTTGCGCCGGGGCGTTCGTCGTCTCTCCCCTCCGATGCCCGAGGTGGTGGGCGCCGGCAGTTGCCGGTGTCCGTCCCGACGCAAGAGGAAGGAGGCGAGATGGCAGGGTCGAGCAAGAAGAGCGAGAAGGTCGGCACCGTCGCCGAGATCGCGGATCAGTTCCGTACCTCGAGCGCAGCGGTCGTCACCGAGTACCGCGGCCTGACCATGGCGCAGCTCACCACGCTGCGTCGCTCGCTGGGTGGCGACACGTCGTACACCGTCGCCAAGAACACGCTGGTCAAGCGTGCAGCTGCCGATGCCGGCGTGGAGGGTCTGGACGACCTGTTCACCGGTCCGACGGCCGTGGCCTTCATCAACGGCGAGCCGGTCGATGCCGCGAAGGCGCTCCGCGACTTCGCCAAGGCCAACCCGCTGCTGGTGATCAAGGGCGGTCTGCTGGACGGCAAGGCACTGGACGCCGCCGAGGTCACCAAGCTGGCCGACCTGGAGTCCCGTGACGTCCTGCTGGCCAAGCTGGCCGGCGCGATGCTCGGCACGCTCACCAAGGCGGCCGTGGTCCTCAACGCGCTGCCGTCGAAGATGGCGCAGCTCGCTGCGGCACTGCAGGAGAAGAACTCTGCGGGCGAGGCTCCGGCCGAAGCCGCGCAGGAGGAGCAGGCCGTCGAGGCCTGATCCGACCACCGGTCGCGCTCCCGTCGGGAGTGCGGCCACCACCCCGGTCGGATCAGACCGGTACCACCCTTTCCCCACCGGTTCGACCCGGCGGGGTTGCTACGAAAGGACGCCATCATGGCGAAGCTGAGCACTGACGAGCTGCTGGATGCCTTCAAGGAGCTCACCCTCATCGAGCTCTCCGAGTTCGTGAAGCAGTTCGAGGAGACCTTCGGCGTCACCGCCGCCGCCCCGGTTGCCGTTGCCGGCCCGGCCGGCCCGGCCGGTGGCGCTCCGGCCGAGGCCGCCGAGGAGCAGGACGAGTTCGACGTCATCCTCGAGGCTGCTGGTGACAAGAAGGTCCAGGTCATCAAGGCCGTCCGCGAGATCGTTTCCGGGCTGGGCCTGAAGGAGGCCAAGGATCTGGTCGACGCCGCGCCGAAGCCGATCCTGGAGAAGGTCGCCAAGGAGCAGGCCGAGGCCGCCAAGGCGAAGCTCGAGGAGGCCGGAGCCAAGGCCACCGTCAAGTGACCTTGCGCCTCGCGCGTCCCGTCCGCTGAGCGGACGACAGCAGTCCCCGCAGGGCGGGCATCCGATCCGGATGCCCGCCCTGCGGCGTTCCCGGGCGTCGATCGGGAGTGCCGTGCGATACTTGCGGCCGAACGGGTGAACGGGGGAATCATGCGCGGACGCATGGCGGGTGCAGTGCTGGGTCTGGTTCTGGGGGTGGCCGTCCTCGCCGGCTGCTCCTCCGCCGTGAGCGGGGGAGGGACCTTGCCGGCCGCGTCGTCCGCGGCGATGGCGTCGCAGTCGACGACAGATGCTGTGCCCCACACCTTCTCGTCGTCGACCACGTCAGTGCCGGCATCCACCTCGTCACCCTCGTCGACTGCTCCGGCGACGGGTGCGACATCGGACGGGACGCACGTCCCGCAGTCATCATCCTCGTTCTCAGCCCCGTCCTCAGGCCCGTCCTCATCGACGTCGGCGGATCTCGACTGGCGAACCTCGGTGCTCGGGTTGCTCGACGGCGCCGCTAACATCCACACGCAGCTGATCGCATACCTGCCCGGCGGGAAGACGGCGGGCCTGAATTCGACAGTGAACTTCGGGGCCGACGGCACGCCGGTGTCCGCGGACTCGTCGCGGCACTCTCCTGCGGGGGACCGGTACTGGATCTGGACCGAGGATCGCTGCTTCGCCCTGGGTCTCGCGGTCGAAGAGCTGGGATATCCGGTCGAGCTGATGCCTGAGGGGTACTTCCTGGAGGTACCGGTGGAGGAGGCCCGCGAGGACTCGGGCATCTGCGACCCGAACTCGGTGTTCCCGAATCCGGCTGCTCTCGAGGAGCTGGTGGACATCCTGCAGGTGGAGCCGGGGACCACGGGAGGCGGTCGCAGCGTGCAGGCGGCTGCTGATGCTGCGGGCCTGGCCCGGCTGCTCCAGCTCCCGCCGGACGTCGTCGCCCAATTCGAGGACAAGGAGGCGACCGTCAGCTTCTCGGTCCACGAGCACCGGTTGGCCGGCTCCTTCCGGTTCCCCGCGGGCGACGGGATCACGGTGGTCGCCAACTTCCAGGTCTCCGAATCCCCGGAACAACGGAAGATGGAGCCGCCCCGGCTGATCGTCGTGCCGTGATGATCCGCCGCACCGGGGAACGGCGAGCGCCGGCACCCGCGGACCGGTCGGCCCTCGACGTGAACACCTCGGACACCGCGGCTCGGGTTCCGGTTGCCCGGCTGGATCCGCGTGCCCTGACCACGCGGGCCTGCTCGGACCCGGTCGCAGTCAGCCGTGGTGGACGGTTTCGACGTTGTGGCCGTCGGGATCACGCAGGAAAACGGCGTAGTAGCCGGGGTGGTACTCGGGCCACTCGCGGGGCGCGTGCAGCACCTCGACGCCCGCGTCGAGCGCGGCCTGATGGACGGCGTCGACCTCGTCCCGGCCGCCGGCGGCGAACGCGAAGTGGCTCTCCCGGGTGGGGCCGTCGCCCGGGCTCAGCCAGAAGTCCGGCGGACCGGACCTGCCCGAGAACCCCACCACCAGACCGGCTTCCGGACCGGGACCGGTCGGGAAGCGCACCGCCTCGGTGATCCCGATCGGCGCGAAGACCGTCGAGTAGAACTGCGCGGAGGCCGCGACGTCGGCGGCCTGGATGCCGAAGTGATCGATCATGCCGACATCCTGACCCCCGCCACCGACAGTCGCCCGGCGGGCCGCTGCTCGTCCGCTCGCAGTGAGCGTGCGGTGCGGTGGGGGACTGCACCCGGGTCGGTGGCAAGTCCGTGTGGGCGGGAGCGGGTGGCGCCGGCGGCGGGTCATCAGCCTCGGCATCCGGACCGAAGGTCGACGTCCGCCGTCGCGTGGTCGCGACGGATCAGCGATCCGTTGCCGGCGGCCACGTGGGCCGTGGCTGTTCGCACCGGATCCGGTGGGGCCGGGGGCGGTCGTGGTCGGGCCCGTCGCCGCTCGCCGATCCGGGAGACCCTGCCCGGACTTCGGTGCGCGGCGATTCGCGATCCGTTGCTGCAGGCCACGTGGGCCGTGGCTGTTCGCACCGGATCCGGCAGGGCCGCGCTCCTGTCGGGGCCGGGCGCCGACACGCGGGTCGGGCGGTGGCACCTCTGCCGCGTGCGGCAGGCCCCGGCCGGGCCGGGCGCCCCGGGCCGGTCGCGCCCGGCACACCGGCGCCCGATCGGCCGGCCCTCGATCGACAAGAGCACCCGGGCAACAGCCGCTGCCCGCCTCACGCGTGAGGACACGCCGCGGCACCGCCCCGAACAGGGAAGTTGTCCACACTTCGGGGGAGAACCGGGCGATGGTGCTTGACGGATCGCCCCGCTGGGGCCACTCTTTCCCTACGACGTCGGCCATATGGCGGGCCGAAGTCCCTTCCGAAGTCGCGACGCGACGGGAAGTCGGCTCCTGATGGTTTTCCGGGAGCCGCCCCGTTCTGCGAGTCGTGAAGGGTACGTCTTGATAGGCGTGCCCTGAGCTGCTAAGCTGCGTGTTTGCGCTGCCTTCTTTGCGCTGCCCGATCCCCGTCCGCTCCCACCGGTCCTGAATTCTGCCGGTCGGAAGGGCACTGATCAGGGAGAACGGGCGGGGGCGCGAGCAGGACCCAGCACCGCCGCACCACCCAGCACGATGCACGACCCAGCGACACCAGCAGCAGGCACCACCCGCACCGAGCAGTACCAGCACCGAGCAGTACCAGCACCACCCAGCAGCAGGCGGCACGACCCGACACCCCACCGGAAGCACCTCCGGCCGACCGGGTCCGATGCCGCAGACCGCGACCGAGTCCTCGGAAGGACGCATCTTGGCAGTCACCGGCACCACCTCCGGCACCACCCAGCGGGTCAGCTTCGGAAAGCTCCGTGAGCCCCTGGAAGTCCCCAATCTCCTCGCACTGCAGACCGAATCGTTCGAGTGGCTCGTCGGCGCCCAGGCGTGGCGCGACCGCCAGGACGGTCCGACCCCCAGCGGTCTGGACGAGATCCTGGCCGAGATCTCCCCGATCGAGGATTTCGCGGGCAACCTCTCCCTGTCCTTCATGGATCCCCGTTTCGACGAGGTCAAGGCGAACGAGGAGGAGTGCCGGGACAAGGACATGACCTACTCGGCGCCGCTCTTCGTCACCGCCGAGTTCATGAACAACGAGACCGGTGAGATCAAGTCCCAGACCGTCTTCATGGGTGACTTCCCCATGATGACCAGCAAGGGCACCTTCATCATCAACGGCACCGAGCGCGTCGTCGTCTCGCAGCTGGTGCGTTCCCCGGGTGTGTACTTCGACCGCACCCTGGACAAGACCGCCGGCAAGGAGGTCTTCGCGGTCAAGGTCATCCCGTCGCGGGGTGCCTGGCTCGAGTTCGACATCGACAAGCGCGACACCATCGGTGTCCGCATCGACCGCAAGCGCCGCCAGCCGGTCACCGTGCTGCTGAAGGCGCTGGGCTGGGACGCCGACCGCATCCGGGAGAAGTTCGCCTGGTCGCCGGTCCTGCTGGCCACCCTGGAGAAGGACCACATCGCCGGCGTCGACGAGGCGCTGCTCGACATCTACCGCAAGCTGCGTCCGGGCGAGCCGCCGACCAAGGAGTCGGCGCAGGCCCTGCTGGAGAACCTGTTCTTCAAGGACAAGCGCTACGACCTGGCCAAGGTCGGCCGGTACAAGCTGAACAAGAAGCTGGGTCTGAACATCCAGACCAACGTCGGCACCCTCACCGAGGACGACCTGGTCGCCGTCGTCGAGTACCTGCTGCGCCTGCACGACGGCCAGGAGTCCTGGACCGTCCGTGGTCAGGACCTGCCGGTCGGCACCGACGACATCGACCACTTCGGCAACCGCCGGCTGCGCACCGTGGGCGAGCTGATCCAGAACCAGATCAGGGTCGGCCTGTCCCGTATGGAGCGCGTCGTCCGCGAGCGGATGACCACCCAGGACGTCGAGGCGATCACGCCGCAGACCCTGATCAACATCCGGCCGGTCGTCGCCTCCATCAAGGAGTTCTTCGGCACCAGCCAGCTGTCGCAGTTCATGGACCAGACCAACCCGCTCGCCGGTCTGACCCACAAGCGCCGGTTGTCCGCGCTCGGCCCGGGCGGTCTGTCGCGTGACCGCGCCTCGCTCGAGGTCCGTGACGTGCACCCGTCGCACTACGGCCGCATGTGCCCGATCGAGACCCCTGAGGGCCCGAACATCGGCCTCATCGGTTCGCTGTCGACCTTCGCCCGGGTGAACCCCTTCGGGTTCATCGAGACGCCGTACCGCAAGGTCGTCGACGGCAAGGTCACCGACCAGATCGACTACCTGACCGCCGACGAGGAGGACCGTTTCGTCATCGCCCAGGCCAACGCCCGGACGAACCTGACGACCGGCGCCTTCCTCGAGGACCGGGTGCTCGTCCGCCGCAAGGGCGGCGAGGTCGACCAGGTCGGCGCCGACGAGGTCCAGTACATGGACGTCTCCCCGCGCCAGACGGTGTCCGTCGCGACCGCGATGATCCCGTTCCTGGAGCACGACGAGGCGAACCGTGCGCTGATGGGCGCCAACATGCAGCGCCAGTCGGTCCCGCTGCTGCGCAGCGAGTCGCCGCTGGTCGGCACCGGCATGGAGGCCCGCGCGGCCGTCGACGCCGGTGACGTCGTGGTGGCGGAGAAGGCGGGTGTGGTCGAGGAGGCCACCGCCGACTACATCTCGGTCATGGCCGACGACGGCACCCACCGCACCTACCGGCTGCACAAGTTCCGCCGCTCCAACCAGGGGACCAGCTTCAACCAGAAGCCGATCGTCGAGGAGGGCATGCGGGTCGAGGTCGGCCAGGTCATCGCCGACGGCCCGTGCACCGAGGGCGGCGAGATGGCCCTCGGCAAGAACCTGCTGCTGGCGATCATGCCGTGGGAGGGCCACAACTACGAGGACGCGATCATCCTCTCTCAGCGCATCGTCCAGGACGACGTGCTGACCTCGATCCACATCGAGGAGCACGAGATCGATGCCCGCGACACCAAGCTGGGGCCGGAGGAGATCACCCGGGACATCCCGAACGTCTCCGAGGAGGTGCTGGCGGATCTCGACGAGCGCGGCATCATCCGCATCGGCGCCGAGGTCCAGGACGGCGACGTGCTGGTCGGCAAGGTCACTCCGAAGGGCGAGACCGAGCTGACCCCCGAGGAGCGGCTGCTGCGCGCGATCTTCGGCGAGAAGGCCCGCGAGGTCCGCGACACCTCCCTCAAGGTGCCCCACGGCGAGACCGGCAAGGTCATCGGCATCCGGGTCTTCTCCCGGGACGACGACGGCGCCGAGCTGCCCCCGGGCGTCAACGAGCTGGTCCGCGTCTACGTGGCCCAGAAGCGGAAGATCCAGGACGGCGACAAGCTCGCCGGCCGCCACGGCAACAAGGGCGTCATCGGCAAGATCCTGCCGGTCGAGGACATGCCCTTCCTGCCGGACGGCACTCCGGTCGACATCATCCTGAACCCGCACGGCGTGCCGCGACGGATGAACGTCGGCCAGATCCTGGAGACCCACCTGGGCTGGGTGGCCAGCCAGGGCTGGAGCATCGACGGCGACCCCGACTGGGCGAAGAGCATCGGTGAACTGGCCCGGACCGCGGATCCGTTCACCCGGACCGCGACCCCGGTGTTCGACGGTGCCTCCGAGGAGGAGATCGCCGGTCTGCTGGACTCCACCATCCCGAACCGGGACGGCCAGCGGATGGTCTCCACCGACGGCAAGGCGACGCTGTTCGACGGCCGCTCCGGCGAGCCGTTCCCGTACCCGGTGGCCGTCGGCTACATGTACATCATCAAGCTGCTGCACCTGGTGGACGACAAGATCCACGCCCGCTCGACCGGCCCGTACTCGATGATCACGCAGCAGCCGCTGGGTGGTAAGGCGCAGTTCGGCGGTCAGCGGTTCGGCGAGATGGAGTGCTGGGCCATGCAGGCCTACGGCGCCGCCTACACGCTGCAGGAGCTGCTCACCATCAAGTCGGACGACATCGTCGGCCGGGTGAAGGTGTACGAGGCCATCGTCAAGGGCGAGAACATCCCCGAGCCGGGCATCCCCGAGTCGTTCAAGGTGCTCCTCAAGGAGCTCCAGGCCCTGTGCCTGAACGTCGAGGTGCTGTCCAGCGACGGTGTCGCCATCGAGATGCGCGACAGCGACGACGACGACCTCGAGCGAGCTGCCGCCAACCTCGGCATCAACCTCTCCCGCAACGAGTCCGCCTCGGTGGACGACCTGGTCAACTGACCTCCGCGCCGGCGGTGCGAACCGCCGGCCGGGGCAGTTGCCTCTCGGAGCCCCCGCGGCGGTCCGGGCCCCACTCCTCGGGGCCCGGATCGCCCGGGATCAGCAGGCCCCCGGGATCCACGCGATCCCACCCCGGCCGGGACCCGGTGCAGCAACCGGGATCCGGCCACAGACACACGACACAAAGGGACGTGCAACCAGTGCTCGACGTCAACTTCTTCGACGAGTTGCGTATCGGCCTCGCCAACGCGGACGACATCCGCGCGTGGTCCCACGGCGAGGTCAAGAAGCCCGAGACGATCAACTACCGCACCCTCAAGCCGGAGAAGGACGGGCTCTTCTGCGAGAAGATCTTCGGCCCCACCCGTGACTGGGAGTGCGCCTGCGGCAAGTACAAGCGTGTCCGGTTCAAGGGCATCATCTGCGAGCGCTGCGGCGTCGAGGTCACCCGCGCCAAGGTGCGTCGCGAGCGGATGGGCCACATCGAGCTGGCCGCTCCGGTCACCCACATCTGGTACTTCAAGGGTGTTCCCTCGCGCCTGGGCTACCTGCTCGACCTGGCCCCGAAGGATCTCGAGAAGATCATCTACTTCGCGGCCTACCTGATCACCTCGGTCGACGAGACGGCCCGGCACAACGACCTGCCGACCATCGAGGCCGAGATGTCGGTGGAGCGCAAGAACGTCGAGAACGCGCGTGACGCGGACCTCGACGCGCGCTCCAAGAAGCTCGAGTCCGACCTGGCCGAGCTCGAGGCCGAGGGTGCGAAGTCCGACGTGCGCCGCAAGGTGCGCGAGGGCGGCGAGCGGGAGATGCGGCAGATCCGCGACCGCGCGCAGCGTGAGATCGACCGCCTCGACGAGGTGCTCGACGCCTTCCGCAAGCTCAAGGTCCGCGATCTGATCATCGACGAGCTGATCTACCGCGAGCTCGAGGACCGCTTCGGTGACTACTTCACCGGTGGCATGGGTGCCGAGGCGCTGCAGAAGATCATCAAGGACTTCGACATCGACGCGGAGTCCGAGTCGCTGCGCGACACCATCAAGAACGGCAAGGGCCAGCGCAAGATCCGCGCGATCAAGCGCCTCAAGGTCGTCGCCGCGTTCCAGACCACCGGCAACTCGCCGCTGGGCATGGTGCTCGACTGCGTACCGGTGATCCCGCCGGAGCTGCGGCCGATGGTGCAGCTGGACGGTGGCCGCTTCGCGACCTCCGACCTCAACGACCTGTACCGCCGGGTGATCAACCGCAACAACCGGTTGAAGCGACTGATCGACCTCGGCGCGCCCGAGATCATCGTGAACAACGAGAAGCGGATGCTGCAGGAGGCCGTCGACGCGCTGTTCGACAACGGCCGCCGCGGCCGGCCGGTGACCGGCCCGGGCAACCGCCCGCTGAAGTCGCTGTCCGACCTGCTCAAGGGCAAGCAGGGCCGGTTCCGCCAGAACCTGCTCGGCAAGCGTGTCGACTACTCGGGCCGTTCGGTCATCGTGGTCGGCCCGCAGCTGCAGCTGCACCAGTGCGGTCTGCCGAAGCTGATGGCGCTCGAGCTGTTCAAGCCGTTCGTCATGAAGCGGCTGGTCGACCTGAACCACGCGCAGAACATCAAGTCCGCCAAGCGGATGGTGGAGCGTCAGCGGCCGCAGGTGTGGGACGTGCTGGAGGAGGTCATCGGGTCGCACCCGGTGATGCTCAACCGTGCGCCGACGCTGCACCGCCTGGGCATCCAGGCCTTCGAGCCGCAGCTGGTGGAAGGCAAGGCCATCCAGCTGCATCCGCTGGTCTGTGCCGCGTTCAACGCCGACTTCGACGGTGACCAGATGGCGGTCCACCTGCCGCTGTCCGCCGAGGCCCAGGCCGAGGCGCGGGTGCTGATGCTCTCGAGCAACAACATCCTGTCCCCGGCCTCCGGCAAGCCGCTGGCCATGCCGTCGCTGGACCTCGTCACCGGTCTGTACTACCTGTGCGGCAAGGACGACGAGGCCAAGGGCGCCGGGCTGGCGTTCTCCTCGCCGGCCGAGGCGATCATGGCGCGCGACGCGGGCCTGATCGACGTGCGGTCGCCGATCAAGATCCGGCTGACCGGGGTCAACCCGGGCAGCCTGCCGCTGCCGGAGGACCACGAGGAGGGCCAGCCCTTCCTCGCGGAGACCACCCTGGGCCGGGTGCTGTTCAACGAGCTGCTCCCGGACGGCTACCCGTACATCAACGAGGAGATGCCGAAGAAGCGCCAGGCGGCGATCGTCAACGATCTCGCCGAGCACTACCCGATGTCGGTGGTGGCGCAGACGCTGGACAAGCTGAAGGAGGCCGGCTTCTTCTGGGCGACCCGCTCGGGGATGACGGTGGCCATCGGCGACGTCATCATCCCGGACGCCAAGAAGGACATCCTCGCGAAGTACGACCTCGAGGCCGAGAAGGTCGAGAAGGCGTTCCAGCGCGGCAACCTGTCCGGCGACGAGCGTCGTGAGGACCTGGTCAAGATCTGGGAGGCCGCGACCGTCGAGATCGGCAAGGCCGTCGAGACCGCGTACCCCAAGGGCAACCCGATCTACAACCTGGTCGCCGCGGGTGCCGCCGGTAACTGGATCCAGGTCCGGTCGCTGGCCGGCATGAAGGGTGTGGTGGCCAACTCCAAGGGCGTGCAGATCGCCCGTCCGATCCGGGCCTCGTTCCGCGAGGGCCTGTCGGTGCTGGAGTACTTCATCAACACCCACTCGGCCCGTAAGGGTCTGGCCGACACCGCGCTGCGTACGGCGGAGTCGGGCTACCTGACCCGTCGTCTGGTCGACGTCTCGCAGGACGTCATCGTGCGCGAGTCGGACTGCGGCACCGAGCGCGGTGTCGAGCAGCCCGTCGCGCAGCGGCTGGCCGACGGCCGGCTGGTCGCCGACGAGTTCGTCGAGACCTCGGTGCAGGCCCGGGTGCTGGCCGTGGACGCGATCGGGACCGACGGTTCCGTGGTCGTGCCGGCCGGGACGGACCTGCGCGAGGAGCACGTCGCGGCCCTCGTCGCGGCGGGCGTGGAGAACGTCAAGGTCCGGTCCGTCCTCACCTGTGAGGCCGCGATCGGCACCTGCGCGGTCTGCTACGGCCGCAGCCTGGCCACCGGCGAGCTGGTGGACGTCGGCGAGGCGGTGGGTGTCGTCGCGGCGCAGTCCATCGGCGAGCCCGGTACCCAGCTGACCATGCGGACCTTCCACACGGGTGCGGCGTCGGGTTCCTCCGACATCACCCAGGGTCTGCCGCGTGTGCAGGAGCTGTTCGAGGCCCGGGTCCCGAAGGGCAAGGCGCCGATCGCCGACGCCGCCGGACGGATCCGGATCGAGGACGCCGACAAGTTCCTGACGATCACCATCGTCCCGGACGACGGCTCCGAGGAGGTCGTGTACCCGAAGCTGCCCAAGACGCAGCGGCTGGCCACGATCACCGTGGACGGCAGCGAGCGCCTGCTCGACGAGGGTGACCACGTCGAGGTCGGCCAGCAGCTGCTCGAGGGCAACGTCGACCCGCACGAGGTGCTGCGCGTCATGGGTGCCCGCCGGGTGCAGCTGCACCTGGTCCGGGAGACCCAGGAGGTCTACCGCTCGCAGGGCGTGTCGATCCACGACAAGCACATCGAGGTCATCGTCCGGCAGATGCTCCGCCGCGTCACGATCATCGACTCCGGCTCGACCGAGTTCCTGCCGGGTGCGGTGATCGAGCGCAAGGAGTTCGAGGCGACCAACCGCCGCGTGCTCGCCGAGGGTGGCGAGGCCGCAGCCGGTCGTCCGGCGCTGATGGGCATCACCAAGGCGTCGCTGGCCACCGACTCGTGGCTGTCGGCGGCGTCCTTCCAGGAGACCACCCGCGTGCTCACCGACGCCGCCATCAACGGCAAGTCGGACAAGCTCGTGGGCCTGAAGGAGAACGTGATCATCGGCAAGCTGATCCCGGCCGGTACCGGCATCGCCCGGTACCGCGACATCCAGGTGCAGCCGACCGAGGAGGCGCGGGCCGCGGCCTACAGCCTGTCCTCGTTCGACGACACCTACTACGGCGCCGACACCTTCGGTGCCACCACGGGTGCCGCAGTGCCGCTGGACGACTACGACATGGGCCGCGACTACCGCTGACCCTGCTCCGACGTCCCGCACGTCGACGAACCACCCGGACGGGCCGGTCTCCTCACGGAGGCCGGCCCGTCCGGCGTTCCCGGCCACCTACCCCTGCGCGCGAGGATCTTCATCGCCGACGCGTACGAAGATGTCGGTTCTGGGACGTGTGAGGCGGGAGTCGCCACTTTCGTACGCGTGCAGGGGGGCGCCTGCCCTTGTCCGCCGGCTCGTGAGCACCACCGCGGTGGCGATGAGTCCGGGGCTGCGGCACAGTCGGTCCAGCAGTGGGCCGGAGCCGCCGGCCCGGGGACGACGAGTGAGGCGCACGATGCCCGAGTTGACGACCTGCCTGTGGTTCGACACCGAAGGGGAGCAGGCGGCGGAGCTGTACGTGTCGATCTTCCCGGACTCCCGGATGGGCACCATCACCCGTTATCCGGAGGGCGGCGGCCGGCCTGCTGACCTTGCCCTCACCGTGGAGTTCGAGCTGCAGGGACAGAAGTTCGTCGCGCTCAATGGCGGCCCGCAGCACACCTTCACCGAGGCGGTTTCGTTCCAGATCCCGTGCGCCGACCAGGCCGAGATCGACCGGTACTGGTCACTGCTCGGGGACGGCGGGGAGGAAGGGCCGTGCGGGTGGATCAAGGACCGGTTCGGCCTGTCCTGGCAGGTGATCCCGGCGAACATGGGGGAGCTGATGGGCGGCGACGACCCCGACGCCTCCGCCCGCGCGTTCGGCGCGATGATGCAGATGTCCAAGCTGGACATCGCCGCGCTCGAGGCCGCCCGCGCCGCCGGCTGACCCCGGCCGATCCGGATGATCCCGTTCGACGACCTCGACCACGCCGGCCAATTCGTGCGTCTCCAGCAGCTCGCCGAGCAGGCATTGACGGAGTACGACCTCCGGCGGCCGGTTCTTGTCCCCGTCCAGCACGAGGAGAACACCACCTTCCGGGTGGAGGCCGGCGGCGAGCGGTACGCCCCTGCGGATCCACCGCCCGCCGCTGCGCACCGAGGCGGCGGTGGAGGGCGAACTGCGCTGGCTCGAGGCACTGCGGCGGGACACCGACGTGCTCGTCCCGGAGCCGGTGCGGACCGGGGCCGGGCGGCTGCTGACGACCGCCACGGCGGAGGGTGTGCCGGAGTCCCGCATCTGCGTGCTGTTCCGGTGGGTCGACGGCGACTTCCGCGAGGTCGACGACCTCACCGCCGACGACCTGCACCGCGTCGGGGTGCTCACCGCCGCACTGCACGACCACGCGACCGGGTTCGTCAGCCGGAACACTGACCTCTGCCGCCCGCGCATCGGACTGCTGACCGCCCGGGCGAGGGAGGAGGAGGCGGGCGGGACGACTGTGCAGCAGGCATGCAGCGATCCCCGGCACGGCAGGGACGCCGGGTGGGCGGCCGAGGAGGTTGCTGCTTTCTCCCCGCGCGGTGCCGCTGCGGTTCGCCGGGTCGCCGAGGCCACCCGCCGGATCCGTGACCGATTGGGCACCTCGCCTGCGGTCTACGGCCTGGTCCATGCCGACCTGCACCAGGAGAACTACCTCTTCGGGCCGGACGACGTGCGGTTGATCGACTTCGACGACTGCGGCTTCGGCCATCACCTCGACGACCTCGCGGTGACGCTCAGCGAGATCACCGAACACGACGACAGTGCCGGGCTGCGGGCCGCCCTGCTGGACGGGTACCGGTCGGCGCGATCGCTGCCGACCGGGGCGGAGGCCGACCTTGAGGTCCTGGTCGCCTTCCGGTTCGCGCAGATCCTGCTGTGGAAGGTCTCGCTGCGCGACCACCCGGTGTTCCGGGACAGCTGGCGGGAGGACGCCGACGACCTGATCGACGAACTGGAGGCGTCGGCGATCGACAGCGGGTAGCGGCGGGGGTGATCCGGACGACGCCGGTGAACCACCCGGATGGCGGCGTCGTACGGTCGGTGAGAAGGGCGATCAGGAGGACGGCATGGTGCGACGACACCCCGGCGCGGGTGCGCCGGGGACGGCCGCGATGCCCGCTCCCCGATGAACCGCGACGCGGACCTGATGAAGGCGCTGCACGACGAGCATGCCGCCGCGCTGTGGTCGTTCGTACTGCAGCTGGTCGGAGGCGACCGGGCCCGGGCCGAGGACGTGGTGCAGGAGACGCTGCTCCGGGCCTGGCGCAAGCCGGAGGTGCTGGAGCAGGAGGGTTCGCCGCGCAGCTGGCTGTTCACCGTCGCCCGCAACATCGTGGTGGACCAGTGGCGGGCCGGGCGGCGCCGCCCGGAGGACTCCTGGGCCGAGGTGCCGGAGCCGCTGCAGGCACACGCCGGGTCGGACTCCACCGACAAGGCCCTGCAGACCATGCTGGTCGGCGAGGCCCTGCGCCGGCTGACCCCGGACCACCAGAGCGTGCTGCTGGAGTGCTACTTCCGTGGCTCGACCACCACACAGGCCTCCGCCCGGCTCGGCATCCCGGTCGGCACCGTCAAGAGCCGGACGCACTACGCGCTGCACGCGCTGCGACTCGCACTGCAAGAAATGGGGGTGGTCGCATGACCGCCGACGACTTCGGCCGACGCGGGCCGGAGCACCGGGGCGCCGCCCCGGACGAGGAGATCCACCTGCAGGACGCCGCCTACGTGCTCGGCGCCCTGACCCCGACCGACCGCCAGGCCTACGAACGGCACCTCGCCGGGTGCGCCCGCTGCCAGGAGTCGCTGCGGGAGCTCGCCGGTCTGCCCGGCCTGCTCTCGATGGTCGACGCCTCCGTACTGGCCCCGGCCGACGTGCCGGTGATGCCGCCGACGATGCTCCCGGGCGTGCTCGACGAGGTGGCCCGGCACCGCCGCCGGCGGCGCTGGGTGACCGCCGGTGCCATGGTCGCCGCTGCTGCCGTGGCGGCCGCGGTGGTGGTGCTGGTGGTGCCGTCCTCCGGGGAGAACACCGCCGCCCCGCAGACGAGTGCCGCGGTGAGCACGACGGCGGCGCCGGACGCCGACGTCGAGCTGACCGCGGTCGAGCCCGGTCCGATGGCCGTCTCCGTCTCGCTGACCGACAAGCAGTGGGGGACCAGCCTCACGGTGCACTGCCGGTACTACAGCCAGGTGCTCGACAACCCGGAGTACCAGCTGATCGTCGTGGACAAGAGCGCCAAGGAGTACGACGCCGGGTCCTGGACCAGTGTGCCGGGGGAGACCTCGACCATCACCTCGGCGACGTTCCTGCACCGCGAGGACATCGCCCGCTTCGAGGTCCGCCTCTCCGACGGCCGGGTGCTGCTCCGCTCCGAGGGCTGATCGGGCCGGGTCCTCGTGCCCGGATCAGGTGCGGTCGGGGAGGCGGGTTGCAGGGGCGAACTCGGCGACTCCTGTCCCGCCCGTCCCATTGCCAGGCCGGGATGCCCTGCGGGCGTTGATGATCCACGCAACTCACCGGGCCGCGACCAGCACAAGGGAAAGGCCGGGTCGCCTGCCCGCGAGGCAGACGTCCCGGCCTTTCCGTGTACGCCCCCGATGCGCGGGGAGCAGGCCCTGCGCACCGGGAGCCGTCGGCCCCCGGCCGATCAGCTGGTGGAGGCGGCCACCAGCGACTCGAGGGTCGCGCGCGAGCCCTTGTCGTGGAGGGATGCCAGTGCCGCGAGGTACGGTTCGGTGAAGCCCTTCTCGTCCACCAGGTCGCCGAACAGGTCGCGGTCGCGGACGAAGGCGAGCGGGTCGGCGTCCTGGGTCCGGGCGACGGCGGTCAGCTGGTCGGCCAGCCGGTCGACGACGGTGATCGGCTGCCCCTCCTCGTCGACGCCCTCGGCGTACCGCGCCCAGGACGCGACGATCGCGGCGGACAGCGGGGCACCCCGGCCGGCGGCCAGGTTCTCCCGGATCACCGGGACCAGCCACTTCGGGATCCGGTCCGAGCTCTCCGCGCACAGCCGGGCCACGGTGTCCCGCACCTCGGCGTTGGAGAACCGGGCGATCAGCTGGTGCCGGTAGGCGTCCAGGTCGATCCCCGGCACCGGGGCCAGGGTGGGCGAGGCCTCCTGCTCCATGTAGTCGAGCAGGAACCGGGCGAACAGCGGGTCCTGGCAGACGTCGTGCACCAGCCGGTACCCGGCGAGGTACCCGAAGTAGCAGAGCCCCTGGTGGCTGGCATTGAGCAGGCGGAGCTTCATCAGCTCGTACGGCTCGACGTCCGCGACCAGCTGCACGCCGACGTCCTCGAACGGCGGCCGGCCCTGCGAGAAGTGGTCCTCGAGCACCCACTGGGTGAAGGTCTCGCAGACCACCGGCCACTCGTCCTCGACGCCGAACCGGTCGGCGATCGCGGTGCGGTCGGCGTCGGTGGTGACCGGGGTGATCCGGTCGACCATCGAGTTCGGGAACGGCACGCTCGCCGACACCCAGTCACCCAGCTCGGGATCACGCAGCCGGGCGAAGGAGGAGAACACCTTCTGCGCCATGTGCCCGTTGCCCTGGATGTTGTCGCAGGACATGACGGTGAACGGCGCGAGCCCTCGGGCCCGGCGCCGGACCAGCGCCTCGACGACCAGACCGAAGGTGGTCTGCGGCACCGCGCCCGGCACCAGGTCCGCGGCCACCGCCGGGGTGGTCGGGTCGAACTCGCCGGTCACCTGGTTGAAGTTGTAGCCGCCCTCGGTCACGGTCATCGACACGATCCGCACCTCGGGGGAGGCCATCTTCTCGATGACCGCCTCCGGGTCGTCCGGCGCGAACAGGTACTCGACCATCGACCCGATGACCCGCGGTTCCCAGGTGCCGTCGGAGTCCTTGAGCACCAACGTGTACAGACAGTCCTGCGCCGCCATCACGTCGGCCATCTTCTTGTCGTGGGGAAGGACCCCGACGCCGCAGATGCCCCAGTCGAGGGCCTTGCCCTCGTTCATCAACCGGTCCAGGTACATCGCCTGATGCGCCCGGTGGAACCCGCCGACACCGAAGTGCACGATGCCGGCGGTGACCGCGGAACGGTCGTAGGACGGGACGGGGACGGTGAGGTCCCCGAGGGTGGACGTGCGCAGCGCGGTCATTTACTTCACGGCTCCCAGCGAGAGTCCCTGCACCAGCTTGTCCTGGGCAGCGAAGCCGGCGATCAACACCGGCAGGGAGATCATGATCGATGCCGCGGACATGGTGGCGAGGAAGGGGTTCCGCGGGTCGAACAGGCTCGGCAGGAAGACGGGCAGGGTCTGCGCGTCGACACTGCTGGTGAGCAGCTGGGCCAGCAGCAGCTCGTTCCACGAGAAGATGAAGCAGATCAGCGATGTCGACGCGATGCCCGGGGTGGCGATCGGCATGATCACCCGGACCAGCGTCTTGACCAGGCCGGCGCCGTCCAGCGAGGCCGCCTCGAACAACGCCGGCGGGATGTCCGCGAGGAACGAGCGCATCATCCAGACCGCGATCGGCAGGTTCATGGCGGTGTAGAGGATCACCAGGAACCAGATGTTGTTCAGCATGCCGATGTTGTTGGCGATGACGAACAGCGGCACCAGCGCGGCGGCGACCGGCAGGAACTTGGTCGACAGGAAGAAGAACATCACGTCGGTCCACTTCTTGACCGGACGGACGGACAGCGCGTACGCCGTGGGGATCGAGATCGCCACCACCAGCAGGGTCGAGACCACCGAGGCGATCAGCGAGTTGATGATGTACGGCCAGGTCGACTGCCCGGTGGTGGAGCCGAAGAAGCGGGCGTAGCCCTCCATCGACAGCGGGTCGAACAGCCCCGGGGTGTTCAGCGTCGCGGTCTGGTTCTTGTGGAAGCTGACCAGCAGCATGAAGAACAGCGGCGCGACGAAGATCAGGCCGATGATCCAGGTCAGCGTGGTCAGCAGGATCGGGCCGAGGCGCTTGGGCCGCGGGGCCTCGCCGGGGGCCGGGACGTAGCCGGAGACGGCCGGGGTGGTGGGGGTCGCGGTGCTCATCGGGCGTTCTCCTCCTTGAACAGGCTGGACACGGTCCGCAACGCGAAGGTGGCGATGACGATCGTCAGGATCACCACGACGACACCCTGCGCGGAGGCCAGGCCGTAGTCGGAGTCCGCCTGGATGGTGCGGAAGATCAGGTAGGGCAGGTTCTCGGTCTGCGGGTTCAGCGGGGTCAGCGTGAACACGGCGTCGAAGTTCTGGATGATGTAGATGGCGCCCAGCAGGCCGGCCAGTTCCAGGTACTGCCGCATGTGCGGCATGGTCAGCGAGCGGAACACCTGCCAGCCGTTGGCGCCGTCGACGGCGGCGGCCTCGAGGATGTCGCCGGGGCGGGACTGCAGACCGGCCAGCAGGATCAGCGTCATGAACGGCGTCCACTGCCAGACCAGCGTGATGATGATCGTCAGCATCGGCTGCGACTCCGCGATGCTGATGGTCGCGGCGGCGGCGTCCGGGTCGAAGATCCGCTTGAACGAGGTCACGATGCCGGCCAGCAGGCCGTTGGAGGCGTCGAAGACGCCGTACCGGAAGAAGGTCGCGGCGGCCACCGGGACGATCAGGAACGGGGCGATCATCATCGTCCGCACCGCGCCGCGGCCGCGGAAGGTCCGGTTCAGCAGCAGGGCGATGCCCAGTCCGAAGACCAGGGAGATGACCACGACGGACACCGTGAGGATCACGGTGTGCCACATCGCGGACAGGATGCCGGAGTCGGAGAAGACCTCCTGGTAGTTCCGCAGGGTCCAGCCCGACAGCCTCGGCCGGTCTGCGTCCCAGCGGCGGAACGACAGCACGATCGTCACCACGAACGGCAGCTGCGTGACGATGATGGTGAAGATCAGACCGGGCAGCAACGGGGCCCGGCGCAGCCAGGCCTCCTTCTTCGCGCGGCGGGTGGCGTCGGCGACGGCCGAGGCCGAGGGCCCCGAGTCCGCCGGCGCCTTCTGCAGGGTGGTCATGTCCGAACCGTTCCTTTGCTGATCCGAGGGTGTCGCCGATGCCGTGGATGACTGGTGCTGGGCTGGGCTCAGCTGGTGCGGCCGGTGGGCGCCGCCCCGGCGGCCGGTGGGACCGGGCTGCCGGGACGGCGGGCGTCCGCGTGCCGGGCGGCACACGCCGTGCCGGAAGGGCACTCCGTGCGCCGGTCAGGCACACACAGCGGCGGGGCCCGGAGGTCCGGACCCCGCCGTGCGGGTGTTACTTGTAGTCGTCGCCGACCTTCTGGGCCGACTCCTGCGCCTTGGCCAGCGCGTCCTCGACGGTGCCGTTGCCCGCCAGGACCTGCGACAGCGAGGCCGTGACCTCGTCACCGAGGCTGGTGAACTCCGGGATGTCGACGAACTGGATGCCGACGGTCGGCCGGGGCTGCAGGCCCGGGTTCTGCGGATCGGCGTTCTGCAGCGCGGTCAGCGTGGCCGGGGCGAAGGCCTCGGCGGCCGCGGTGTAGTCCGGGTTGCTGTACAGCGAGGCGCGCTTGCCCGACGGGACCTTGGCCCAGCCCAGCTTCTCGCCCACCAGCTGCTCGTACTGTGCCGAGGAGGCCCAGGAGATGAACTGCCAGGCGGCGTCCTTGTTCTGGGAGGCCTCCTCCATCGCCCACGACCAGGTGTACAGCCAGCCGGAGGACTTGGTGTCCTTCACCGGGGCCTGCACGTAGCCGACCTTGCCCTTGACCGGCGAGTCGTCGGCCTCGAGCGAACCGGCGGCCGAGGTCGCGTCGTACCACATGGCGACCTTGGACTGCAGCATGTTGTTCAGGCACTCGGTGAAGCCCGCCTGCGAGGGGCTGACCTCGCCGTGCTCCTTGACCAGGGTCGTGTAGAAGTTCACGGCCTCGACGGTCTTCGGGTCGGTGAGCAGGGCGTTCCAGTCCGCGTCGAACCAGGCGCCACCGAAGGTGTTGATGACGGTGGTCAGCGGGGCACCCAGCTGGCCCCAGCCCGGCAGGCCGCGCAGGCAGATGCCCTTCATGCCGGACTCCGCGCCGTCGACCTTCTCCGCGGCCGCGGCGACCTCGTCCCAGGTGGGGGCGTCCGGCAGGGTGACGCCGGCCTTCTCGAAGACGTCGGTGCGGTACATCAGGAACGAGGACTCGCCGTAGAACGGCTCGCCGTAGATCTTGCCGTCCATGGACAGCGAGGAGGTCATGGCCGGGAAGATGTCGCCCTGGTTGAAGGCGGCGTCGTTGGTCGAGTACTCGGTCAGGTCGGCCAGCCAGCCGTTCTGCGACCAGATCGGGATCTCGAAGTTCGACAGCGTGGCCACGTCGTACTGGCCGGCCTGGTTCTTGAACTCGATGTCCGCCTTGGCGCGCATGTCGTTCTCCGGCAGCACGGTGTAGTTGACCGTGATGCCGGTCTTGGCGGTGAAGTTCTCCGCCGTCAGGCTCTGCAGGTCGGTCATCTGCGGGTTGGCGACCATCAGCACGTTGATGGTCTTGCCGTCGGTCTCCGGGTTGCGGGTGAGCACGTCGCCGGTGGCCGGGGCGGCACTCGCCGACGAGTCCACCGAGAAGCCGCCGCCCGAGCTGGTCGACGCCGCGGCACCGCCGGACGTCGTCTCCTCATCGGACTCCGAGGAGCTGCCGCACGCGGCAGCGGTCAGCAGCAGCGCGGCGACGCCGGCCACCACTGCTCTCTGGTTCCAACGCATCTGGTGTGTTCCTTTCGTTGCGTGCCGGCCGCCCTGGCCGGCTGCAGGAGTGGTGTGCTGGTGGTGCTGTCGCCCGGTCCGTGCGCGGTACCGGTCGGGTCTGGCAGGTGGATCGGGGTCAGAGGTGCGGATCAGGGGCCGGGGTCGACATCCTCGGCGGGGACGTCGATCTCGCGGACGGGCCGGCCACACTGGCCGGCGCACGCCTACACACGGATGACCTGCGGTCCGAGTGCGGCGTACCGGTGTGCCTCGTGGGTGGAGAGCGCGCTGTCGGTGATCAGCGACTCGAAGTCGGAGACCTCGGCGAACCGGCAGAAGCTGGTCACGCCGAACTTGGTGTGGGCGCCCACGAAGATCTTGCGACGGGAGACCTCCATCGCCTTGGCCTTGACCGCTGCGACGGCGGTGTTCGGCACGGTGAGTCCGCGGTCCCGGGTGATGCCGTTGGCGCCGATGACCGCGACGTCCAGCACGAACTGGGCCAGCATCGAGGTCGCCCAGTGGTCGACGGTGCCCAGCGTGCGGGAACGGACCCGGCCGCCGAGGGCGATGACGTCGATGGTGGGGGAGAGCGAGAGTGCGGCGGCCCCGGAGAGCGAAGCGGTGACCACGGTCATCGACCGGCCGCTGCGCGCCAGTTCCTCGGCGACCAGCTGCGGGGTGAAACCCTCGTCCAGGAAAACGGTCTCGGCCGGGCCGAGCTGCTCGACGGCGGCCGTGGCGATGCGCTTCTTCTCCGCCACCCAGCTCTCCGAGCGGCGGGCCATGTTCGACTCGAAGCCGGCGCTCTCCACCGGGTAGGCGCCACCGTGGGTCCGTCGGACCAGCCCGTGGTCCTCCAGCACCTTGAGGTCGCGGCGGACGGTCTCTGCGGCGACGTCGAGTTCGCTGGCGATGTCGGTGACCGCGACATGGCCGCTGCCGCGGGCCTGCTCGAGGATCATGCGCCGGCGTTCCTCGCCCTGTCGGGTGCTCATCGCCGTGCCCACCTCCCCACCTGCCACTCCGAAACGGTCACGCGGAGTTGTGGGCTGGGCCACACCGCCGCCCATCCATCAGATCAGGAATCCACCGGACCCGCTCACTCGGAAGAGGTTCCCGCGCTGCCCGAGTTCTGCCCGCTATCGGGCAGCGAAACTGCAGGGTCCGCGGCATCGACGCACAATCGTGACCTGAATCACCGACCGGAACCGGTCGGATCGCTGCCCGTTCTCTGTGGGAACGTGTGGACGCCATGGATGCGTGATGGGAGTTCGCAATGCCCCGGAGATGACCGGACGGTGACAGCACGGGACAAAAGGTCCGCACTCCCTGCCCGGACTCGGAACGGATCCGTGCCCGACCGGACGGCCCGTTGCCCGACCTGTTGTGCGTGCTGCCGCGCCGGCTGCGACGTCGGCGCGCCGACGCCGGGGGTGCCCGTCCGGTGACGGACCACATCCGGACCGCAACCGGGCCACAATCGGACCGCGGAATCGTGGATGACGGATCGATAACGATCATGCAGTCCCGTGGCCGGGTGCCGCCGCTGGGCGCCGCCCGTGCGTGGCCGGAGCACCCGCCGGTGGGGAGTAGACTGGATCACGAATCGCCCAGCGCTGCGGTCTGGTCTGCCCCCGTCGGGTTCCGAGAGGAGCCCTGGCGGATCCGGGGACCGGGCCGGCAGGGTCCGGAGTTCCGGAACCGCTGCCCAGCTCGTGCGGTCACCCGAGTACTGCCACCCGAATGTTCGGGTGCGCGGATCGCGGTGGCTCGTGCCTGCTGGGCCGCTCGCATGTGCTGGGTGCAGCGAGTCTCGGCAGTGTCGAGGCGCTCCCGTCACCGGCGCGGCGACGGGGGAGCCGGGCACACGACGCCCGTGGAGCGATCCGCGGGCCGGACCTGCCGACCGGGCCGTCCTGGTGACGATCTCCCGGGACAGCACCACCTGCCGCGCAGTCGTCCCAGTGGTCGCCCCGGCGGCCGGGACGTCAGTTCACCCGGTCCGACGACCACCCGGTCGCCGCGCCACGAGACATGTCAGGAAGAACACCGGCACATGCCCACGATCCAACAGCTGGTCCGCAAGGGCCGACAGGAAAAGGTCGGCAAGACCAAGACGCCGGCCCTCAAGGGGTCCCCGCAGCGTCGTGGTGTCTGCACCCGCGTCTACACCACCACCCCGAAGAAGCCGAACTCCGCGCTCCGCAAGGTCGCGCGCGTCAAGCTGACCAGCCAGGTCGAGGTCACCGCCTACATCCCGGGCGAGGGCCACAACCTGCAGGAGCACTCCATCGTGCTGGTCCGCGGCGGTCGTGTGAAGGACCTGCCGGGTGTCCGCTACAAGGTCATCCGTGGCTCCCTGGACACCCAGGGCGTGAAGAACCGCAAGCAGGCCCGCAGCCGCTACGGCGCGAAGAAGGAGAAGAGCTGAGATGCCTCGTAAGGGTCCCGCTCCGAAGCGACCGGTCGTCGCCGATCCGGTCTACAACTCCCCGCTGGTCACCCAGCTGGTGAACAAGGTCCTGCTCGACGGCAAGCGCTCCATCGCGCAGTCGATCGTGTACGACGCGCTGGAAGGCTGCCGCGAGAAGACCGGCAGCGATCCGGTCACCATCCTCAAGCGCGCGCTGGACAACGTGAAGCCCGCCCTCGAGGTGCGCTCCCGTCGTGTCGGTGGCGCCACCTACCAGGTCCCGGTCGAGGTGCGTGTGCCCCGGCAGACCACCCTGGGCCTGCGCTGGCTGGTCGGCTACTCCCGCGCCCGTCGCGAGAAGACCATGACCGAGCGGCTGATGAACGAGCTGCTGGACGCCAGCAACGGCCTCGGTGCCGCGGTCAAGCGCCGCGAGGACACGCACAAGATGGCCGAGTCGAACCGCGCCTTCGCCCACTACCGCTGGTAGTCGTCGCAGGTGGACGCCGTCGGCGGGTCGTGCCGGGGAACGCAGGTTCCCCGGTACGACTACGCTGGTCGGCGGTAGTTCCCGCGCCGGTCCCGGGTACCCCCGGACCCGGCGCTTTCCCGCGCGTCGCACGCACCCCGTGACGCGCCCATGCACGCGAGACGAGAGAAGAACCGCACGTGGCACCCACCGCCCTCGACAAGGTCCGCAACATCGGGATCATGGCGCACATCGACGCGGGTAAGACCACCACGACCGAGCGCATCCTCTTCTACACCGGTATCACCTACAAGATCGGTGAGGTCCACGACGGCGGTGCCGTCATGGACTGGATGGAGCAGGAGCAGGAGCGGGGGATCACGATCACCTCCGCCGCGACGACGACGTCGTGGAAGAACCACAAGATCAACATCATCGACACCCCCGGGCACGTCGACTTCACCGTCGAGGTGGAGCGCTCGCTCCGCGTCCTCGACGGTGCCGTCGCCGTCTACGACGGTGTCGCCGGCGTCGAGCCGCAGACCGAGCAGGTCTGGCGGCAGGCGGAGAAGTACCACGTGCCGCGGATGTGCTTCGTCAACAAGCTCGACCGCACCGGTGCCGACTTCTTCCGCTGCGTCGACATGATGATCGACCGCCTGGGTGCCACCCCGGCCGTGCTGCAGCTCCCGATCGGCGCCGAGGGCGACTTCATCGGTGTCGTCGACCTGCTCACCATGAAGGCCTTCACCTGGCGTGGTGAGACCAAGAAGGGCGAGGACTACGCGATCGAGGACATCCCGGCCGATCTGCAGGAGCAGGCCGAGGAGTGGCGGGCCAAGCTCGTCGAGACGATCGCCGAGAACGACGACGACGCCATGGAGAAGTTCCTGGAGGGCGAGGAGCTCTCCGTCGACGAGCTGAACGCGGCGCTGCGTCGCGCGACCATCGGCCTCAAGGTCAACCCGGTCGTCTGCGGGTCCGCGTTCAAGAACAAGGGCGTCCAGCCCATGCTCGACGCGGTCGTCACCTACCTGCCGTCGCCGATCGACATCGGCGCCGTGCACGGCACCCTGCAGGACGGCGAGACCCCGGCCGAGCGCGAGCCCGACCCGAAGGCCGCCTTCTCCGGGCTGGCGTTCAAGGTCGCGACCGACCCGCACCTGGGCAAGCTGACCTTCGTCCGTGTCTACTCCGGCACGCTGGAGTCGGGCACCCAGGTCGTCAACGCGACCCGGGACCGCAAGGAGCGGATCGGCAAGATCTATCAGATGCACGCCAACAAGCGTGAGGAGCTGTCGTCGGTCGGCGCCGGCGACATCTGCGCGGTCATGGGCCTGAAGCAGACCACCACCGGTGAGACGCTGGCCGACCCGGCGAACCCGATCGTGCTCGAGTCGATGTCCTTCCCGGACCCGGTCATCTCGGTCGCCATCGAGCCGAAGACCAAGTCCGACCAGGAGAAGCTGGGCACCGCGATCCAGAAGCTCGCAGAGGAGGACCCGACCTTCAAGGTCAAGAACGACGAGGAGACCGGCCAGACCGTCATCTCCGGCATGGGCGAGCTCCACCTGGACATCCTGGTGGACCGCATGCGCCGCGAGTTCAACGTCGAGGCCAACATCGGCAAGCCGCAGGTCGCCTACCGGGAGACCATCCGCGGCACCGTGGAGCGGCTGGACTACACCCACAAGAAGCAGACGGGTGGCTCCGGCCAGTTCGCCAAGGTGCAGATCAAGGTCGAGCCGCTTGACATGACCGCCTCGGAGGGCGCGACCTACGAGTTCGTGAACTCGGTGAGCGGTGGCCGCATCCCCAAGGAGTACATCCCCTCGGTGGACGCCGGCGCCCAGGACGCGCTGCAGTACGGCATCCTCGCCGGCTACCCGATGCTGGGTGTGAAGCTGACCCTGCTCGACGGTGCCTACCACGAGGTCGACTCCTCGGAAATGGCGTTCAAGATCGCCGGCTCGATCGCGATGAAGGAAGCGGCCCGCAAGGCGAAGCCGGTCCTGCTCGAGCCGATGATGAGCGTCGAGGTCGTCACCCCCGAGGACAACATGGGCGACGTGATCGGCGACCTGAACTCCCGCCGTGGCCAGATCCAGGCCATGACCGAGCGTTCCGGCGCCCGCGTCGTGACCGCCCTGGTCCCGCTGTCCGAGATGTTCGGCTACGTGGGCGACCTGCGGTCCAAGACCGCCGGCCGGGCCTCGTACTCGATGGTGTTCGACTCCTACGCGGAGGTCCCGGCCAACGTGGCCAAGGAGATCGTCGCCAAGGCCACGGGCGAGTGATCCGGCGGCCGCCGGGATCGTGAGGTCCCGGCGGCCCCTGCTCGACCCCCCAACTCCATATGTGAAGGAACCCGGCCGCCGCCGCTAGACTGCGCGGCGGCCAGGATCCGCCCCGAAGACGTGGCGTCCGGGAGTCATCCCGCCGCCTCGGGTCTGAGCCCGAAGTTGGACTCGGTCCAGATCCACCCACCAAAGCTTCGCCGACGAGTTCTGCCGGCGGGGCATCCACCACAGTCCCGAGGAGGACACAGCAAGTGGCGAAGGCGAAGTTCGACCGGAGCAAGCCGCATGTCAACATCGGCACCATCGGTCACGTCGACCACGGCAAGACGACCCTGACCGCGGCCATCACCAAGGTCCTGGCAGACAAGTACCCGGCCATCAACACGGCCTCGGCCTTCGATCAGATCGACAAGGCCCCCGAGGAGCGTCAGCGCGGCATCACCATCAACATCGCGCACGTCGAGTACTCCACCGACAAGCGTCACTACGCGCACGTGGATGCCCCGGGTCACGCGGACTACATCAAGAACATGATCACCGGTGCCGCCCAGATGGACGGCGCGATCCTGGTCGTGGCCGCCACCGACGGCCCGATGCCGCAGACCAAGGAGCACGTGCTCCTGGCCCGCCAGGTCGGCGTGCCCTACATCCTGGTCGCGCTGAACAAGTCCGACATGGTGGACGACGAGGAGATCCTGGAGCTCGTCGAGCTCGAGGTCCGCGAGCTGCTGGCCGCCCAGGAGTTCGACGAGGACGCGCCGGTCGTGCGCACCTCCGGCCTGAAGGCCCTCGAGGGCGACCCGGTGTGGGTCAAGACCGTCGAGGACCTGATGGACGCCGTCGACGAGTCCGTTCCGGACCCGGAGCGCGACACCGACAAGCCGTTCCTGATGCCGATCGAGGACGTCTTCACGATCACCGGTCGTGGCACCGTCGTCACCGGCAAGGTCGAGCGCGGCACCATCAACGTGAACGAGACCGTCGAGATCGTCGGCATCAAGCCGAAGTCGTTCCAGACCACGGTCACCGGCATCGAGATGTTCCGCAAGCTGCTCGACTCGGCGCAGGCGGGCGACAACGCCGGTCTGCTGCTGCGTGGCACCAAGCGCGAGGACGTCGAGCGCGGCCAGGTCGTCGTGAAGCCGGGTTCGATCACTCCGCACACCGAGTTCGAGGCCCAGGTCTACATCCTGGGCAAGGACGAGGGCGGGCGTCACACCCCCTTCTTCAACAACTACCGCCCGCAGTTCTTCTTCCGCACCACCGACGTCACCGGCGTCGTCTCGCTGCCCGAGGGCACCGAGATGGTCATGCCGGGCGACACCACCGAGATGACCGTCGCGCTGATCCAGCCGATCGCCATCGAGGAGGGCCTGCGCTTCGCCATCCGCGAGGGCGGCCGCACCGTCGGTGCCGGCTCGGTCACCAAGATCGTCAAGTGATCTGACGGGAGCCCGCTCCCGTTCGTAGGACCCGGCGAACCCCGCCACGCGATGCGCGTGGCGGGGTTCGCTGCTTTCCCGGGTTGGTGGGGGACGGGGATGTCCGGGCGGGTGTGTGCCCAGATCTGTTGCTGTGCGCCACGGGGGACGTGGTGGGTGGCAACGGATCGGTGATGGCGCTGGGGGCTCCGACGCGGCGCCGGACGAACCGGTCCGGGTCGCCGATCGACCGGGCGGGGTGCAGGCTTCACTTCTAGAGTCGTGATCATGAGGATCTGTGCGACCTGCGCCGTCGAGTTCGACGAGCCGGTTCCGGACGTCTGCCCGATCTGCGAGGACGAACGGCAGTGGATGCCGGCCGAGGGGCAGATCTGGACCTCGATCGACGAACTGGCGGGCAACGGCCAACGGCTGACCGTGCACGAGGTCGAGCCGGACATGCTCGGCATCCGGGCCGATCCCGGGCTGGGCATCGGACAGCTGATGACGGCCACCCGGACGAGCGCCGGCGTGGTGCTGTGGGATCCGACCGGGTACGCCGACGAGGCCACGGCGGATCGGATCCGGCAGCACGGCGAGGTGATCGCCATCGCGACCAGCCATCCGCACATGTACGGCGTGCAGCTCGAGTGGTCGTCGCTGCTCGGCGACGTCCCGGTGCTGGCGTGTGCCGCCGACCGGGAGTGGTTGGGGCGCAAGGACGACCGGATCGAGTTCTGGTCGGGGGAGCACCGGGTCGCCGACGACTACGTGCTGCACCAGGTCGGTGGGCACTTCGTCGGTAGCGCGGTCGCCCACTGGGCGGCCGGGGCGGAGGGGCGTGGCGTGCTGCTGGTCGGCGACACGGTCTTCCCGAACCCGGACCGCCGCACCATCAGCTTCCAGCGCAGCTACCCGAACCGGCTGCCGTTGTCCGGCGCGGTCGTCGACCGGATCACCACGGCGCTCGAGGGGCTGGACTTCGACCGGGTCTACGGCAACTTCGGCAACTGCATCGAGCGTGACGCCCGGCAGGTGCTGCGCGCTTCCGCCGATCGTCACATCGGTTGGGTGCGAGGGGATTTCGACCACCTCACCTGAGCGAACCCGTCCGGGGACCCGCCGCCGGCGCCGGGCGTCGCAGGTGGTGCGGAGCAGTTGCCGCTGGTTCAGTAGCGGACCTGCGCGGCGAAGTGCTCGCTCATCGCCGGGTGGTAGTCGCCGAAGTCGGGCAGCGGACGGCCCTCCCGGGACGCGACGAGCTGGTCCAGGTAGTACTCCCACCCCGGTCCGATGTCGCCGACGCCGTCGGTGTCGTCGAGGTGGTGGACGAAGGTCAACAGCGTGCCGGTGTCCTGCTGCTCGAGAGTGATCTCCAGTCGCCACTGCCCGGCGTCGTCGGCGGTCGCGACGGCGACGTGCCGCGGCGGCTCGCAGGCGGTGATGGTGAAGTCCGACCACGGCGCACTTTCCTCGAAACCGAGCTGCAGCCGGCCGGTGGATCCGGCCCCGGTGCCGCCCTCCCACCGCCCGATCCACCGGGCGGTGCGCTCAGGGTCGGTGACCGAGGCCCAGACGTCCTCGATCGGTCCGGCGAACTGCCTGGTCAGCACCAGATCGGTGCCGATGACCCGGCCGGTCGGGGTGGGGGTCATGCGGTCTCCTCGGTGGGGTGGAGGTCAGGTTTGCGGTGCTGATCCGGGCTGCCGGTGGTCCGGGCGGGATGGTCGGGCCCGGCGTGGTGGTCGGACCCGGCGTGGTGGTCGGACCCGGCGTGGTGGGTGGACTCGGTGAGGTCGGCAGGTGGGGTGGCCTGACCCCTCCGCCGGTCTCGGCCAGTCCGCCGTACCTCGGTGTCCAGGGCATCGAACCGGCGCTGCCACGCCGTCTCCCGGTCCGCGGGGTCGACGATCCCCGCCCCGGTCAGGCCGGTGAGCCAGTCGCGGAGCTCGGTGAGCGGGCCGATCACCAGCCGGTACTCGTGCACCCGACCCCGCACCTGCTCCTCCACCAGGCCGCCCTCGCGGAGGACGCGGAGGTGCCGGCTGACCGCGGGACGGCTGATGGCGAAGGCGGACGCCAGCGCACCCGCTGGGGCCGGCCCCTCGCGCAGGATCTCCAGGATCCGCCGGCGCGTGGGGTCGGCCACTGCCCGCGCGGTGCGATCCATGGGAACAGGTAACCACATGGTTACGCACGACGCCATCGATTCTGCCGATCCGGGCCCGCGGCGGGCGCGACCGTTCTAGCGTTCGCAGCATGACGACTTCGGACGACCAGATGGTCCAGGTGCCCGCCACTGCCCCGCACTGTCCCGGGTGCGGAGCGGTCTCCGCGGCGGAGCCGGGATTCCTCGAGGACTCCGGCGAAGGGTCCCGCGGGTTCGTGCGCTGGATCGCCGGCCCACTGGAGCGCGGGGTGTTCGGCGGCGCCAAGCGGATGGGCAAGCAGCGGTGGACGGTGGAGGCGTTCCGCTGCACCAGGTGTGGTCTGCTCACGATGTACTCGACCCAGCCGGCCTGAGGCCTCTTCCGCCGTCGGTGGCGACGCGGCGAGGGCGCCGACACCTACGCGCCCTCTCGGTCGGATCCGGGACCTTTTCCGTTGCAGGGCAATGGATTCCGTCCCGGATGCGCGGGCGGGGCGCAACGGCGAATCCTGGCACGGTCGGCACCCGGGTCGGGCCGTTGCCGTGATCGGGACCGGACTCTGTGGTGGAGTAGGGTTGTCGTTCCCGGGTTGCCCACGGTCGATCCGCCGGGGCCTACCGGCGCGGTGGGAGCGGGACTGGGTCGAGTTCTTCGGCGCCACCTACGGCAACTTCCACATCAACCGGAGCAGCGTGGCGGAACCGCCGCCCGCCTCGACCGGATCAGGCTCCGACGTCCGCCTGCCTCGCCGGCGACGGTGCCCGGTGGGGGAGGAGACTGGCCCTGTGTCGACGACGGCGACCCGGGTGGGGTGCTACTGCGTGCTGGTGCAGGACGGCCGGATCCTGCTCGCGCACTGGAACGAGGGTGGCCGGCACGGGTGGACCCTGCCCGGGGGTGGCATGGAGGACGGCGAGAGCACGGAGCAGACCGCCGTCCGGGAGTGTCTGGAGGAAACCGGACTGCAGGTCACGACCGGGGAGCTGCTCGGGGTCGACACCATCTACATCTCCGGTGCCGACCGGGTCGTCCCGGCCGCTGGTGACCTGCGGGCGCTCCGGGTCGTGTACGCCGGCACGGTGGTGGGCGGCGAACTGACCGTCGAGGCCGACGGCAGCACGGACGACGTGCGCTGGTTCGCCCTCGACGACCTGCCGGAGGACCGCGTCGGGCTGGTCGACGTCGCCCTCCGGTTCCGTGGGGAGAACGCCCCGCGCTGACCGTCCCGTCGGCACCAGCCCTGAGAAGTGCGTCACAACCACCGGCCGGCAACCGGATTCGGGGCCCAGAACCGGTGTGCCGCAGCGGTTCGACCCGTCGTGGCCGGTCGGGGGCGGTTGTCCGACTTGAACCGGGCACCGGATCTCAGGCATACTTCTCGGGTTGCCCTGCACGGGACGCTGCTTCATCGCGGCCCGGATCCGGTGGTCGGCCCTCGCGGGCGGTGCCGGACGGTAGATGCAGGGAAGAACAGCAGTGTGCAGTACCGATTCTTCGCGCCCCTCGCGGGCGCGGCTGGTCCAGGTGCTCGGCCAAGGGCGGAGCATGTGCGGAAGTGGCGACACGCCCGACCGCGTGGACCGGTGGACCCGGACAGTTGAACAGCGGCGGACGACATGGTCCGCGCCCGGCAGGGCCCAGGCGCACACACGTGTGTGCCGGACGGGCGGGCCGGGACAGCAGGACCAGGCGGCACAGGCCGGTCACCCGCGAGGTGATCGACGACAAACAGGAAGAAGGACGGCAAGGTGGCGGGACAGAAGATCCGCATCAGGCTGAAGGCCTACGACCACGAGGCGATCGACGCCTCCGCGCGCAAGATCGTGGAGACCGTGACCCGGACCGGTGCCCGTGTGGTCGGCCCGGTGCCGCTCCCCACGGAGAAGAACGTGTACTGCGTCATCCGCTCGCCGCACAAGTACAAGGACTCGCGCGAGCACTTCGAGATGCGCACGCACAAGCGGCTGATCGACATCCTCGACCCGACGCCGAAGACGGTGGACGCTCTCATGCGCATCGATCTGCCGGCGTCCGTGGACGTCAACATCCAGTAGGGATCCTCGGCGATCCCGCTCAGCGGTGATCACGTCTGCGTTCAAGTAGGAGATAGGTAATTCAGTCATGGCAAACACGATCAAGGGGATCCTGGGCCACAAGCTCGGGATGACCCAGGTCTTCGACGAGGCCAACCGGGTCGTCCCGGTCACCGTCGTCGCCGCCGGTCCGGTCGTCGTCACCGCTGTGCGCACCCCGGAGACCGATGGGTACACCGGTGTCCAGCTGGCGTTCGGCGCGATCGACCCGCGCAAGGTCACCAAGCCCGTCGCCGGGCACTTCGCGAAGGCGGGTGTCACGCCCCGGCGTCACCTCGCCGAGCTGCGCCTGGAGGACGCCTCGGCGTACACCGTCGGCCAGGAGCTGACGGCCGACGAGGTCTTCGCCGCCGCCGACGTCGTCGACGTCACCGGCACCACCAAGGGCAAGGGCACCGCCGGCGTCATGAAGCGCCACGGGTTCTCCGGCCTCAAGTCCAGCCACGGTGTGCACCGCAAGCACCGCGCGCCGGGCTCGATCGGCGGGTGCTCCACCCCCGGTCGCGTCTTCAAGGGCCTGCGCATGGCCGGTCGCATGGGTGTCGCCAAGGTGACCACCCAGAACCTGACCGTCCACGCCATCGACGCCGAGAAGGGCCTCGTGCTCATCAAGGGTGCCGTTCCCGGCCCCAAGGGCGGCGTCGTCTTCATCAAGTCCGCCGTCAAGTCGTCCGGGAAGGGTGACGCCTGATGAGCACCGTCGACATCACGACCCCCGCCGGCACCACCGACGGCTCGGTCGACCTGCCCGCCGAGATCTTCGACGTGCAGTCGAACATCCCGCTGATGCACCAGGTCGTCGTGGCCCAGCTGGCCGCGGCCCGCCAGGGCACGCACAAGGCGAAGACCCGTGGCGAGGTCAGCGGTGGCGGCAAGAAGCCGTACCGCCAGAAGGGCACCGGTCGCGCCCGCCAGGGTTCGACCCGGGCGCCGCAGTTCGCCGGCGGTGGCACGGTCCACGGACCGGTCCCGCACACCTACACCCAGCGGACCCCGAAGAAGATGAAGGCCGCCGCGCTGCGCGGTGCCCTCTCCGATCGGGCCCGCGCCGGTCAGGTCCACGTCCTGTCCGGTCTGGTCGAGGGCGAGACCCCGTCGACCAAGGTCGCCCTGTCCGCGCTGAGCGCGGTCGCCGGCGGCGTCCGCAGCGTCCTCGTGGTCATCGACCGCGACGACGAGGCCGGTTGGAAGAGCCTGCGCAACGCGCCGCAGGTCCATCTGATCGCCCCGGACCAGCTGAACACCTACGACGTGCTCGTCAACGACGACGTCGTGTTCACCAAGGGTGCGCTCGACGTGTTCCTGTCCTTCGCCGGCGTCACCGCCGCGGAGACCGGGAAGGTCAGCACCGCCAAGAAGGGAGCCTCCGCGTGAGCACCGATCCGCGCGACATCATCCTGGCGCCGGTCGTCTCCGAGAAGAGCTACGGCCTGCTCGAGACCGGCCGGTACACCTTCCTGGTGCACCCGGACGCGAACAAGACCCAGGTCAAGATCGCGATCGAGAAGATCTTCGACGTGAAGGTCACCTCGGTGAACACCATCAACCGCAACGGCAAGCGCAAGCGGACCCGTGTGGGCTACGGCCAGCGGAAGTCGACCAAGCGCGCGATCGTCACGCTGTCCCCGGACAGCAAGTCGATCGACCTCTTCCAGGGCGCCTGAGGCCAGAGGGAATTCGAGAACAATGGGTATCCGTAAGTACAAGCCGACGACCCCCGGTCGTCGTGGTGCCTCGGTCGCGGACTTCTCCGAGCTGACCCGGGCCACCCCCGAGAAGTCGCTGCTCGCTCCGCTGCACAACAAGGGCGGCCGCAACGTCCACGGCCGGGTCACCGCCCGCCACCAGGGCGGCGGTCACAAGCGCGCCTACCGTCTGGTCGACTTCCGTCGGTCCGACAAGGACGGCGTGCCGGCCACCGTCGCGCACATCGAGTACGACCCCAACCGCACGGCGCGGATTGCGCTGCTGCACTACGCGGACGGCGAGAAGCGCTACATCATCGCGCCGAACCGGCTGAACCAGGGCGATCGCATCGAGACCGGTGCGGGCGCCGACATCAAGCCGGGCAACAACCTGCCGCTGCGCAACATCCCGGTCGGCACCGTCGTGCACGCGATCGAGCTCCGCCCCGGTGGCGGCGCGAAGATCGCCCGCTCGGCCGGCACCAAGGTGCAGCTCGTCGCCAAGGACGGCCCCTACGCCCAGCTGCGTATGCCGTCGGGCGAGATCCGCAACGTCGACGTCCGCTGCCGCGCCTCCATCGGCGAGGTCGGCAACGCCGAGCAGGCCAACATCAACTGGGGCAAGGCCGGCCGTATGCGGTGGAAGGGCAAGCGCCCCTCCGTCCGTGGTGTGGCGATGAACCCGGTCGACCACCCGCACGGTGGTGGCGAGGGCAAGACCTCCGGTGGCCGTCACCCGGTCAACCCGGCCGGCAAGCCGGAGGGTCGCACCCGTCGCCCGAACAAGGCCAGCGACAAGCTGATCGTCCGTCGTCGTCGCAAGTCCGGCAAGAAGCGCTGAGGGTAAGAGATGCCTAGAAGTCTGAAGAAGGGCCCGTTCATCGACGGCCACCTGCTCAAGAAGGTGGACGCGGCGAACGACAAGGGCTCCAAGTCGGTCATCAAGACCTGGTCGCGCCGTTCGACGATCATCCCGGACATGCTCGGCCACACCATCGCCGTTCACGACGGCCGCAAGCACGTCCCGGTCTTCGTGACCGAGTCGATGGTCGGCCACAAGCTCGGTGAGTTCGCCCCGACGCGCACCTTCAAGGGGCACGTCAAGGAAGACCGCCGGTCGCGGCGCGGCTGACGAGAAGGACTGACAACTCATGAACGCACAGCAGACGGCTGATCTGCCGCGCGCCACGGCCAAGGCCCGGCACGTGCACACCACGCCGATGAAGGCGCGCCGGGTCGTCGACCTGGTGCGCGGCCGGACCGCGGCGGACGCCGCGAACATCCTGGCCTTCGCCCCGCAGGCCGCCGCCGAGGTGGTCGGCAAGTTGCTGGCCTCCGCCGTCGCCAACGCCGAGCACAACCAGGGCCTCGACACCGAGACCCTGGTCATCGACAAGGCCTACGTCGACGAGGGCCCGACCATGAAGCGGTTCCAGCCGCGCGCCCAGGGCCGGGCCTTCCGGATCCGCAAGCGCACGTGCCACATCACGATCGAGCTCGTCTCGGTCGAGACCGCGAAGAGCAGCGGCGGCCGGTCCCGGCGCGTCGCGTCGAGTGAGAAGGGAAGGGCTCGCTGATGGGGCAGAAGATCAACCCGCACGGGTTCCGACTCGGCATCACCACCGACTGGAGCTCCCGCTGGTACGCGGACAAGTCCTACGCCGACTACGTGGCCGAGGACGTCGAGATCCGCAAGCTCATGTCCAAGGGCATGGACCGCGCCGGCATCGCCAAGGTCGAGATCGAGCGCACCCGTGACCGGGTCCGCGTCGACATCCACACCGCGCGTCCGGGCATCGTCATCGGCCGCCGTGGCGCCGAGGCCGACCGCATCCGTGGCCAGCTCGAGAAGCTCACCGGCAAGCAGGTCCAGCTGAACATCCTCGAGGTGCGCAACCCCGAGTCCGATGCGCAGCTGGTCGCCCAGGGTGTCGCGGAGCAGCTGAGCAACCGCGTGTCGTTCCGTCGCGCCATGCGCAAGTCCATGCAGTCCGCGCAGCGGTCCGGTGCCGTCAAGGGCATCCGGATCCAGTGCTCGGGCCGTCTGGGCGGCGCCGAGATGAGCCGGTCGGAGTTCTACCGCGAGGGTCGCGTGCCGCTGCACACCCTGCGTGCGGACATCGACTACGGCTTCTTCGAGGCCAAGACCACCTTCGGCCGGATCGGCGTGAAGGTCTGGATCTACAAGGGTGACAAGACCGGCACCCTGGCCGAGCAGAAGGCCGCCGAGGCCCTGCAGGCGCAGCGTGCCGGCGCCAACCGTGGTGCGGGCGACCGCGACCGTGGTGGCGACCGCGCCCGTGGCCGTCGCAGCGGAGCCTCCGGCACCACCCCGACCTCCACCGATGCCGGCCGCGCGGCCGCGTCGGACGCGGACGGGACCGCTGCCGCGGCCCCGGCCGAGAACCAGGAGAGCTGACCCATGCTGATCCCCCGTCGGGTGAAGCACCGGAAGCAGCACCGGCCCACCCGGACCGGTATGGCGACCGGTGGCACCCAGGTCACCTTCGGCGACTACGGCATCCAGGCCCTCGAGCCCGCCTACGTCACCAACCGGCAGATCGAGTCCGCTCGTATCGCCATCAACCGTCACATCCGTCGTGGCGGCAAGGTCTGGATCAACATCTACCCGGACCGCCCGCTGACCAAGAAGCCGGCCGAGACCCGCATGGGTTCCGGCAAGGGTTCGCCGGAGTGGTGGGTCGCCAACGTCAAGCCCGGCCGTGTGCTCTTCGAGATGAGCTACCCGACCGAGGAAATCGCCCGCGAGGCCCTGCGCCGCGCGATCCACAAGTTGCCCATGAAGTGCCGCATCGTGACCCGGGAGGGTGGTGAGTCCTGATGGCGATCACCGCGAACGAACTGCGTGAGCTCGGCGCCGAGGAGATCGAGGCCCGGCTGCGCGAGGCCAAGGCCGAGCTGTTCAACCTCCGGTTCCAGCTGGCCACCGGGCAGCTCGACAAGAACCGTCGGCTCCGCGAGGTCCGGCACGACATCGCCCGGATCTACACCGTGCAGCGCGAGCGCGAGCTCGGCCTGTCGGTGGGCCCGGACGGTCCGGCTGATGAGGAAGGTGCGGCATGAGCGAGAACGCTGCCGTGAACACTGAGGGCGCCGCCGACGAGGCCGCTGTTGCCGAGAAGCGCGGCGAGCGCAAGGTCCGCGAGGGCTACGTCGTCTCCGACAAGATGGAGAAGACGATCGTCGTCGAGCTGGAGGACCGGGTGAAGCACCCGCGGTACTCCAAGGTCATCCGCCGCACCTCGAAGGTGAAGGCGCACGACGAGCAGGGTCTGGCCGGCATCGGCGACCGCGTCCTGCTCGCCGAGACCCGGCCGCTGTCCGCCACCAAGCGGTGGCGTCTGGTCGAGGTCCTCGAGAAGGCCAAGTGATCCTGCCGGTCCGTCCGGCCTGATCTCCCACGGAACCCCCGTTCGCACTTCGGTGCGGCGGGGGTTCCGTCGTTCCGGGGTGTCCCGCGGATCCTGCTGGTAGAACCGACCCCGTGCTGTCCCGCCGTCACGAGGTCGCGCTGCTGCACCCGGATCTCGACCGGGTGCTGGCCGTCGACGGCAAGCGGGGCGGGGCGACGCTGCCGGTGGTGCCCGACGAGTGGCCCGACCACCGGGACCTGGTGGCCGCGACCGGGGACCCTGGCGCCGTGCTCGCTGCGCCCGCGGAGCGGCGGGCCGACGGCACGGTGACGAACGTGCTGCGGGGGAGCAGCGCAGGGATCGGCCGGGTGGGCGCCCGTTGGGTCGCGGTCGACGACCTGGACCACGCGGGGGCAGCGGTCGCGGTCCGCCGGGCGGTCACGGCAGTGGCGGAGGGTGCACGCGGTGCGGGGTGGCCGGACTGGTTCGGCGCCGGGTGGCGGCCGGCCGTCGACGACTGGGTGGCCGGGAACTGCGCCGACCTCGGTCTGACACCTACGGGGCCGGCCGAGATCACCAAGATGTGGGGTCTGTCCGCGGTGCTGCGCCGGCCGGTGACCGGCCCCCGCGGACCGGCCGACGTGTGGTTCAAGGCGACCTGCGCGCGTTTCCACGACGAGCCCGCGATCACCGCCGTCCTGCACGAGCTGGTCCCCGACCTGGTGCCCGGCCTGCTCGGGATCGACACCGACCGGGCCTGGATGCTGATGGAGCCGGTCGTCGGGATCGACGACGAGCAACCCGGCACGCCGGCCGCGGTCGCCCGGGCCCTGGCGCGCGTGCAGCGGGAGACCCTGGCCGGGCTGGCCGCCCTGCAGGCCGCCGGGGCACCGGACCGGGGCGCCGCGTCGACGATCGAGGAGCTCCGGACCGTACTGCACGATTCGGTCGAACTCCCGCTGATGACCGCGCAGCAGCGCGGTGCCGCACGGGAACTCGAGCCCTGGCTGATGGAGTCCGTGCAGCTGCTCGCCGGGTCGGGGTTGCCGGACACCCTGTCGCACGGGGACCTGCACCTGGGCAATGCCGGAACCGGGTCCGGCGGGCCGGTGATCTTCGACTGGACCGATGCCTGCCTCGCGCACCCGCTGCTGGACGTGCGGCACCTGGCCGCGAGTGCCGCGGCCGGGGCGCCGGCGGGCGGTGGGGAGGCGGCGGCCGCCGCGGTGCGGGCCGCTCACGCCGAACTGTGGCGCCCGGACTTCCCGCAGATCGACGACGACAGGTACTGGGAGGCAGCGGGTGTCGTGGAGCTGGTGTTCACCGCCATCTCCTACGAGCACATCCAGCGGGCGCAGCCCGAGGTGTCCCGCTGGGAGCTCGGCGGCGTGATCGTGGACATCCTGGACCGGTTGATCCGGCTGCACGCAGCGCGGGGCTGACCGCCCCGGACCTGGTCGATGCGGCAGTCCCGCAACAGGGTTGCAGCCGCATCGGCCGACCGGAGGTGGTCCGTACCCGCCGACCCCGGGCGTTCCGCTGACGCCGGGTGCGGCGGCGCCGTGCGGTTGTGGGTACGACCGGTCCCCAGCAGACTGACCGCATGGGCATCGAGGTCCGCCACCATCCGGTCCGGCACCGCTACGAGATCACCGTCGACGGGGAACTGGCCGGGATCACCGCCTACACCCCGGATCTCGCGGAGCAGGGGGTGCTCGACTTCAACCGGACGTTCGTGCTGGAGGAGTTCGAGGGCCGCGGCATGGCCGGTCGGCTGATCGCCGGCGCCCTGGCCGACGTCCGCGACCGCGGGTCCCGGATCAGGGCCACCTGCTCCTTCGTCCGGTACTGGCTGCAGACGCACCACGACTTCGACGACCTGGTGGTGGAGCCGGTCGCCACCGTGCTGGTCACCGGCACCTTCCGCATCCCGGCCGACCGGATCGAACCGGCCCGGCCGGTGCTGGCGGCGATGATCCGGGCGAGTCGGGCCGAGTCCGGCTGCCTGGAGTACGCCTACGCGCTGGACGTGATGGACGCGGGCCTGGTCCGCGTGCACGAGCGGTGGGCCGACCGGGCGGCGCTGGACCGGCACACCGCGTCCCTGCACCTGACGGCCTGGCGGGCGAGCTGGGACGAGCTCGGCATCGGCGAGCGGCACCTGCGCAGTTACGAGGCCGGCACCTCCTCCCCGCTCTGACCGCCACCCGCCACCCCTCCCAGCGCGAGGATCTTCATCGCAGACGCGTGGGAAGTTGCCGCCGTTGGGACGGGTGGGACGGGAGTCGCCACTTTCCTGCGCGCCTGCGATGAAGATCCTCGCGGGGGGAGGGGTCGGGGGAGCAGGGGGATGGGATCGCCGCTGATCAGCCCCGCTCCGACTGGTCAGGAAGGCCGCTCCGACCTGGTAAGGTGGACGACTGGTGTCCCGTGTGCGCGAGCACCGGTGCATCGCACTGGCCTGGCGGGGTCGGAAATCCTGCCAGGGCTTCGTTTCTCCTTCCGGCCGGGTGCTCGCACCCGGTGAGCGGGCCGCACGGCCCCCACAGGTCCGTCACGCGGACCACGGGCAAGAGGAAAAGGCGGGCAGATGCCCGCACCTCCTCTTGTCTTTTCGCGTGTGAGGGCCCCGGAAGGGATCGGAACCAGGCAACACCCCGTAAGACCAGAAGGTTGGTTCGGACGTGATTCAGCAGGAGTCCAGGCTCCGTGTCGCCGACAACACCGGCGCCAAGGAGATCCTGTGCATCCGCGTGCTCGGCGGCTCCTCGCGCCGCTACGCGGGCATCGGCGACATCATCGTCGCCACCGTGAAGGACGCGATCCCGGGTGCCGGCGTCAAGAAGGGCGACGTCGTCAAGGCGGTCGTCGTGCGCACGGTCAAGGAGAAGCGTCGTCCGGATGGCTCGTACATCCGCTTCGACGAGAACGCCGCGGTCCTCATCAAGGGCGACGGCGACCCGCGCGGCACCCGCATCTTCGGGCCGGTCGGCCGCGAGCTGCGCGACAAGCGCTACATGAAGATCATCTCTCTGGCACCGGAGGTGCTCTGACCATGGGTCTCAAGGTGAAGAAGGGCGACACCGTGCTGGTGATCGCCGGCAAGGACAAGGGCGCCAAGGGCAAGGTCATCCAGGCCTACCCGGAGACCGGCCGCGTGCTGGTCGAGGGTGTCAACCGGATCAAGAAGCACACCAAGGTCTCCACGACCCAGCGTGGCGCGAAGTCCGGCGGCATCGTGACCCAGGAGGCCGCGATCCACATCTCCAACGTGATGGTCGTCGACGGCGACAACAAGCCGACCCGGGTCGGCAAGCGGACCGACGACAACGGCCGCAACGTCCGGGTCAGCCGCAAGAGCGGGAAGGACCTGTGATGAGTGCCCCCACCACCGAGAAGACCGCCCCGCGGCTGAAGACCCGGTACCACGCCGAGATCAAGACCGCGCTGCACGAGCAGTTCTCGTACGGCAACGTCATGCAGATCCCGGGCGTCGTCAAGGTCGTCGTCAACATGGGCGTCGGCGAGGCCGCGCGTGACGCGAAGCTGATCGAGGGTGCCGTCAAGGACCTCACCGCGATCACCGGCCAGAAGCCGATCGTCCGCAAGGCCCGCAAGTCCATCGCCCAGTTCAAGCTGCGCGAGGGCATGCCGATCGGCGCCAAGGTCACCCTGCGCGGCGACCGGATGTGGGAGTTCCTGGACCGGCTGGTCACCATCGCCCTGCCGCGTATCCGTGACTTCCGCGGTCTGTCGCCGAAGCAGTTCGACGGCAACGGCAACTACACCTTCGGCCTCAACGAGCAGTCGATGTTCCACGAGATCGACGTGGACCGCATCGACCGCTCGCGCGGCATGGACATCACCGTGGTCACCACCGCGACCACCGACGACGAGGGTCGTGCCCTGCTGCGCGCCCTGGGCTTCCCCTTCAAGGAGAACTGAGCATGGCGAAGACCGCTCTGATCAACAAGGCCAAGCGCAAGCCGAAGTTCGCGGTGCGCGGCTACACCCGCTGCAACAAGTGCGGCCGCCCGCACTCGGTGTACCGCAAGTTCGGCCTGTGCCGGATCTGCCTGCGGGACATGGCGCACGCCGGCGAGCTGCCGGGCGTCACCAAGTCCTCCTGGTGACTGTTCCCCGGTGACCACCCGGTGGTCCCGCCCCGCACCGTGGCTCCGGCCGCGGACCGGGCCGGGCCACCGCACCACGACCTGCACCCGGCGCGACCCGTCGCGCCCCTCTTCGCACAGGCCGCCCCACCCGGGCGGAACCGGGCGAGAAAGGCACCACAGATCCCATGACCATGACCGACCCGATCGCGGATTTCCTGACCCGGATCCGCAACGCCAACTCCGCGTACCACGACGAGGTGGTGATGCCGTTCAGCAAGCTGAAGGGCCACATCGCCGACATCCTGGTCAAGGAGGGCTACATCGGCTCCTGGACCACCGCCGACGCCACCGTCGGCAAGAGCCTGGTCGTCAAGCTGAAGTACGGCCCGAGCCGTGAGCGCTCGATCGCCGGCGTCAAGCGCATCTCCAAGCCCGGTCTGCGCGTCTACGCGCGCTCGACCGAGCTGCCGAAGGTGCTCGGCGGCCTCGGCATCGCCATCATCTCGACCTCGACCGGTCTGCTGACCGACCGGCAGGCCGCCAAGAAGAAGGTGGGCGGGGAAGTCCTCGCCTACGTCTGGTAATCGGACAGGAACGACTGACATGTCGCGAATCGGAAAGCTGCCGATCCCCGTTCCCTCGGGGGTCGACGTGACAATCGACGGCTCGCACGTCACGGTCAAGGGGCCCAAGGGCACCCTCTCGCACACCGTGGTCGAGCCGATCAGTGTCGCCAAGGGCGACGGCACCCTCGAGGTGACCCGCCCGGACGACGAGCGTGACTCGAAGGCCCGTCACGGCCTGACCCGCACGCTGGTCAACAACATGGTGATCGGTGTGACCACCGGCTACGCCAAGGCCCTGGAGATCCAGGGCACCGGCTACCGCGTCACCGCCGAGGGCAAGGACCTGGTCTTCGCGCTCGGCTTCTCCCACCCGGTGCCGGTCAAGGCGCCCGAGGGCATCAGCTTCGTCGTCGAGACCCCCACCCGCTTCCGGGTCGAGGGCATCGACAAGCAGCTGGTCGGCGAGGTCGCCGCCAACATCCGGCGGATCCGCAAGCCCGAGCCGTACAAGGGCAAGGGTGTCCGTTACGCCGGCGAGGTCGTCCGGCGCAAGGAAGGAAAGAAGGGTAAGTGATGGCAGCCAACTACAGCGCCGCACGTCGGACTGCCAGAGCGAACCGGCACTTCCGCCTGCGCAAGAAGGTCGTCGGCACCACCGGGCGTCCGCGCCTGGTCGTCAACCGCTCCGCCCGGCACATCGCCGTGCAGCTGGTCGACGACTCGGTCGGCCGCACCATCGCCGCGGCCTCGACGCTCGAGGCGGACGTGCGTGCCGCCGAGGGCGACAAGAGCGCCAAGGCCCGCAAGGTCGGCGAGCTGGTCGCCGAGCGTGCGAAGGCCGCCGGGGTCTCCTCGGTGGTGTTCGACCGCGGTGGCGACAAGTACCACGGCCGCATCGCGGCCCTGGCCGACGCGGCCCGCGCGGCCGGGCTGGAGTTCTGATCATGAACACGAAGACTGGAAGGGACATCTGATGCCCGGACCGCAACGCGGAGGCGGCTTCGGCGGTGGCGATCGCGCCGGCGGCGGTGACCGTCGCGACGGTCGTCGCGGCGACCGTCGCAACGACCGCCGGGACGCTCCCCAGGAGCGCAACCCGCTGCTCGAGCGCATCGTGGTGACCAACCGTGTCGCCAAGGTGGTCAAGGGCGGCCGCCGGTTCTCCTTCACCGCCCTCGTGGTGGTGGGTGACGGCGACGGCAGCGTCGGCGTCGGCTACGGCAAGGCCAAGGAGATCCCGGCCGCCATCGCCAAGGGCGTCGAGGAGGCGAAGAAGCACATGTTCAAGGTGCCGCGCATCGCCTCGACCATCCCGCACCCGATCACGGGTGAGGCCGCCGCGGGCGTCGTCCTGCTCCGTCCGGCCTCGCCGGGTACCGGTGTCATCGCCGGTGGCCCGGTGCGTGCCGTGCTCGAGTGCGCCGGCATCCACGACGTGCTGTCCAAGTCCCTGGGCTCGGACAACCCGATCAACATCGTCCACGCGACCGTGGCGGCCCTCAAGGGTCTGCAGCGGCCGGAGGAGATCGCGGCCCGTCGTGGCCTGCCGATCGAGGACGTCGCCCCCGCCGCCATGCTGCGGGCGCGTGCCGGGCAGGGGGTGTGACCATGGCCCAGCTCAAGGTCACCCAGATCAAGTCGACCATCGGCAACAAGCGCCCGGCGCGGGAGTCCGTGCGTTCGCTCGGTCTGAAGCGGATCCACCACTCGGTGGTCGTGGAGGACTCGGCGATCGTGCGCGGCTACATCCGCTCCGCGACGCACCTGCTGACGGTCGAGCCGTACGAAGCAACCGAAGGGAAGTGAGCCGGAGATGACCATCAAGGTCCACCACCTCCGTCCCGCCCCCGGCGCCAAGACCGCGAAGACCCGTGTCGGTCGTGGTGAGGGCTCGAAGGGCAAGACCGCCGGCCGCGGTACCAAGGGCACCGGCGCGCGGAAGAACGTCCCGGCCTCGTTCGAGGGCGGCCAGCTCCCGCTGCACATGCGGCTCCCGAAGCTCAAGGGCTTCAAGAACCGCTTCCGCACCGCCTACCAGGTGGTCAACGTCGGTCAGCTCGCCACGGCCTTCCCGGCCGGCGGTGCCGTCGACGTCGACGCGATCGTCGCGGCCGGACTCGTCCGGTCCGGCGAGCTGGTGAAGGTGCTCGGCGACGGTGACGTCGCCGGCGTCAAGCTCGAGGTCACCGCGCACGCGTTCTCCGGCTCCGCCAAGGAGAAGCTGGCCGCGGCGGGCGGGTCCGCCGTCGCCGTCTGACGGACAGCCCGATAGCACGTCCCGGGGCCACCACCCCGGGTCGAGCGCCCCGAGCCCGTGACCAGGGTTCACCCACGATCCCCCGGATGTCCGGTCGCTGCGCCGCAGCGGTCCGGGCCCGGGGGATCGTGCGTTACCCTCGACCGAGCGGTGACCTGTGCCCGGCGCAGCCGGCCCGGGTCACTCCGGGCGGGGTGACCGGACCATCGGGAACACCGTCACGGGCAGCACCGCACGACCAGCAACTCCGCACGACCAGCAGCACCCGGCAGTACCGAGTCACCCGCACCAGCAGTGTCAGCAGCACCAGAAGCACCAGCAACGACTGAAGCTCCATCTGCACCCGAACAGACCCGGGTCCGCGCCGACGCGTCCGGTGCCGGCCCGTGCGGCGGCCCGTACGACAGCTGCGCCGCGCACCTGAAGGAGAACCTTTGCTCGCCGCATTCGTCTCGGCGCTGAAGACCCCGGATCTCCGGAAGAAGATCCTCTTCACGCTGGCCCTGGTCGCGGTCTACCGACTCGGTGCCACCCTGCCGTCCCCGGGCGTCTCCTACACGGCCGTGAACCAGTGTCTGGAAGAGGCGAACGGTGCCGACACCAGCCTGACCACCGTGCTGAACCTGTTCTCCGGTGGTGCGCTGCTCAAGCTGTCGATCTTCGCGCTGGGCATCATGCCGTACATCACCGCGTCGATCATCATCCAGCTCCTGGGTGTGGTCATCCCGCGGTTCGAGCAGCTGAAGAAGCAGGGCCAGGCCGGTCAGGCGAAGCTGACGCAGTACACCCGGTACCTGACCATCGGCCTCGGCGTCCTGCAGTCCACGGCGTTCGTCGGCCTCGCCATCACCGACGGCCCGAGCAACCTGTTCGGCAGCTGCACGGTGCGTAGCCAGGTGGTCCCGGACCAGAGCGTGTTCGGCCTGATCGTCCTGGTGCTCACCATGACCGCCGGCACCGCCGCCGTCATGTGGATGGGCGAGCTGATCACCGACCGCGGCATCGGCAACGGCATGTCGATCCTGATCTTCACCTCGATCGCCGCCCGGATCCCGGCCGAGGGCCAGAACATCCTGTCCGGCCAGGGCGGCGTCGTCTTCGCCGCGATCATCGTCATCGCGTTCCTGATCATCGCCGCGGTGGTCTTCGTCGAGCAGGGCCAGCGCCGGCTGCCGGTGCAGTACGCCAAGCGCATGGTCGGCCGGAAGATGTACGGCGGCACCTCGACCTACCTGCCGCTGAAGGTCAACCAGGCCGGCGTCATCCCGGTCATCTTCGCGACCTCGCTGCTCTACATCCCGTCGCTGATCCTCGGCCTGGTCAGCACGACCACGGTCAACGAGGTCACCGGTGAGGTGGAGTACTCCGGCGTCGCGCAGTTCTTCAACCAGTACGTGGTCAACCAGTCGAGCTGGGTGCACATCCTGCTCTACTTCGGCCTGATCATCTTCTTCACGTACTTCTACGTCGGGATCACCTTCAACCCGACCGAGCGCGCGGACGACCTGAAGAAGTACGGCGGCTTCATCCCGGGCATCCGCCCGGGCCGGCCGACGGCCGAATACCTGCAGTTCGTGTTGTCGCGGATCACACTGCCGGGGTCGATCTACCTCGGTATCGTGGCGATTCTCCCGAACATGTTCCTGTCCATCACCGGCGAAGGTCAGAACCAGAACTTCCCCTTCGGTGGCACAGCGGTGCTCATCATGGTCGGCGTCGGTCTGGACACCGTCAAGCAGATCGAGACCCAGCTGATGCAGCGCAACTACGAAGGGTTCCTCCGCTGATGCGACTTCTGATCGTCGGCCCGCAGGGTGCCGGTAAGGGCACCCAGGCCGAGCTCCTCACCAAGGCGGTGGGGATCCCCCATGTGTCGACCGGGGACCTGTTCCGGGCGAACATCTCCGGCAACACCCCGCTGGGCCAGAAGGTCAAGGCGATCATGGACGCCGGCCAGCTGGTGCCGGACGAGGTCACCCAGGACATGCTGGTCGACCGGTTGGCACAGCCCGACGCCGAGGTCGGTTTCCTGCTGGACGGCTTCCCGCGCAACATCTCCCAGGCATCCTGGCTGGAGGGCGTGCTCGCCGAGCGCGGCACCCCGATCAAGTGCGTGCTGTTGGTCGACGCCCCCGACGAGGTGCTCCGTGAGCGGATGACGGCCCGCGGGCGCAGTGACGACACCCCCGAGTCGATCGACCGGCGGTTGGCGATCTACCACGCGGAGACCTCCCCGCTCATCGAGTTCTACGGCGAGAAGGTCGCCCGGATCGACGGTGTCGGCGAGATCCACGAGGTGCAGGAGCGCATCCGCAAGGCGATCGACGCGCTGGACTGAGCTGTCGTGGTACGCGGGGAGATCGAGTACAAGACCCGGGGCGAGCTGCAGATGATGCGCGCGTCCGGGCAGATCCTGGCCCGGGCGATCGTGGCCGGCCGCGCCGCGGCGGTGCCGGGTGCGACCACCGCCGACGTCGACGGGGCGGTGGCCGCGGTCATCGCCGATGCCGGCGCGGTCAGCAACTTCAAGGGGTACGGCGGCGGCCCGGGCGGCGAGGGTGCCTTCCCGGCCACCATCTGCGCCTCGGTCAACGACGAGATCGTGCACGGCATCCCGGGTCCCCGGGTGCTGGCCGAGGGCGACCTGCTGTCCATCGACGCCGGCTGCGTGCTCGACGGCTGGCACTCCGACTCGGCGGTCAGTGTGCACATCGGGGCCGCCCCGGACGACGACGAGATCGGGCAAGCGGAGACGGACCTGCTGGTCGCGACGGAACTGGCCATGTGGGCGGGCATCGCCGCGATCAAGGCCGGTGGCCGACTGGGTGACGTGTCGTGGGCGATCCAGGCCTCCGCCGAGCGGTCCGGCAAGCAGGACGGCCGGCGCTACGGGTCCGTCCAGGGGTACGGCGGCCACGGCATCGGCACGGCCATGCACATGGACCCGTTCGTGCCGAACCAGGGCAAGCGCGGCAAGGGCGTGCGGCTCGCCCCCGGCATGGCCCTGGCCATCGAGCCGATGCTGTCCCTGGGTCGCGCGCTGACCCGGGAGCTGGACGACGGCTGGACCGTCTCCACCCGGGACGGCGCCCGGGCCGCGCACTTCGAGCACTCGGTCGGCATCCTGTCCGACGGGATCTGCGTACTCACCGCCGCCGACGGCGGTCTCGCCGGGCTCGCGCCGTTCGGCGTCACCCCGGTCTCCCTGGACTGAGCCCCGCCCCGGCCGGGTCGCCACGCGGCCGGTGAGACAGGCGGTCGGCCGCACGCGCGCCCGTGGGTGCGCGCAGTCGGCGTGGACGAAACGCAGAGTTGCGGTGGCTCCGGCATCGGTCGTCCCGCGCCGGCGTCCACGGGCGGCAGCGGCACCCTGACCGGCGGGTGAACTGCGCAGGAGCCGGGCGGGCCGGACGGGTCCGCCACCACCCCTCGACGACGGCGGAGCGACCCGTCCGGTCCAGCAGGTCGCGCGTCCCGGTCGGGAGGGGGACCGAGGTACCACGAACGGCTGTGCCCGTGATCACAGCGTGCGTGCCTGCTGTGGCCGATGTCGATGTTTCGTTCGTACTGTTCACAGCATGCGAGCCGAGCGCGGTGTTCCCGCGGTGGGTGCCGTGCGATCCTCCGACGGAGGGCCGTGTCCACGGCGACCCGCCGGCCGCGCCGTCCCCGCACGGACGCTCGCGGCACCTGCTGCGTCGGCCCTCCTGGTCCGGCTGCGGGAGGAGGTGGGGCGGTGCGCGGTTCGTCGGCCGCTGCTGCCCTCCCGACCGTGCCCGGCGATCCCGGCGACCCGGCCCCGGCCAGGGGACCGGTGGGCCGGATGATGGCCCGGCTGGGGCGGTCCGGCCGGTCGATCGCCGCCCGGATGCTGGTCCTGCTGACGGTCCTGCTGCTGGTGGTCATCGTCGTCGGTCTGGGCCTGGTGTTCCTCGACAGCCGTGAGTACACCGACCAGGTCACCCGGGAGCGGGTGGTGGCGGTGTCCACCACTGCGGCGTCCTCCCCGGGTGTCGCCGAGATCCTCGGCGAGGACCTCGATGTCGCCGGCGCGTCGGCAGCGCTGCAGCCGTACGCGGAGCAGATCCGGCTCGCCACGTCCGTCGACTTCGTGGTCTTCCTGCGGGCGGACGGCACCCGGCTCACCCACCCGAACACCACGTTGATCGGCGGCACCTTCGAGGGTGACCTGTCCACCGCGCGGTCCGGCCAGCCGTACGTCACCGTCGCGGACGGCAGTCTCGGCCCGTCCATGCGGGCGGTCACCCCGATCATCGCCGCCGACGGCACCTTCCTCGGCCTGGTCTCGGTGGGGGTGACGCAGGCGCACATCTCCGCCACCGTTCAGCAGCGGATGTGGCTGCTGGTCGGGGTCGGAGTGGTCGCCCTGGTCGTGGGCGGTCTCGGCATCCTGCTCATCGCGCGTCGCCTGCGTCGGGAGACCCTCGGCCTGGGACCACGCGAGCTGGCCCGGCTGTACTCGTACTACGAGACCGTGCTGGACGCCGTGCACGACGGCATGGTCCTGCTCGACACCGCGCACCGCGTCGTCGGCATCAATCGGCAGGGCCAGCTGCTGCTCGACCTGCCCGACGAGGACGTCGCCGGCCGGACCGCCGAGGAGGCAGGGATCACCGGCGATCTCGCGGAGATCGTCGAGTCGGACGAGGAGATCACCGACCAGTTGGTGATCACCCCGTCCCGGGTGCTCGCGGTGACCCGGCGCCGGGCCGCCGGCGCCGGTGGGCCGGTCGGCGCGGTGCTGACGATGCGCGACCACACCGCACTGCAGGAACTCTCCGGCGAGGTCGACGAGATGCGCGGGTTCACCCGGGCGCTGCGCGCGCAGGCGCACGAGTCGGCGAACCGCCTGCACACCGTGGTCTCGCTGCTCGAGCTGGGGGAGGTCGAGGAGGCGTTGCAGTTCGCGGTCGAGGATCTGGAGATGGCCCAGTCGCTCGCCGACCAGGTGGTCGAGGGCATGGGTGAACCGGCGGTCGCCGCGCTGCTGCTCGGCAAGTCGGCCGAGGCCTCGGAGCGTGGCGTCGAGCTGATCGTCGACCCGGACTCCGACCTGCCGCACGGCGCCGCCGATGCGCGCGAGCTGGTCACCGTCCTCGGGAACCTGGTGGACAACGCCATCGACGCCGCCGCGGCTGCGCCGCTGACGGCCGGCGACGGTCGCGCCGGACCGGCCGGCCCGCCGGGCACCGCAGGTGTTCCGCGCCGGATGGTCGGGGTGCGCTGCGCACCCCTCGACGACCGGCTGGTGCTGGAGGTGTGGGACACCGGCGCCGGCCTGTCCGCCGAGGTCGCCGAGCGGATCTTCGCCGACGGCTTCACCACCAAGTCCGTCCGCGGCCCGGCCGGTGCCCGCGGCCTCGGCCTGGCGTTGGTGCGGCAGGCCGTCGCCCGCTGCGGTGGCACGGTCCAGGCGGTCCCCGGTGACCACGGGCGTTTCCGGGTCGAACTGCCCCTGGTCGGTCACGGTGACCGGCGGAGCGGGGGAGCGGAGGACGTCGCACCCGCGGCACAGGACGGGACGGCGGCCGGCGGCTCGGCCGGTCACGGATCCGCGCACGGCCAGACCGACCCGCCCGGCGGGGCGGTGCACGGCCCGGCAGCCGGGGATGGGACTCTGGTGTCCGAGTCGGTCGAGCCCGAGGGGGACGCAGTCGTGCAGGGTCGGACCCGTGGCAACGGATGAGCCGGTCGGCGCCGCCCGCAGCACCGCCCGGGCCGGCGCGGCCATCCGCACGCTGGTGGTCGAGGACGACCCGGTCGCGGCGAGGGCACACGCGCACCACGTGTCCCGCCAGCAGGGTTTCACCGTGGTCGGGGTGGCCGGGAGCGGCGCCGAGGCGCTCGCGTTCATCGAGACCGGCGACGTCGACCTCGTGCTGCTCGACCTGCACCTGCCGGACCTGACCGGACTCGAGGTGATGCGCCGGCTCCGGTCGGCGGGCCGGCCGATCGACGTCATCGTGGTGTCGTCGGCGCGGGAGTCCGACGCCGTGCGCGCCGCGGTCGCCCAGGGTGCCGTGCAGTACCTGATCAAACCGTTCGCCTCCGCCGCGCTGCGGGACCGGCTGACCGCCTACCGCTCGTTCCGGGCCCAGGTGCAGGTCAGCGACCGGGTGGCGCAGGAGGACGTGGACCGGGCCTTCGCGGTGCTGCGCACCCCGCTGGGCGCGCCGCTGCCGAAGGGCCTCACCCCGCAGACCCTGGAGCTGGTGTCCGCGGCACTGCGCCGGCGCGACGACGCGTCGGCGGTCGAGCTCGCCGAGGAACTCGGCATCTCCCGGATCACCGCGGGTCGGTACCTCGCACACCTGGTGGAGACAGGGGTGGCCCGGCGGGGTCATCGGTACGGGCAGGTCGGCCGCCCGGAGTCCCGGTACCGGCTGGCGGATCACTGACCGGCGGATCACTGACCGGTTGATCGCTCACCGCACCGGCCGCGCCGGCGCCCGTCGCGTCTCCGACCACCGGCATTCCCGCCACCGGCACTCCCACCACTCCCTCCGCCGCCACTCCCTCCGCCGCCGCTCCGGCCACCGCTGCGACCCGGCGCCACGGCGGTCGCCGCGCCGCGTCGAGGAAGTCCCAGATGGTGACGGCGGTGATCAGCCAGGCCGCCCCGGTCAGCCAGCCGCCGAGGATGTCCGTCGCCCAGTGCACGCCGAGGTAGATCCGGCTCAGCCCGATGCCCAGCCAGAAGACGCCCAGCACCACGGCGACCATGATCCACCGCCGGTCGCGCAGGTGGCGCCGGACCAGCAGCACGACGATCCCGAGCACGGCCGTCGCCGCCAGCGCGTGGCCGGACGGGAACGACTCGTTGGTCTCAGTGACCAGTCGCATGTCCACCGGCGGCCGGGTGCGCCCGACGATCCGCTTGCCGATCACCACCAGCAGGCCGGCGCCGATACCCACCGTCGCCAGCAGCCCGGCGCCGGCGAAGTCCTTGCGCCACATCAGGTATCCGAAGCCGATCAGACAGATCACGGTCATCCCGACGGTGCTGCCGATGGTCGTCCAGGCGATGACGACCGGGGTCAACCAGTCCGCGCGCAGGTCGATGGCACGTTGCCAGACCGGGATGTCGAACGACGCCAGCCCGTCGCCCTCGGTCGCCGCATCCGCCAGCAGCAGGATGGCTCCGGCCAGTACCAGCAGCGCCGCGGCCCGCAGCACCAGTCGGTCCCGCATGGCCGGACCCAGCTGCCGGCGGTGCCGGGCGATCAGCGCGATCGCGATCAGGGCGACGGCGGCGATCGCGTAGGGCAGCCAGACGTAGCCGTACCGCTCGATCAACGGATCCCGCCGATCGTCGCTCCGTCTGCTGCGGCCACGGTGCAGGTCGACGACCTCGGCCACTCTCCCCGGGTGGGCGGCACCCCGTTCCGGTCGGTGATGCCGGGTCGGAACGCCACCGTCACGGCTCGATCCGCCACTGCTGCCCGTCGCGCCGCCACGCCGCCCTCTTCCGCCACACCCCAAGGATGCCCGCGCGGGCGGGCGGTTATGCTCGCCGGGATCCCGGGTGGGTGGTCCCCGGGGGAGTGCCGACCGGCGGCAGCAGCGCCGTTCGAGGACCGCACGGTCGGGGTCGGTGGGGCCGGGCCGGTGCGGGGACCTGCCGGAATTGGTGGGTGCGCGCCTCCGCGCGTATAGTTGAACGTCGGCGCGTGTGTCGCCGCTGTTCCGTGTGCATGTCAGCTGGTCACGTCAGGTCCCTCCCGTCCGCGGGTCGGTCACCGGGTGTCCCGGCCCTGGTGCGGGGCGGTGGGTCGAACGGCAGCGCGGCGTGCGGAAGTCTCTCCCGGGCGGGTCCCGGGTCAGCCACTCGTACCGGACCGGCGATCGCCTTGCGGTCGCGGGATCGGCATGTCCGCGCGTCCGGCCGGCAGTGATGCCGGCGGGCAGGCAGTGACAGCCGATCCGGGCCTCAGGTCCGGGCGACTGACCAGGACTACTACGGATTGTGGAGGCTATGGCTAAGAAGGACGGGGCCATCGAGGTCGAGGGCCGCGTGGTCGAGCCGCTCCCCAACGCCATGTTCCGCGTGGAGTTGGAGAACGGGCACCGCGTGCTCGCGCACATCAGCGGCAAGATGCGACAGCACTACATCCGCATCCTGCCCGAGGACCGCGTGGTCGTGGAGCTCTCGCCGTACGACCTGAGCCGCGGCCGGATCGTCTACCGCTACAAGTGAGCCGGCCGGCCCGTCGTCACGACAGGGCCTGCGCCCGCACCAACTGAAGACTTCTGCTCCTCCCTCAGGGAGCAGGGCCGGGACCACGTCCCGGCTGCGACCGGGGCGGCCCGACGGCCGGACCGGTAGGGAGCGCCTCCGAGGTGGGGGCGCGTGGACTCCGGCACACCGCCGGATCTAGGGAAAGGGCGACGACCGTGAAGGTCCAGCCGAGTGTCAAGCCGATCTGCGACAAGTGCAAGATCATCCGCCGCCACGGCCGCGTCATGGTGATCTGCGACAACGTGCGTCACAAGCAGCGCCAGGGCTGAGTGCCTGCGGGAGTGAGCATCGCAGCCCGACCGAGGTACGAGGGAGGGCGAGGAGCGGAGCTCCCAGCAGGTCACGAAAATCAAGCACTGAGTCCCGGCGCTGAGCCCGCGCAGGTTGCGTCCGTGCGGATGGCCGCTATTGCGGCCACTTCCACGGACGCAAGCACGGCACAGCAGGTCGAGCACCACCAGCAGTACCAGCACCACCAGCACGACAACGTGTCACCACCCGCACCACGCCTCCGGGCGCGGGGCGGTCACCCCCGGACCACAGGCCGGGGCCCGGATCGGATGTCCGGGGAGGGACACGACCGACACCTGTGGCACCGCAGAAAGAGGGTGTGTGCCTGATGGCACGACTCCAGGGAGTGGACCTCCCCCGCGACAAGCGGATGGAGGTCGCACTGACCTACATCTACGGGATCGGCCGCACGCGTGCCGCCGAGCTCCTGAAGGCGACCGGCATCAGCCCGGATCTCCGCTCCAAGGACCTGACCGACGACGACGTGCTCGCGCTTCGCGACGCGATCGAGGCGAACGAGTTCAAGGTCGAGGGTGACCTGCGCCGCGAGGTGCAGGCCGACATCCGTCGCAAGATGGAGATCGGCTCGTACCAGGGTCTGCGTCACCGCCGCCACCTCCCGGTGCGCGGCCAGCGGACGAAGACCAACGCGCGTACCCGCAAGGGACCCAAGAAGACCATCGCCGGCAAGAAGAAGGCCAGGTAATCCGCCATGCCCCCCAAGACCCGCCAGGGTGCCGCCGGCGTCAAGAAGATCCGCCGCAAGGAGAAGAAGAACGTCTCCCACGGCCACGCCCACATCAAGAGCACCTTCAACAACACCATCGTGTCGATCTCCGATCCGACCGGTGCCGTGATCTCCTGGGCCTCCGCCGGCCACGTCGGCTTCAAGGGCTCCCGGAAGTCCACGCCGTTCGCCGCGCAGATGGCCGCCGAGAACGCCGCCCGCAAGGCGATCGAGCACGGCATGCGCAAGGTCGACGTCTTCGTCAAGGGCCCGGGATCGGGCCGCGAGACCGCCATCCGTTCCCTCCAGGCCGCCGGCCTCGAGGTCGGGGCGATCTCCGATGTCACCCCGCAGGCCCACAACGGAACGCGGCCGCCCAAGCGGCGACGCGTCTGACGGGCAGGAGAGATAACCCATGGCTCGCTACACCGGACCCGTCACCAAGATCTCCCGTCGCCTCAAGACCGACCTGGTCGGTGGGGACGTCGCCTTCGAGCGTCGCCCCTTCCCGCCCGGGCAGCACGGTCGTGCGCGCACCAAGGAGAAGGAGTACCTGACCCAGCTGCAGGAGAAGCAGAAGGCCCGCTTCACCTACGGCGTCATGGAGAAGCAGTTCAGCCGCTACTACAAGGAAGCCGCCTCGCGCACCGGCAAGACCGGTGACACGCTGCTGCAGATCCTCGAGTCGCGCCTGGACAACGTGATCTACCGCGCCGGCCTGGCCCGGACCCGTCGCGCCGCCCGCCAGCTGGTGACCCATGGCCACTTCGAGGTCAACGGCCAGCGTGTGGACGTCCCGTCCTACCGCGTCGAGCAGTACGACATCGTCACCGTCCGCAAGAACTCGGTCGAGAAGTTCCCGATCGAGCTGGCGCGGCAGACCTACGGCGAGCGCCCCGTCCCGGCCTGGATGCAGGTCGTGCCGAACACGCTGCAGATCCTGATCCACCAGCTCCCGGTGCGCGCGCAGATCGATTCGCAGATCACCGAACAGCTGATCGTCGAGTACTACTCGAAGTGATCCACCACGATCCCCGCCGGCCGTGCGCCGGCGGGGATCGTGCCGGTCCCCGTCCGCCCTCCCGGCGGCGGGGGCCACTCCCGTTCCCGTGGGTGCACGCACCCCCGGGGCGTGCAGCACCCGTGTGTGGCGTCATATGGCGGTCGCCACCAGAACCTGGAGGTCATCCCTCATGCTGATTTCCCAGCGCCCGGTCCTCACCGAGGAGCCGCTGACCGCGACCCGGTCCCGGTTCGTCATCGAGCCGCTGGAGCCCGGTTTCGGTTACACCCTCGGAAACTCGCTCCGGCGCACCCTGCTGTCCTCGATCCCCGGTGCCTCCGTCACCAGCATCCGCATCGACGGCGTGCTGCACGAGTTCACCACCGTCCCGGGGGTGAAGGAGGACGTCACCGAGCTGATCCTCAACCTGAAGGAACTGGTCGTCTCCTCCGAGGACGACGAGCCGGTCACCATGTACCTGCGCAAGCAGGGCCCGGGTGAGGTCACCGCCGCCGACATCGCGCCGCCGGCCGGTGTCGTCGTGCACAACCCGGAGCTGCGCCTGGCCACCCTGACCAAGAAGGGCAAGCTCGAGATCGAGCTCGTCGTCGAGCGTGGCCGCGGCTACGTCCCGGCCTCGCCCAACAAGGTCGTCGGTGCCGAGATCGGCCGTATCCCGGTCGACTCGATCTACTCGCCGGTCCTCAAGGTCACGTACCGCGTCGAGGCGACCCGTGTCGAGCAGCGCACCGACTTCGACCGGCTGGTCCTGGACGTCGAGTCCAAGCCGTCGATCACCCCGCGCGACGCCGTCGCCTCCGCCGGCACCACGCTGGTCGAGCTGTTCGGGCTCGCCCGCGAGCTGAACATCGAGGCCGAGGGCATCGAGATCGGGCCGTCGCCGGCCGAGGCCGACCACATCGCGGCGTTTGCGCTGCCGATCGAGGAGATGGACCTCACCGTCCGCTCCTACAACTGCCTCAAGCGCGAGGGCATCCACACGGTCGGCGAGCTGGTCTCGCGGACCGAGGCCGACCTGCTGGACATCCGGAACTTCGGCCAGAAGTCGATCGACGAGGTCAAGGTCAAGCTGCACGGCCTCGGCCTGTCGCTGAAGGACTCGCCGGCCGGGTTCGACCCGGTCGCGGCGGCCCAGGCGTACGGCGGCAGCGACTGGAGCGACGGGGACGACACCCCGTTCTCCAACGCCGCCTCGGACGACGACTACGCGGAGACCGAGCAGATCTGATGTGACGACCGACGGTCCGCCGCGCCCGGGAAACCGGCGCGGCGGCCGGACGGTCAGGTCCACCCGGCCACCGGGTGGGCGGCCGGTGAGAGCTGATGTCCTGCAAGGGATGCCAGCTGCACTGGCCGGACGCGGACAGGAAACGTCGGGCCCCGGGAGTTCGCTCCCGGACCGCCCGCCTCACCCGGACCCGGTCGGGTTCCGGACCACGAACACGAAGGACATGAGATGCCCACGCCCACCAAGGGTCCCCGCCTCGGCGGATCGCCGAACCACGAGAAGCTGATCCTGCGCAACCTGGCGCAGTCGCTCTTCGAACACGGCCGCATCACCACCACCGAGGCCAAGGCGAAGCGGCTCCGCCCGTACGCCGAGAAGCTGATCACCACCGCGAAGCGGGGCGATCTGCACGCCCGTCGCGAGGTGCTGAAGGTCATCCGCGACAAGGACGTGGTGCACAAGCTGTTCGCCGAGATCGGGCCGTCGTTCGCGACCCGTGAGGGCGGCTACACCCGCATCATCAAGACCGCCCCGCGCAAGGGCGACAACGCTCCCATGGCGCTCATCGAGCTCATCGGCGAGGAAACCGTCGCCTCCGCCGCGAACCGGGCCACCCGGCGTGCCGCTCGTGTCCGTTCCTCCGCCGCGGCCGCTCCGGCCGCTGCCGAGGCTGCCGAGACCAACGCTGCCGAGACCACCACCGAGGTCGAGGACAGCGCCGCGGTCGAGGCTGTCGAGGCCCCGGCCGAGGACGGCACCACCGAGTCCCAGGCGGCTGCCGCGGCCGAGGAGGACCCGGCGGAGGGCGCCGACGTCGAGGTCGCCGAGGCGGACGATGCGGACGAGAAGAAGTAGGCAGTTCACCCGGACCAGGGCAGGACGCGGCGACGGCTGACGGACCTGACCGGCACACGGACCGACGGGCCCGCCACCGAGGAATCGGTGGACGGGCCCGTCGGTGTGTCCGGGGTCGGTGCGGCCGGGACCGGGTCCGAGGGAGATGTGGCCGCCGGTGACGGCGGTGCGGACGCGGGCATCGCTCCGCCTTCCGGCACTGCTCCGCCTTCCGGCACTGCTCCGCCTTCCGGCACTGCTCCGCCTTCCGGCACTGCTCCGCCTTCCGGCACTGCTCCGCCTTCCCCCACTGCTCCGCCTTCCAGTACTGCGGCGACCGGCATCCGGGACGTCCTCCCAGGACCGGTCGACCCGATGGTCCGGCTGCGGCTCGACCTGTCCTACGACGGCACCGACTTCGCCGGGTGGGCGGTGCAACCGGGCCGCCGTACCGTCGCCGGTGCGCTCGGCGAGGCCCTGCAGGTGCTGTTCCGGGCACCGGTCCCGCTGGTGGTCGCCGGCCGGACCGATGCCGGCGTGCACGCCACCGGGCAGGTGGCGCACATCGACGTGCCGGTGCCCGGCCTGCTCGCCCTGACCCCACGGGACCTGGGCGGGTCAGGCCACGGCCGCCCGACGACACCCGACGGGCATGGCTACTCCAACGGCACCGGCACCCGTGACGGCCCGAGCAGCTCCGTCAGCGCCGGCAGTTCTGGGGGCCGCAACGATCCGGTCGAGGCCGCGGCGCTGCATGCTGCCTGCCGGGGGCTGCTCCGGCGGCTGTCCGGTCTGCTGCCGGCGGACGTGCGGGTGCGGTCGGCCGACGTCGCCGCGGCCGGCTTCGACGCACGGTTCGCGGCGATGCGGCGGCACTACGAGTACCGGATCGGCACGGCCGAGTGGGGCGTCGAGCCCCTGCAGCGCGCCGCGGTGTGGAACCTGCGCCGCACCCTCGACACAGGGGCGATGGAACGGGCGGCGGCGGCACTGGTCGGCCTGCACGACTTCGCCGCTTACTGCCGCCCGCGCGAAGGTGCCACCACCGTGCGCGAGCTGCAGGCGCTGCGCGTTCGCGCCGCCGGTGACCACCTGGTGCTGATCGAGGTCACCGCGGACGCCTTCTGCCACTCGATGGTCCGGTCGCTCGTCGGGGCGCTGGCCACGGTGGGGGAGGGTCGCGCCCCGGTCGACGCCCCGGCCCGGCTGTTGGCAGCCGCCCGGCGGACCTCCGAGGTCCGGATCGCCCCGGCCCGTGGGCTGACGCTGGTCGGTGTCGACTACCCGGCGGACGCGGACCTGGCGGCCCGGGTGTCGGTCACCCGCGCGGTCCGCGAGCCCACGGGTGCCGAGGATTCCGTCCTGATCGGCAGTTCCGTCGTGGCAGGGGATCCGGCTCGGGTCGTGAATCCGGGGCCGTCCGTGGATCCGGGGCCGACCGTGGACCGGGGCACGCCGGCGGGCGCGGGCACGGGAGTCGATCCGACGCCGGCCGTGGATCCGGCGGACACGGCCCGGGGGTCAACCCCGACCGGGTAGCGTCGGGCCGGAGACGGACCCGTCGGCGGAGTCGGCCGGCGGGCGGAAGAGGTGGGTGGCGATGGAACGGATCCGCACGCGGCACGGGGTCGGGCGGCAGGCCCGACGGGCCTGGCTGGTGGCCTGTACGACCGCACTGGCGCTGGTAGCCGCGGGCTGTGCCTCGACGATCTCCGGTGTGGCGCAGACGGTTCCGGGTGCCGCTCCGGTCACCTCCTCCACCGCACAGACCACGGGGTCCACCGAGTCCACCGGGTCCACCCGGACGACCGACACCACCGGCTCGACGGAGACCACGGAGAGCACCGGCTCGACGGAGAGCACCGACACCACGGAGAGCACCGAGCAGACCGACACCACCTCCGGCGGCGGCGGTACCGGTGACTACCCGACCACCCCGCGGGACATTCCGGCGACGCCGGCCTCGGAGGAGTCGGCCGCGCTGCTCGAGTCGCGCCGGCTGGCCTCCGTGGTGGTCGTGCCGACGTTCGTGGACGCCGACTTCACACAAGTGGGCTCCATCTCGACGCTCCCGCTCAAGGGCCCGTCCGCGCTGGTCGTCGTGCTCAACGACCCGGTACCCGAGGTCGCCCGCCGCGGCGGGATGATCTCCGGATTCGCGGCCTCCCGCAGCACCACGGACAGCGACTCCGGCATGGTGACGATGGTGCTGCAGTACGGCACCGCCGCTCAGGCGACGAAGGCAGTCACCGACCTGACGGCCGCCTCCGCGGACAAGGAGTCCGACACCGGGAAGCTGACGGTCCCCGGCTACGACAAGGCCGGCGGCTGGACCGGGAAGAGCTCCAGCGGCGGCACCTACTCGCACGCCTTCGCGGCGGCGGGGGAGTTCGTCCTGTACTCCTGGGTCGACAGCCCGGCCGACGCCTACGACCAGCCCGCGCTGATCGCCAAGGCCTTCGACGCGATGACCGCGTCCGCCGACGCCTTCACCCCGGCCTCCGGGGACGCGCTGATGAAGCTGCCGACCGACACCGACGGGTTGCTGGCGCACACCCTGGCCAACACCGGGGACAACGCCACCGTGCACGACGGTCTCTACGACTCGTCCGGCGTCCTGGTGTGGGACACCGATCCGATCGGTACGAAGGAGCTGTTCGCCGACGCCGGGGTCGACATCGTCGGCCTGGGCCGGACCAACGTCTACCGGGCCGCGGATGACGAGGGGGCGGCGATGGTGCGGGACGCCTTCGTCGAGTTCACCCTCGGGACGGACGGCGGCTGGACGGAGTTCTCCCCGGATGCCTCGGGCGAACCGAAGTGCGCGCAGCAGGCGCTCAACTCGGTCTACTACTGCATGGCCACCTCCGGGCGGTACGCGATCGAGCTGTCCGCGTCCTCGGAATCGGACCTGATCGCCGCGCTGAACGCCCAGTACCAGCTGCTGCAGTCGATCTGAGTCCACCGCGGCGGGGACACGCCGCGGACGCTCCCGCGGCCCGCCCCGGTCGTTTTGCCATGACCGCCTGCGACGGGTAATCTCGATGGTCGGTGTGCCGCTCGTGCGGCACCTGTAGGTCGTGCCGTTCCCGCTGTGCCGTTCCGGAGTGATCCGGCCCGGACCCGTGCGGGCCAGGGGTGCGGACCATTGTCGCCGCCGGCAGCGGTGGGCGGCAGCGCCACCGGCACCCCGGACGGCGTGGACAACCGGTGAGAGACGAAGAGGCATATCCGTGCGCACGTACAGCCCGAAGTCAGGCGATGTGACCCGCGCCTGGCACGTGATCGACGCGACCGACGTGGTGCTCGGCCGCCTGGCCAGCCAGGCCGCGCAGCTCCTGCGTGGCAAGCACAAGGCGATCTACGCGCCGCACGTGGACACCGGTGACTTCGTGGTCATCATCAACGCCGAGAAGGTCGCGGTGCTCGGCCAGAAGCGGGACCACGTGCTGTATCGGCACTCCGGTTACCCGGGCGGCCTGCGCGCGCAGACCGTGGGCGACCTGCTGGACACCCGTCCGGACAAGCTCGTGGAGAAGGCCGTCATCGGCATGCTCCCGCACAACTCCCTGGGCCGTTCGATGGCCCGCAAGCTCAAGGTGTACTCGGGTGCCCAGCACCCGCACACCGCGCAGCAGCCGCAGCCGTTCGAGATCACCCAGGTCGCCCAGTAGTTCATGACCGGGCACTGCCCGATCCGCTGAACCACTGACCACGCCACATTCCGGAAGAGCGAGTACATGAGCGAGAACCCCGACCTGGACGCCCAGGTCACCGACACCCCCGAGGCCACCGAGGAGGTTGTCGTCGACGTCGCCGTCGAGGAGGAGGCCCCCGAGGTCGTCCCCTCCGTGGTCCGCGTCGCCGTCGACCGTCCGGTGCAGACCGTCGGCCGCCGCAAGGAGGCCATCGTCCGGGTCCGCCTGGTCCCCGGCAACGGCACGTTCACCCTGAACGGCCGCACGCTGGACAACTACTTCCCGAACAAGGTGCACCAGCAGCTCGTCAAGGAGCCGCTGGTGTCGCTGGAGAAGGACGGGATCTACGACGTCTTCGCCACGCTGTCCGGTGGCGGCGTCACCGGCCAGGCCGGCGCGCTGCGGCTGGGCATCGCCCGCGCGCTGATCGAGCTGGACGAGGCCGATCGCCCGGCGATGAAGAAGGCCGGATTCCTGACCCGCGACGCGCGGGCCAAGGAGCGGAAGAAGTACGGCCTGAAGAAGGCCCGCAAGGCACCTCAGTACTCGAAGCGCTGATCCCCTCGTGGGTCGGCTCTTCGGTACCGACGGGGTGCGTGGTCTGGCCAATGCCGACCTGACCCCCGTCCTCGCTCTCGAGCTCGCGACCTCCGCCGCCCGGGTGCTCACCGGCACCCGGGCGGTCGGCGTCTCCGGACCAGGATCGGTGACCGCTCCTGCTCCGTCCGGCGGGCCCGGCCGGGTCCGGCCGGTCGCCGTGGTGGGCCGGGACCCGCGGGCGAGCGGCGAGATGCTCGAGGCGGCGGTCGCCGCCGGGCTCGCGTCCGCCGGCGTCGACGTCGTGCTGCTGGGCGTGCTGCCCACCCCCGGCGTCGCCTACCTCACCGGCGAGACCGGTGCGGCGCTGGGCGTGGTCATCTCCGCCTCGCACAACCCGATGCCGGACAACGGCATCAAGATCTTCGCGGCCGGTGGGCGCAAACTCGACGACGCGGTCGAGGACGCCATCGAGGCCGACATGCAGGCCACCCCCACCGAGGGACGCCCGGTCGGCGCCGAGGTCGGACGGATCCGTCGCGACGAGGTCGCCGTCGAGTCCTACCTGCAGCACCTGCGCGCGGCCACCCCGCACGACCTGACCGGCCTGCGCATCGTCGTCGACTGCGCGCACGGCGCGGCGTCCGAGCTGGCCCCGGAGGCCTATCGTCGGGCCGGCGCCGAGGTCGTGGTCATCGGCGGCGACCCGGACGGCCTGAACATCAACGAAGGCGTCGGCTCGACGCACCTGGACGGCCTGCGCGCCGCGGTGCTCGAGCACGGTGCCGATCTCGGCGTCGCGCACGACGGTGACGCCGACCGCTGCCTGGCCATCGCCGGTGACGGCAGCGACGTCGACGGGGACGCGATCCTGGCGATCCTGGCCACCTCGCTGGCCGGCCGTGGCGAGCTGGCCCACGACACCGTGGTCGGCACCGTGATGGCGAACATCGGCTTCCACCGGGCCATGGCGGCCGCCGGGATCACCGTGCGCACCACCGCGGTCGGCGACCGGTACGTGCTGGAGGAGATGCGCGAGGGCGGGTACTCGCTCGGCGGCGAGCAGTCCGGCCACATCGTGCTCGCCGACCACGGGACCACCGGCGACGGCATCCTCACCGGTCTGCAGCTGATGGCCCGGGTGGCCGAGACCGGCCGCACCCTGGCCGATCTCGCCTCGATCGTGCAGCGCTTCCCGCAGGTGCTGCTGAACGTCCGGGTCACCGATAAGTCCGTGGCCGGAGCGGCGTCCGTGCTGGAGGCCGTGGCGGCCGCCGAGGCCGAGCTGGGTGACGCCGGCCGGGTGCTGCTCCGCCCGTCGGGCACCGAACCGCTGGTCCGGGTGATGGTCGAGGCCGCCACCACCGAGCAGGCCGGCACCATCGCCGAGCGCATCGCCAAGATCGTCGCCGACGCCGCCTGACCCACCCCGCAACTCGCCCCGATCCCACCCCGCACCCCGCCGTTGGCGCGAGGATCTTCTTCGCAGGCGCGCACGAAAGGGGCGACTCCTGTCCGACCCGTCCCATTCGCGACAACTTCCGACGCGTCGTCGACGCCGGATCCCGCCACCCTGCGTGGATCATCGCCGTCCGCATGGGCGAACTCGTCGACTTCTGTCCCACCCGTACCGTTCTCGGCCGAAACAGCCATGCCGAGAGCGTTGATCCAGGCGCGGGTCGTGGTCGGCGAGGTCAGCCGGTCGGGGCCGTGGGTGTCGCCGGGGCAGCGGCCGGGACCGGATCGGTGAGGGCGGCGAGGCGGGTCGAGACCTCCTGCACCGCAGGGCTCTCCGACATGGTCTCCCGCCAGACCAGCCAGAGCCGGCGGACCGGCACCGGATCCCGCAGCGGCACTGCCACCACGCCCTGCGGCAGTGCACGGCGGCCCAGTCGTGGGACCAGCGCGGCGGCGAGACCCTGTGCCACCACCTCGATCTGGGTGTCGTACTCACCGGAGTACCAGCGGATCGGCGGCAGCCGGTCCTGCTGCTCGAACATCACCGTGAACCACTCGTGGCACAGGCTGCCCGGTGGTGAGCAGGCCCAGGTCTCGTGCAGCAGCTCGCCCGGGGTGAGGGCGGGACTGCCGGCCAGCGGGTGCCCGGCCGGCAACAGCACGTCCGCGACGTCCTGGCCGATGACCCGGCCGGCGACGTGGGCGGGGCGGTGCAGCGGTACGCCGCTCCAGTCGTGCGCGACGGCCATGTCCGCCTGGCCGGCCGCCACCATCGCGACGGCCTCCGGTGGGTCCTGCTCGAGCACGGTGAGGGTGAGGCCGGGCAGTTCGGTGATCAGGGCTGCGGCCATCGGCGCGACCAGGCCGCGGACGGCGGTGGCGAAGGCGACGAGCCGGAGACCGCCGGTGGGGGCGGCGGTCTCCAGTCGGGAGCGGATCGCCTCCAGTTGTCCGAACAGCCGCCGGCCGTCCTCCACCAGCAGCCGGCCCTGCTCGGTGAGCACCACCCCGCGGCCGACCCGCTCCAGCATCAGCACGCCGGTCTCCCGCTCCAGCCGCTTGACCTGCTGGGAGATCGCGGACGCGGTGTAGCCCAGGCTCTCGCCGGCCGCCGCCACGGATCCGGCGCGGCCCACCGCCATCAATGCGCGCAGTGCCACCAGGTCGATCATGCAGCGATGCTACCGAGTGGCGTACAGGATCATTCGCTGGACGTTGATGATGCCGGCCGTGGAAGATGACCCGGTGAAACTGCGTGACACCCTGCTCGCCGTCCTGGTCGCCCTCATCTGGGGCGCCAACTTCGTCGTCATCGACGAGGGTCTGGACGGCATCCCGCCGCTGCTGTTCGTCGCCATCCGCTTCGTCGTGGTGCTGATCCCCGCCGTCTTCCTCGTCCGCCGTCCGCAGGTGCCGTTCCGGATCATCGCGGCCGCCGGCCTGCTCACCTGTGTCGGCCAGTTCGGTCTGCTGTACACCGCACTGAAGCTCGGCATGCCGGCCGGCATCGCGTCGCTGGTGCTGCAGGCCCAGGTGATGTTCACCGTCCTGTTCGCCGCGCTGGCCCTGCGCGAGCGCCCGACGGTCCGGCAGTTCATCGGTATCACGGTCGGCGGGATCGGTCTGGTGCTGGTCGGTGTCGGGCGCTCGGCCGGGACACCGCTGCTCGCGCTGATGCTCACCCTGGCCGCCGCGGTCGCCTGGGCCTCCGGCAACATCGTCACCCGCAAGGCCGGCGTCACCTCCGGTCTCGCCTTCACCGTCTGGACCGCCACGGTCGTGCCGGTACCGATGTTCGCGCTGTCCTTGGTCGTCGACGGGCCGTCGACCGTGTGGCACGCACTGGGCAACCTCGGCGTCGGGGCGCTGCTGTCCACCGCGTACACCGCCTACCTGGCGAGCCTGGTCGGGTACGGGATCTGGAACAGTCTGCTGGCCCGGTACCCGGCGGCGTCGGTCGTGCCGTTCACCCTGCTGGTGCCCGCGGTCGGCATGCTCACCGCCTGGCTGGTGCAGGACGAGGTGCCGGAGGTCGTCGAGCTGATCGGCGGTGTCGTGGTGCTCGTCGGGGTGGCGGTCACCGCGTTCGCCCGCCGTCGCCGGTCCGCCGCCGAGCCGACCTTCCTGCCGGTTGATCCGGGCCGGGCCGCGACCACCCGGTCCGGCTGAGGCCGCGGCCGCGCGCCCCACTGATCGCGCGCTCGCCGCGTGGTCGCCGCCCACACGTGACCTCCCGGAACATGGACTGCGCCCCACCGGAATCCGGTGGGGCGCAGTTGCTGTCGGCGCTGTGCTGTTCTGTCGGTGCTGTGTTGTTCTGTCGGCCCTGTGCTGCTTCAGCGCTCGTCCGGCAACCAGCCGGCGACCTGCAGGTAGCGGTGCGACCGCTGCAGGCGGGCGACGCCGCCGATCAGCTGGGCCACGGTGAGGCCGGCGAGAAGGGCCCAGAGGAGGGCGCCGACGGCGCTCGCGGTGACCGCGGCGAACAGCACCTCCATGATCACCAGCACACCCAGCAGCACGGAGCGCGGCAGGAAGCCGATCACCGTCGCGCGGGCGATCTCCAGGGTGGCGCGCCGGGCCAGCGGCTCGGTGGCCGGGACGCCGGTGGCGAAAGCCCGGCGCACCGCGCGGCGGCCTTCGGCGTCCATCCCGCTGACGATCGGTGCCGGGGCCACGGCCATCCCGTCCGCCCGGCGGCTGCGGCCGAGCAGCACGGCCGTCGCGGCGAACATCAGCGCGAGCGGCAGGGCCAGCGAAGCCGCCACGATCCACCAGCCGGCCGCCCCGTCGTTCCACGGCTCCTGCAGCAGCAGCACCGCGATCAGCAGCGCACCGATCATCGCGCCCTGCCGGATGTTCTGCCGCCGGTAGCCGAGTGACCGCGCGGCCCGCTCCCGGCTGTCGAGATCGGTGGGTCCGCCGGTGATCCCGGCCGCGCCGTCGGCTCCGGAGAGCCCCCCGGTCGTCTCCGTTGCCGGGATCTGCTCGATGGCCGGCCCGACCGGGCCGCGGCCCGCACCGGCGTGGAAGGCGGCGAGATCGGCCTGCAGGGCGCGCAGGTCCCGCAGGCCCATGTCCCGCTGCACCGTGTCCTGCCGCCCCATGCCCTCGGCACGGCCGGCGATGCCGTTGCTCGTGATGTCGCTGCTCGTGATGCGGCCGCTCGTGGTGCCGGTGCCGATCTCCTCGTGCTGTGTGCTCATCATCGTGGCCTTTCCCGACCGTGCTGCTCGTGTCGCCTCCCGGCGACCCCGGTGCCGTCCACCGGATCTGTTACCAGCCTCGTCCCGGACGGCGCCGCGGGATGTCGGCCGATCGGCCGGAGCGCCGGTGGAAAGCCGGCTCCACCGATCGGTGGACCGGCCGGCCCGGGCGGGGTCCTGCACGGGTGCACCGGGACGGCATAGGGGTGCACCGGGACGGCCCGACGTCGTCGCGCCGGCGGGTCTGACCGGCGGACCGCCCGTGCGGCATCGGGGCAGCGGCGCGGACCCACGTCGGCCGGGTCGGGCGGGGAAGCGGGTCGGACCGGCGACCGCGCGCGCGGCATCGGGGCAGGAGCGGGGGTGCCCACGTCGGCCGGGGCGGCCGGGGAAGCGGGTCGAGCCGGCGAACCGGGTCGGGCCGGGAAGCGGACGAATCCGGCGATGTGTGACGGTGAGATGACGCGCACGTCGCGCCGCGACACCTGACGTTGTTCCGGATCGAACCCATCCGCAACAACCGGGCCGCCTACTGGAGTCATGACAGCGGGCACCCTGGCCGATTCGCATCGGCACATCGGGCGGCTCCCGGCGTTTCCGTTCTACGGCGGACCCGCGGTGCACCCGGATCTCGCGGCGCGGGAGACCGTCGCCGAACTGCTGCAGGACCTGGCCGCCGAGCGCACCGAGCGGGCGCTGATCCTGCCGAACTACGGCGTTCCGGACGTCGAGATCTCCTTCCGTCTCAACGATCTCGTGCTGGAGGCGGTGCAGAACCAGGACCGGCTCGTCTGTGGGCTCTGGGTGTCGCCGAAGTCGGCGGACGCGGCGCTCACCGACAAGGCGCTCGGCCTGGCCGGCGAGCCGGGCGTCCGGGCCCTCAAGACCAGCTTCCTGCTCGGCGGCGGCGTCGACGACCCGGACTGCCAGGACGGCCTGGGGAAGATCTTCGCCACCGCCCGGGAGCACGGGCTGGTCGTGCACGTGCACACCTCACCCGGCGCGGCGAGCGACATCGACAAGGTGGGGCGGCTTGTCGATCGCTACGGCGACGACGTGGCCATCCACCTGGTGCACATGGGCGGCGGGATGAGCGGTCACATCAAGCTCATCTCCGGTCGTTTCTTCGACTGGATCGAGGCCGGCAAGAAGGTCTACACCGACACGTCGTGGGCGATCGGCTTCGCGCCGCGCTGGCTGGCCGACGAGATCGAGCGCCGCGGGATCGGCCACGACCGGGTGCTGTTCGCCAGTGACGAGCCGTGGGGGGACCACGCCGGCGAGCTGGCCCGCCTGCAGGCCGCCGTCGGCGACGGGGAACTCGCCCGCGCCATGTTCACCGACAACTTCGCCGCCCTCTACGACCGACCCTGACCGCCCCGGACCTGACCTGATTTGACCGACACATCCTGCCCCAACGGCCCCGACAGCCCCGCACCGTCCCGCAAGCCGATCAGCTCCACCGACATCCACTGCCGTACAGCCGATGTCAGCACCGCACCACCGCACGATCCGCCCACCAACCGCATCACACGCCACGGCCGGTACCGCCCGGTACCGGCCGAGTCACAGCCCGAAAGGACCGTCCATGCCGTTCGAGGACAGCATCGCCGAGAACATCGCCGCCTCGCTCGCGGAGATCCCGCACCCCTCACTGCCCAAGGGCAGCAACATCTACGGCAGCACGAAGATCTTCCCCGACTTCCAGGCCGAGCCCGGGCAGAGCTACTTCACCCTGGTGCACGGCATCGCCCACGAGTCCTCGGTGAGCTTCGTGGCGATCCTGCAGGCCACCCGTGCCCTGCGGAAGGGCTTCGAGTCGGCGATGTACTTCTACGGCCCGGGCGCGATGAACTGCATCGCCAACCGCGGCTTCCCGACCACCGGCGACAACGCCTTCCCCGGCGAGCAGAACATCAACGGTGCGCTGGAGACGTTCATCGCCGAGGGCGGCACCGTGTTCTGCTGCCGGTTCGGGCTGTCCCTGCACGGCCTGCGGGAGGAGGACCTGATCGCCGGCGTCATCCCGTCGCACCCGCTGGACGTCCAGGACGCCCTCATCTACTACGCCCGCAAGGGTGCCATCATCAACTCGACCTACATGGTCTGAGGCGTCGACGATGACCGGTCTCGGAACGCGGGTCGACCTGGTTCTGCGAGGATTTCGGTTCGAAGCGCCGGTGCGCCGCGGCCCGGGCGCCGGTCCCAGCGACGACGGGCACGTGCTGGTCGGCGGTCTCGGCGCCGCCATCCCGCGCAACCCGCAGTCGCCCTACGAGGTCGTCGACGGCCGGGTGCTCTACGACGGCGACGACACCGGACTGGACCTGGAGGTGGTGGCCCGGCCGCGGTTCTACGACCTGGCCACCACCGACGGGGTCCCGTTCGAGAAGCTGGCCCGGCTGCACGGCAAGGACGTGCTCGCCACCACGGTGGTGCAGACCTGCGTCCGGTACGACGAGGCCGAGCGTTGCCGGTTCTGCGCGATCGAGGAGTCGCTCGCGGCCGGTGCCACCACCGCGGTGAAGACCCCGGCCCAGCTGGCCGAGGTGGCCCGGGCGGCGGTGGATCTGGACGGTGTCCGGCAGATGGTGATGACCACCGGCACCTCGAACGGCAAGGACCGTGGCGCCAGGCATCTCGCCCGCTGCGTGCGCGCGGTGAAGGCGGCGGTGCCGGAGCTGCCGATCCAGGTGCAGTGCGAACCGCCGGGCGACCTGGCGGTGCTCACCGAGCTGCGCGAGGCCGGCGCCTCGTCGATCGGCATCCATGTGGAGTCGATGGACGACACGGTGCGGGCCCGGTGGATGACGGGCAAGTCGACGGTGTCGCTGGACGAGTACCGCGCCGCCTGGCGCGAGGCGGTGCGGGTGTTCGGCCGCAACCAGGTCTCCACCTACCTGCTCGTCGGCCTCGGTGAGGACCCGGACGAGCTGGTGGCGGCCGCCGAGGAGCTCGCGCTGATGGGCGTGTACCCGTTCGTCGTGCCGTTCCGGCCGATCCCGGGCACGCTGGCCGCGCAGGATGGCGCGGCGCCGCCGCGGGCCGACGTGCTGGAGGACGTGACCCGACGGGTCGGCAAGGTGCTGGTGCACCTGGGCATGCGCGGGTCGGACCAGAAGGCCGGCTGTGCGGCGTGCGGCGCGTGCGGCCTGCTCTCCGGGGTCGGTGCTTGAGATGGCCGCTCACACCAGCGATGTCACCGCCCTGGCGGAGAACGTGCTGACCGGCCCGATCACCCGGGTCGCGCCGCCACCCGCCTTCACCCTGGGCCGCGCCGAGTTCGACTGGGAGGTGCAGGAGTACCGGAAGCTGCGCCGCCAGGTGTTCGTGCAGCAGCAGGAGCTGTTCACCGGTACCGACCTGGACGAGCTGGACGCCGACCCGCGCACCGTCGTCGTGGTGGCCCGGGACGGCCGCGGCGAGATCGTCGGCGGGGTGCGGCTGTCCCCGGCCACCGACCCGGACATCGGCTGGTGGACCGGGTCCCGGCTGGTGGTGGCCCCGCAGGGACAGGCGCTGCGCGGGGTGGGCAGTGCGCTGGTGCGGGCGGCCTGCGTGATCGCCGAGTCCGCCGGGGTGCTGCGTTTCGACGCCACCGTGCAGCCGCAGAACGAGGTGCTGTTCCGCCGCCTCGGCTGGCAGCGTGTCCGGGAGACCAGCGTGCAGTCGCGGCCGCACGTGCTGATGCGGTACCCGATCGAGAGGATCTCCCGACTGGTCCGCGGCACGAAGGCCCCGCTCGCCGGCCTGCTGGACGTCCTGCAGAGCGGCGACAATTCGTTGGGTGGAGATGGTTTCGTCGGGGACGACGGTGCACCGGTGCCGGGCAGCGACGTCATCGCGGCGAGCGACGCCATCCTGCCGTCGATGGTCGAACGCACCCCGGAGTGGGCCGGTTGGTGTGCCGTGCTGGTCAACGTCAACGACCTCTCCGCGATGGGTGCGACCGCGGTCGGCCTGCTGGACAGCCTCGGTGCGCGGGACGTCTCCTTCGCCCGCCGGGTGCTGACCGGGCTCAAGGACGCCGCCGACGCCTGGCGGGTGCCGGTGCTCGGCGGGCACACCCAGCTCGGCGTGCCGGCCTCGCTGTCGGTCACCGCCCTCGGCCGCACCGACCGTCCGGTGGCCGCGGGCGGTGGCCGGAGCGGCGACACCGTCAGCGTCACCGCCGATCTCGGCGGGCAGTGGCGGCAGGGTTACGCCGGCGCGCAGTGGGACTCCACCTCTGTCCGCACCTCCGACGACCTGGCCGCGATGGCCGGCTGTGTCGCCGCCACCCGGCCGCGGGCCGCCAAGGACATCAGCATGGCCGGCCTGGTCGGCACGCTGGGCATGCTCGCCGAGGCGAGCGGCACCGGCGCCGAGCTGGACGTCGCCGCGGTGCCGCGGCCGGATGCCGCCTCGGTCGGCGACTGGTTCACCTGTTTCCCGGGTTTCGGGATGATCACCACCGACCGGCCGGATCGCACCGTCGCACCGGCCGGGCCCGCCGTCACCGCCTCCTGCGGACGGCTCACCGACGGCGCCGGGGTCCGGCTGCGCTGGCCCGACGGCGAACTCACCGACGTCCTGGACGTCGTCACCGGATTGGGGAAGGCATGACCACCACCACGATCAGCGCGGTCGCGGCGCCGTTCGGCCGCGACCTCGAACAGGGGCTCGCCGACATCGGCGGCCACATCGCCCGGGCGCGAGCCGCCGGGGTGGAGCTGCTGGTGCTGCCGGAGGCGGCGCTCGGCGGTTACCTGTCGGCGCTCGGCGGTCCCGGCGGACCGGACGCCGCCCCGGTGGGTGGCCGCACATTGCCGCCTGCGCTGACCCTGGACGGCCCGGAGATCGCCCGGATCGTCCGCCAGGCCGGGGATCTCACCGTTGTCGTCGGCTTCTGCGAGGACCTGGACGGCCGGCGTTACAACACGGCCGTCACCCTGCACGGCGACGGTGTGCTGGGCGTGCACCGCAAGGTGCACCAGCCGCTGGGCGAGAACCTGTCCTACGAGGCGGGCGAGGGCTTCGCGGCCTTCGAGACGCCGGTCGGCCGGATGGGCACGATGATCTGTTACGACAAGGCCTTTCCGGAGTCCGCGCGTGCGCTGGCCCTGGACGGTGCGCGGATCATCGCCTGTATCTCCGCCTGGCCTGCCTCCCGCACGGCGTCGGCGGGAGATCTCGCGCAGGACCGCTGGACCCAGCGGTTCGATCTGTTCGACCGCGCGAGAGCGCTGGAGAACCAGGTGGTCTGGGCCTCGGCGAACCAGTCCGGGACCTTCGGATCGCTGCGCTTCGTGGCCAGCGCGAAGGTGGTCGGACCCGGGGGCGACCTGCGTGCCACCACCGGCACGGCCGAGGGGGTGGCCACCGTGTCGGTCGACGTCGAGGCCGAGCTGGACACCGCCCGCCGGGCGATGTTCCACCTGCGCGACCGGCGCCCCGAGGCCTACACCGCGGAGGTCGGCAGCCATGCCTGAGATGACCATGCGCGTCCGCTGGCCGGACGGGACCCTGCAGGACTGCTACTCGCCGTCGCTGGTGCTGCACGACCACCTGACCCCCGGGACCACCTATCCCGTCGGTGATTTCGTGGATCGGGCCGGACGTGCGCTGCACGAGGCCTCGGAGCGGGTGCGTGCGAAGTACGGCGTCGCCTGCACCTCGGCGATGGGCACGCTGGCCGACATCCACGAGCATGCCGCCGGGCACGCCGACGCGGCCGGCGTCGAGGTGCTCACCATGCTGCCGCCGCTGCCGGCCGCTGTCCAGGGTGGAGGTGCACGATGAACGGGCCCGGGACCGAGTACCAGGACGTCGTTGTCATCGGCGGCGGGCAGGCCGGGCTGTCGATCAGCGCGCTGCTGCTGGCCGACGGCATCGACCACGTGGTGCTGGAGCAGGAGACCGTTGCGCACGAGTGGCGCGACGGCCGTTGGGACAACTTCACGCTGGTGACGCCGAACTTCCAGTGCCGGCTGCCCGGATGCGTCTACGACGGGCCCGACCCCGACGGCTTCATGCGCCGTGACGAGGTTTACGAGTGGGTCCGGTCCTACGCCGGGCGGACCGGCGCGCCGGTCCGCGAGCACACCGCCGTCCGCCGGCTGGAGCAGGTGCCCGGCGGCGGTTTCCGGGTCGCCACCGACGCCGGTGTGCTGCACGCCGGGCAGGTCGTCATCGCCACCGGCGGCTACCACCACCCGGTGGTGCCGGGCTTCGCCGACCGGCTGCCCATCGGTGTCCGGCAGCTGCATTCCAGCGAGTACCGCAGTGCGGCAGCGCTTCCCGATGGTGATGTGCTGGTGGTCGGCACCGGGCAGTCGGGGGCGCAGATCGCCGAGGACCTGCTGCTGGACGGCCGCCGGGTGCATCTCGCGGTCGGCGGCGCCCCCCGGGTGGCCCGCTTCTACCGGGGCCGGGATTGCGTCGCCTGGCTGGAGGACATGGGCGTTTACGACCGCGGCATCACCCCGGATGCCGCCGGCCGGGCGCAGCGGGACAAGACCAACCACTACGTGACCGGCCGGGACGGCGGCCGCGACATCGACCTGCGCGACTTCGCCCTGCGCGGCATGCAGCTCTACGGCCGGATGATCGACATCGTGGACGGGCAGGCCTGTTTCGCGCCCACGTTGACCCGGTCGCTGGACGCCGCCGACGCCGTGATGGAGAGCATCAAGAACGACATCGACGGCTGGATCGCCACCCAGGGCATCGACGCGCCGGTGGAGCAGCGGTACCGGCCGGTGTGGGTGCCGCCGACCGAGCCGACGGCGCTGGAGCTGGCCGGGGTCGGCGCGGTGGTCTGGGCCATCGGTTACCGCGGTGACTACAGCTGGCTGGACCTACCGGTCTTCGACGCCGCGGGCCGGCCCGAGCACGACCGCGGGGTGACGCCGGTGCCCGGCTGCTACTTCCTCGGTCTGCCGTGGCTGCACACCTGGGGCTCCGGCCGGTTCGCCGGGATCGCCCGGGACGCCGGTCACCTGGCCGGGGTGATCGGCGCGCGTTGCCGATCGACGGCGGGTGTGCTGGTCTGAGCGGCGTGCAGGTGGCGCGAAGTGGTCCGGTGCGGCTGGCGGCCGTCGCCGGCCACTTCGGTCGCGACCTGGAGCGGGCCCTGGTCAAGATGTCCGGGATCGTGCAGGAGGCCCGCAAGCAGGCGGTCTCGCTGCTGGTCTTCCCGGACGCGGTGCTCGGCGGGTACCTGGGCGACCTGCGCGACCCGACCACCCAGGAGTTGCCGGTCCCGCTCGCGCCGGACGCGGAGGAGCTGCGCCGGGTGGTGGAGATGGCGCAGGACATGGTCGTCTGCTTCGGGTTCACCGAGCTGGGCACGGTGCCCGGGGTGCGGTGGAACTCGGCGTGGTGCGTGTCCGGTGACGGGGTGCTCGGTACGCACCGCAAGGTGCACCAGCCGGCCGGTGAGTCGCTCGCCTACGCCGCAGGAGACACCTTCGCCGCCTTCGACACCCCGATCGGCCGGATGGGGATGCTGATCGACTACGACAAGACCTTCCCGGAGTCGGCCCGGACCCTGGCCGGCGACGGCGCGCAGATCCTGGCGTTCCTGTCCGCCTGGCCGGCCAGCGTCACGGACCGCGCCGCCCGGCTGCCGCAGGACCGGCAGTCGCGCCTCTTCGACCTCTACGACTGCGCCCGCGCGGCCGAGAACCAGGTGGTGGTGGTGTCCTCCAACCAGACCGGTGTGTCCGGGCGGCTGCGCTTCCTCGGTCAGGCGAAGGTGGTCGGGCCCGGTGGCGACGTGCTCGCCCACACCTGGACGAAAGGCGGGATGGCAGTCGTGGACATGGATGTCGAGGCCGAGGTGCGGCGGGCCCGCCGGGTGCTGCACCACCTGGCCGAGCTGCGGCCGGACGCGTACGCGCCGGGGAACCTGCCCCTGTGACGACACCGAACGCAGCGACCACAGCGAACACCGGGGATCTGCCGCGGATCGCCCTGCTCACCTACTCCACTCGGCCCAGAGGCGGTGTGGTGCACACCCTCTCGCTGGCCGACGCGCTGGTCCGGCGCGGGGTGGAGGTCGACGTCTGGACCCTTGGTCGCGGCGGTGACACCGCGTTCTTCCGCCCGGTGGACGACCGGGTCGGTATCCGGGTCGTCGACTTCCCGCCGCAGGACGACGAGTCGGTGGGGGACCGGATCGTCCGGTCGATCGCCGTGCTGCGGGCCGGTTTCAACCCCGATGCCTACGATCTCGTGCACGCGCAGGACTGCATCAGCGCCAACGCCGTCGACCGGTGCATCCGCACGGTCCACCACCTGGACACCTTCAGCACCCCGGAGCTGGTGGCCTGCCACGAGCGGGCGATCGTCCGGCCGTACGCGCACCTGTGCGTCTCGGCCGCGGTGGCTGCCGAGGTGCAGCAGGGCTGGGGCATCACGCCGACGGTCATCCCGAACGGGGTGGACGCGGCGCGATTCGCCGCGGCGGCGGGACTGTCGGCGGCGGAGGACCGGGAGATCTGGCGCCGGCGGTACGGCGACTACGTGTTGGCCGTCGGCGGGATCGAGCCCCGCAAGGGCAGTCTCGACCTGCTGGAGGCCTTCGCGCTGCTGCGCCGGGACCGACCGGAGCTGCAGTTGGTGTTCGCCGGCGGCGAGACGCTGTTCGACTACCGCGACTACCGCGCACGTTTCGATGCCCGCGCGGCGGAACTCGGTGTCACGCCGCAGGTACTGGGACCGGTCCCGCACGACGAGCTGCCGGCGTTGGTCGCCGCCGCGGGTGCCCTGGCGTTCGTCTCCACCAAGGAGGGCTTCGGTCTGGCGCCGATGGAGGCGCTGGCCGCCGGGGTGCCGGTGGTGGCCCGCGACCTGCCGGTGCTGCGCGAGGTCTTCGACGGCGCAGTCCGTTTCGCCGCTGATCCGCCCTCCATCGCCGCCGCTCTGGCCGACGCGCTGGACCGCCCGGACGCCGGTCTGCGGGCCGCGGGGGAGCAGTTGGCCGACCGGCACTCCTGGGACGACGCCGCGGCCCGGCACCTGGAGTTCTACCGCACGCTGACGAGCGCGCTCAGGAACCGAGTCGCGCGCGCAACTCCGTGAGGTTGGCCCGGATCCGGCCCACCGCGGGCTTGGTGGGCGCCGACCCGGCGAACTGCCGACCCGCCGGCGTGTCCAGGAAGGTCTCCGCCGCTGCCAGCGAGGCGGCGAGGTCGTAGCCGGTCTCCAGCCAGATCGAGTTGCCGTACCGGTCGAGTTCCACCAGCGGGCGCGGCAGCGTGAAGAAGGTGTTCGACGCGTAGGTGCGGATCCGGTTGATCACCCCGTCGCCGAAGTGCACGTGCTGCATCGCCCGGAGAGTGTCCTGCTCGTAGTGGATGTCGAGCACGATGGCGCCGCTGTCGGTGGCCGGGTCGTAGGAGATCATCGGCACCGTCACCCCGGTGATCAGCGCGAACCACCAGGCGTTGTTGTACTCGACGAAGAACCGCAGCGGCATCCGCCGGTCGTCCGACAGGGTGGTCTGCAGGTAGCCCTGGTCGAGGTCGAACAGCCCGGGTTCGAACTGGCAGCCCTCGTACATGGTGCGGAACCGGGCGAGCAGCGCGAGACGCTCCTCCGCGGCGGGTGCGGTCACGCTGTCCTCCGGTCGGCCGGGCTGGTGGTCCGTGTCGGTGGTCCGAGCGGACGGTCAGTGCTTGCGCGCGGCGGCCCGGACCTCCTCCGGATCCTCGACCTTCGTGCCCTTGATCTTCCCGTCGAGCTCGTCGGCGAGCTGGTCCTGGCCGTCGAGGTGTCGGAGGAAGAAGGCGGCGGCCAGGGTGCGGGTCGCCTTCTGCGCGGCGGTGACCCCGGAGCTGCCCATCAGGGCGGTGGTCCAGTGCGTGCCCTCGGGCAGGCCGAGGTGGCCGACACCCTTCATGGTGCGCAGCTGGGTCGGGCCGCCCCACAGCGCGGCGATCTTCGCGCCGTCGGCATCGATGTCCTCGCCGGCCATGTCGTCGTCCCCGCCGACCAGGTGCAGGCTCGGCGTCATGATCCGGGCGCCTGCCGAGATGGCCGACGGCCGGGTCTCGGCGGCGGTCACCGTGACCACGGCCTTGATGTCCGGGTCGGCGCCCGCGGCCAGCACGGCCGCGCCGCCGCCGATGGAGTGGCCCATCACCCCGGCCTTCGCCGGGTCCACCCGGACCCGGCCGCCGCCCAGTCGGCCGGCCGCGGCGATGGCCAGCGCGTTGCGCAGGTCCAGGGCCAGCCCGCCGTGCGAGGCGATCGGGCCGCGGGCGGTGTCCGGGGCGACCACGACGATGCCCCACGAGGCCAGGAACTTGAAGGTCTCGGTGTACCGGGAGACCGGCTGCATCCAGCCGTGGCCGAAGGCGACCACCGGCAGGCCGCGGCCGAAGACCGGGGTGTAGACGACGCCGCGCAGCCCGGCCCGGTCCAGCCGGCCGGACGCGACCCGGTGCGGGCCCTTGAAGTCGAAGTACTCCAGGGAGGGACGGCTGATGCTCGGAGCAGGCGTACGAGCCATGCGGACCTCCCGGGACGGCGGACTGACCTCCGTAGAGTAACGGCCGGAGGCGCCGGACCCCGGCCCGCTCGAGGAGGGACAGACGTGAGCAGCAAGGCCACGCCGGAACCGGCCGACGGCGTCTTCGCCGGCAACCTGCGGCGGTTGATCCGGGCGCGGTTCCCGCTGCTGTCGATCGAGACGGCGGAGGAGTCCCGGGTGCTGTCCGAGATCGCCCGGGTGGCCGGGGACAACCGCTCCCTGAAGCCGCAGCGCCAGGTGTACCGCTGGACCACCTCCGAGGGGTTCGCCGCACTGGGCCAGCCCGGCAACCCGGACACCCGCACCCCGCTGGCCGCACTCACCGCCGCTGCCGCGCTCACCTCGCCGGCCGTGGTCGTGCTGTTCGACCTGCACCCGTGGCTCGGCGGGCCGAACCAGCCGCCGGACACCCAGGTGGTGCGTGCGCTCAAGGACACCGTCCGCTGGTTCACCGAGTCCTCTGTGCCGCGCACCCTGATCCTGGTCTCGCCGACCCCGCGCATCCCGTCCGACCTGGAGGCCCTGGTCACCGTCGTCGACTTCCCGCTGCCGACCGAACAGGAGCTGCGGGAGATCCTGGACCGCACCATCTCCCGGAACTCCGGGCCGGGCGGCATCCAGGTCGACGAGGCGGACAACGCGCTGGAGCGGCTCACCAAGGCGGCGCTCGGCCTGACCATGGTCGAGGCCGAGAACGCCTTCGCCCGGGCCATGGTCGAGGACGGCCGGCTGTCCGCCGACGACGTGCCGCTGGTCACCGCGGAGAAGTCGCAGACCGTCCGCAAATCCGGTGTGCTGGAGGTGGTCTCGTCCACCGTGCGGCTGGAGGACGTCGGCGGGCTGGACAACCTGAAGACCTGGCTGACCAAGCGCAGCGGGTCGTGGCTCGACGAGGCCCGCAGCTACGGGCTGCCGGCGCCGAAGGGCGTGCTGGTCACCGGGGTGCCGGGCTGCGGGAAGTCGCTGACCGCGAAGGCGATGGCCTCCGCCTGGTCGCTGCCGCTGCTGCGGCTGGACATCGGCCGGGTGTTCGGCGGGCTGGTCGGGCAGAGCGAGCAGAACATCCGACTGGCGCTGCGCACCGCGGAGGCCGTCGCACCCTGCGTGCTCTGGATCGACGAGATCGAGAAGGGTTTCGCCGCAGGTGCTTCCGGTCAGGGTGACAGCGGCACCAGTGCGCGGGTGTTCGGCACCTTCCTCACCTGGATGCAGGAGAAGACCAGCTCGGTGTTCGTGATGGCCACGGCGAACAACATCTCGCTGCTGCCGCCGGAGTTCATGCGCAAGGGCCGTTTCGACGAGATCTTCTTCATCGACCTGCCGACCTCGGTGGAGCGGTCGGTGATCTTCGCGCTGCACCTGAGGGCCCGGCTGAAGGCCGGCCCGGCGCTGGGTGACCTGGCCGTGGACGACGCCCTGCTGGCCGATCTGGTGGCGGCGACCGAGGGTTTCTCCGGTGCCGAGATCGAGCAGGCGGTGATCTCCGCCTGCTTCGACGCCTTCGACGGCCGGCGCACCCTCACCCGGGAGGACCTGCTGCGGGCGATCGAGCACACCGTGCCGCTCTCGGTGACCCAGGCCGAGCAGATCACCGCGCTGCGGGCCTGGGCCGACGTGCGGGCCGTCGCTGCCTCCGCCCCGGAGGCCCGTGCCGGCTACCTGACCACCGGCCCGGACGAGATCCATCCCGTCGACCCGGCCACCCTGGTGCGGGGCGGGCGCCCGGTCGAGAGCTGACGGACCGGCACCACCGTCGGACCTACGCACCGTCGTCTCCGGACCGCTGGGGGCCCACACCACCGACGGAACCACGCACCGTCGTTTCCGGACCGCTCGGTGCCCACCCCTCCGACGGTCACACACCGCCGACGGACCCACACCGCGGACCAACCGCCGTTCGCGGCGGTCCTGCCCTTGTCGTTGTGGCAGGCGCCACCCCACCATCGGTAGAGTTCGGTGCACCGAACTCTCGACGCAGGAGAAGCCGAACAGTAGTGTTCGGACATGGGATCAACGCGCGGCGGCGGAACACGGATGCGCCGCGCGGTGGCCGCGCGCGTGCTGCTGGTGCTGACCCTGCTGCTGGTGGCCTGCGAGCCGCGTCGCTCCGGCGCCTCGGCCGACGACGGCCGACCGCTGGTGCTGACCACCTTCACCGTGCTCGCCGACATCGCGCGGAACGTGGCAGGGGAGGACCTGCGGGTCGACTCGATCACCAAGGTCGGTGCCGAGATCCACGGCTACGAGCCGACTCCCGGTGACCTGCGGTCGGCGGCCGATGCAGACCTGATCCTGGACAACGGGCTGAACCTCGAACTGTGGTTCGCGCAGTTCGTCGAGGACCTGGACGTCCCGCACGTGGTGGTGAGCGACGGCGTCACGCCGATCGACATCACCGAGGACGCCTACGCCGGGAAACCCAATCCGCACGCCTGGATGTCGCCGCTGAACGTGCAGATCTACGTGGACAACATGGTGGAGGCCTTCGCCGAGCTGGACCCGGCGCACGCCCGGGGGTTCGCCGAACGGGGTACCGCCTACAAGCAGCAGCTCCAGCAGGTGCAGGACGAACTGACCGCCGGGCTCGCCGAGCTGCCGGCCAACCGCCGGGCGCTGGTCAGCTGTGAGGGGGCTTTCTCCTACCTGGCCCGGGACGCCGGCCTCACCGAGGAGTACATCTGGCCGGTGAATGCCGAGCAACAGGCCACCCCGCAGCAGATCGCCTCCGCGATCGAGTTCGTCCGCGCCGACGCGGTGCCGGCCGTGTTCTGCGAGTCCACCGTGTCCGACGCCCCGATGCGACAGGTCGCCGAGGCCAGCGGGGCGCAACTCGGCGGGGTGCTGTACGTCGACTCGCTGTCCGAGGCGGACGGCCCGGTGCCCACCTACCTGGACCTGATCCGGCACGACACCGACACCATCCTGGCCGGGCTGACCGGCACCACCACGGCCGCGGGAGGTGCGAGCGGATGAGTGCTCTGCCGATACCGGTTGCCGCGCCGGCACTGTCGATCCAGGGGGTGACCGTCCGCTACGGCGAGGTGCTCGCGTTGGATGCCGCGTCGCTGGAGGTGGCCGCCGGGCGGGTGTGCGGGCTGATCGGGATGAACGGCTCCGGGAAGTCGACGCTGTTCAAGTCGGTGATGGGCATGGTCCGCCCGGATGCGGGCCGGGTCGAGGTGCACGGCGAGTCGCCGGCGGTGGCCCGCAGACGCGGGATCATCGGGTACGTCCCGCAGAGCGAGGACGTCGACTGGACCTTCCCGCTGCTGGTGCGCGACGTGGTGATGATGGGCCGGTACGGCGGGATGGGACCGATGCGCCGCGCCCGCAGAGCCGACCGGATCGCCGTCGAGGAGGCCCTCGAACGGGTCGAGCTCACCGAGTACGCCGATCGGCAGATCGGCCGGCTCTCCGGCGGCCAGCGCAAGCGCGCCTTCGTCGCCCGTGGCATCGCGCAGGGGGCGACGGTGCTGCTGCTGGACGAACCGTTCGCCGGCGTCGACAAGCGGTCCGAGGCCACCATCACCCGGCTGCTGCGCGAGCTCGCCGCCGGTGGCGCCACCGTCATGATCTCCACCCATGACCTGCACGCGCTGCCCGACCTGGCCGACGAGGCCGCGCTGCTGATGCAGCGGGTGCTGCTGCACGCCGGTCCGGAGGAAGTGCTGCGTCCGGAGAACCTGGCCCGTGCCTTCGGTCTCGACGTGATGCAGCGGTCGGAGGTGGACCGGTGATCGACGTGCTGCTGGATCCGCTCGGCTACGACTTCATGGTGCGGGCGCTGATCACCGCGGTCGTCGCGGCGGTGGTCTGCGCGGTGCTGTCCTGCTGGCTGGTGCTGAACGGCTGGTCGCTGATGGGCGATGCGGTCTCGCACGCGGTGCTGCCGGGCGTGGTGCTGGCCTACGTGGTCGGCGCGCCCTTCGCCCTCGGGGCCGTGGTGTTCGGGTTCCTCGCGGTGGCACTGATCGGCGTGGTGCGGGACACCAGCCGGGTGAAGGAGGACGCGGCGATCGGCATCGTGTTCACCTCGCTGTTCTCCCTGGGGCTGGTGCTGATCTCGGTGACCCCGAGCCAGACCGATCTGAACCACATCATCTTCGGGAACCTGTTGGGCGTCAGCGGTTCCGACCTGGTCCAAGTGCTCGTGCTGGCCGCCGTCGCGCTGGGCATCCTGCTGTTCAAGCAGCGCGACTTCACCCTGTACGCCTTCGACAAGGTGCACGCCCACGCCATGGGCCTGAACCCGCGGCGGATCGGCGCGCTGCTGCTCGGCCTGCTCGCGCTGACCGCGGTGGTGGCGCTGCAGGCGGTCGGTGTGGTGCTGGTGGTCGCGATGTTGATCATCCCCGGCGCCACCGCCTACCTGCTGACCGACCGGTTCGGCCGGATGCTCTGGATCGCACCGCTGTTGTCCGCGGTGTGCGCGGTGGTCGGGCTGTACGTCAGCTACTACCTGGACACCGCATCCGGCGGCATGATCGTGCTGGCTCAGGGGTGCGTCTTCCTGCTGGTGTACCTGTTCTCGCCGCGTCAGGGGATCATCGGCAAGCGGATCGCCGCGTCCCGGCGGCGGACCGCGGCCCTGGCCGGCTGACCCTGCCGGGGGCGTGTCTCCCAACCCCGGATCGTCGCGAGCGACGTCCTGTCGGGCCGGCGGCAAGGCGGTCGAGGAGCTGGGAATCCTGGTTGGCTTTCCGACGAGACCAACGAAGTCGACGGTCCGACAGGGCGGTGCGCAGCAGATTCGGGGTTGGGAGACATGCCCTAGCTGCCCTCGCCGCCGGACACCCAGATCGCAGCGCAGGCAACGTTTCCCAGCCCGGCCTGCTCGTCCCGGCCGACGACCCGGATGCGCACCTCGTCGGAGAACGGCTCGCCGGGCAGCACCTCGAGCTCGGCGTCCACCACGATGCCGCGGGCCGCGAAGTACTGCAGCATCGGTGCGCTGGCATCCGAGATGCGCTCCACCCGGACGGTCCGGCCGGTCATCGACGCCGACAGGTTGACGGCCTGCGGCGGGCTGACCTCGCCCCGCGCGGACGGGATCGGGTCGCCGTGCGGATCACGGGTGGGGTGGCCGAGCATCCGGTCGATCCGGTCGATCAACGTGTCGGAGGCGGCGTGCTCGAGGTTCTCGGCCTCGTCGTGCACCTCGTCCCAGCCGTAGCCGAGCACCTGCACCAGGAAGGTCTCGATCAGCCGGTGCCGGCGGACCATGGCGACGGCGAAGGTGCGGCCCTGGTCGGTGAGCGAGATGTGTTTGTAGGGGGTGTGCTCCAGCAGGCCCAGCTCGGTGAGCCGGCGGACCGCGTCGGACACCGAGGACAGCCGCAGCCCGGACTTCTCCGCGATGATGGAGGTGGTGACCGGTGCGTCGGACCACTCCTGCAGGGTCCAGATGATCTTGAGATAGTTCTGCGCGCTGGTGGTCAGGTCCGACACGCGCATGCCGCTGAGCCTAGGGCATGCAGGACCGGGTGCAGCCGGACAGTGGTGCGTCCGACGGGCTCGCGGACCCGCCGCCCGGCCGGTGCGGGAACGCTGTGATCAGGTACGCGGGTGCCGGCGGCGGGCGGTGTTGTCGGTGCGGTGCGGTGCGGTGCGGTGCGGTGCTGTGCGGTGCGGTGCGGTGCGGATCAGGACGCGGCCGAGGCGGAGAAGGAGGACGGCGATGGTGCAGTCGGTGGAGCTGCTGCCCGACGCCGCGACCGAGGCGGAGGTGCGGCGACGGTGGTCGCTGCTCGGCGCCGCCGGGCTGCCGCACTCCGGGTTGCACACCGGGGCCTCGAACCGCCCGCACATCACCCTGGCCGTCGCGCCGGAGTTGCCGGCCAACCGGGAGGACGACATCGTCCGGGCGATCATCGGACTGCCACTCCGGCTCCGCCTCGGCGGTCTGCTGCTGTTCCCGCGCGGTCGTGGCGGGGTGGTCATGGCGCTGGCGGTGACGGTGTCCGCGGAGCTGCTCACGCTGCAGGACGCCGTGCGTCGGGCGGTCGGCGACGACCGGCTCGGGCACCAGGCGCCGGGGGAGTGGACCCCGCACGTCACCCTGGCCCGACGGCTCGATCCCGGCCAGGTCGCCGTCGCGCTGGGCATCTCCGGGTTGGCCGCGGACATCGACGGGACCGGGGTCGCGGTGCGCCGCTGGGACGGCGACGCGAAGCAGGACCGGGTCATCTCCTGCGACGTCCCGTCCTGAACCCGTGTCCGGTCGGGAACCGGTGACCGCCCCGCCGGGTCCGGATGTCCGACATCCCACAGCAGGCAACCTGCGGCCCCGTCGCGACGACCGGCCAGGACGCCCCCGGACCGCCTCACCGGCGAGGTCGGCACGCTCGCGGACCTGCGGTTCGGGCGGTGCCCGAGCGGCTAGCCTGATCGGCATGTGTGGCATCGTCGGGTACACCGGTCCGAAGCAGGCGCTGCCCGTCGTCCTGGACGGTCTGCGCAGGTTGGAGTACCGCGGGTACGACTCGGCCGGGGTGGCGGTGCTGCCGGAGCCGGGTGCGGACGGGCTCGCACCCGACGCGGTGCAGCAGACGGCGAAGAAGGCCGGTGTGCTGGCGAACCTGACCGCCTACGTCGACACCGGCGCGGTGTCGCTGGCCGGGCGGACCGGGATGGGGCACACCCGGTGGGCCACCCACGGCGGCCCGACCGACCGCAACGCGCACCCGCACACCGACCGGTCCCGCCGTACCGCGGTCATCCACAACGGGATCATCGAGAACTTCGCGCCGCTGCGTACCGAGCTGGAGAATTCCGGCATCGAGCTGGCCAGCGACACCGACACCGAGGTGGTGGCGCACCTGCTCGGCGCCGCCTTCGACACCGGCGCCACCGCCGGCGACCTGGCAGCCTCGATGGCCGCGGTGTGCCGCCGGCTGGAGGGCGCCTTCACCCTGGTCGCCACCCATGTCGACGCCCCCGGCGTGATCGTCGCAGCCCGGCGCAACTCGCCACTGGTGGTCGGCGTCGGCGAGGGCGAGATGTTCGTGGCCAGCGACGTCGCCGCGTTCATCTCGCACACCCGCGAGGCGATCGAACTCGGCCAGGACCAGCTGGTGGTCATCACCCCGGACGGGTACAAGATCACCTGCTTCTCCGGCGGCGAGGCCGACTACCGCACCTTCCACGTCGACTGGGACCTGGCCGCGGCCGAGAAGGGCGGCTTCGCCACCTTCATGGACAAGGAGATCGCCGAGCAGCCGGCCGCGGTCGCCGACACCCTGCGCGGTCACTTCGACGGCACCCGGATCGTGCTCGACGAGCAGCGCCTCGGCGAGGACGAGCTGCGCACCATCGACAAGGTGTTCGTGGTCGCCTGCGGCAGCGCGTACCACTCCGGTCTGGTCGCGAAGTACGCCATCGAGCACTGGACCCGGCTGCCCGTCGAGGTCGAGCTGGCGTCCGAGTTCCGGTACCGCGACCCGGTGCTGGACCGGGACACGCTGGTGGTGGCCGTGAGTCAGTCCGGCGAGACCGCCGACACCCTGGAGGCGGTCCGGCACGCGCGGCGGCAGCGGGCCCGCGTGCTGGCCGTGTGCAACACCAACGGTTCGCAGATCCCGCGGGAGTCCGACGCCGTGGTCTACACCCACGCCGGGCCGGAGGTCGGGGTGGCCTCGACGAAGGCGTTCCTGGCACAGATCACCGCGAACTACCTGGTCGGACTGGCGCTGGCGCAGGCCCGCGGCACCAAGTACGCGGACGAGGTGGCCCGCGACTTCCAGGCGCTGTCCGAGATCCCGCGCGCCGTCGAGCAGACGCTGGAGCTGCTGGAGCCGGTGCGGGAGCTGGGCCGGTCCATCGCCGACTCGAAGGCGGTGCTGTTCCTCGGCCGGCACGTCGGTTTCCCGGTGGCCCTCGAGGGTGCGCTCAAGCTCAAGGAACTCGCCTACATGCACGCCGAGGGCTTCGCCGCCGGCGAGCTCAAGCACGGCCCGATCGCGCTGGTTGAGGAGGGGCTGCCGGTCGTTGTCGTCACCCCGTCACCGAAGTCGATGCCGTTGTTGCACAGCAAGCTGCTGTCCAACATCCGCGAGGTGCAGGCGCGTGGTGCGCGCACCATCGTGATCGGCGAGGAGGGGGACGACACCATCGCGCCGTTCGCCGACTTCCTCATCGAGCTGCCCCGGGTGCCGGCCCTGCTGCAGCCGCTGGTGTCCACCATCCCGCTGCAGGTACTGGCCGCCGAGATCGCCCGCACCCGCGGGTACGACATCGACAAGCCGCGCAACCTGGCCAAGTCCGTCACCGTCGAGTGAGCCGCCGCACGGGATGCGGGGATCCGTTGCGCCGCAACCCCTCCCGGAGCCCTTGATGATGTCGTTCCCGTCCGGCCCGATGCCGTCCGGCGTGGTCGGCATCGGCATCGACGTGGTGGCGATCGACCGGTTCGCCGCCACCCTGGAGCGCACCCCGGCCCTGGCCGACCGGCTGTTCACCCCCGCCGAACGGCTCACCCCGTCCGGGCGGCCGCGCGGGTCCGCCTCGCTGGCGGCCCGGTTCGCCGCCAAGGAGGCGGTCGCGAAGGCCCTCGGGGTGCCGGCCGGGATGGACTGGCATCACTGCCGGGTCGAGACCGCCGCGTCCGGGCGGCCGGAGCTGGTCATGTCCGATACCGTGGCGGATGCCGCTGCGGCGCAAGGGGTGTCGTCCTGGCAGCTGTCGCTCTCGCACGACGCCGGGATCGCGGCCGCGGTGGTGCTGGCGCTGCGCTGATCCGGGTACCGCAGGCTGATCCGGGTACCGCAGGATGGAGATCCCCTCGTCGGCGCAGGAGCAGCAGATGACCATCGCCACACCCCCGACCTTCGGTACCCCACCGACCCCGGGGATCCCCTCGTGCACCGTGGCGCAGATACGGGACGCCGAGCGTGCGGCGCTGGCCCGCACACCGGAGGGTGCGCTGATGCGGCGTGCGGCCGGGGAACTCACCACGGCGGTGCTCGACGCCCTGGACGGCCACGTGGTGGGTCGCTCGGTGGTGCTGCTGGTGGGTGCCGGGAACAACGGCGGTGATGCGCTGTGGGCCGGTGTCGCGCTCCGTCGGCGCGGCGGCGCGGTGACGGCCCTGCTCACCGATCCGGCCCGGGCGCACCCGGCCGGCGCCGCCGGCCTGCGCCGGGTGGGCGGCCGGCTGCTCGATGTCGCACGGGCAGATGTCGAGAAGCTGCTCGCTGCAGCAGATGTGGTGATCGACGGGCTGGTGGGACTGGCTGCCCGCCCGCCGCTGCGGGAGCCGGCGGCGTCCCTGGTCCGGCTGGCCAACCGCTGCGCGGCCCTGCGGGTCGCCGTCGACCTGCCGAGCGGTCTGGACCCCGACTCCGGCGTCGCCACCGGCGAGATCTTCGATGCCGACGTCACTGTCACCTTCGGTGGCGCGAAACCCGGCCTGCTGGTGTCCACCTCGGCGGGCCGGGTGGTGGTCGCCGACCTCGGGATGGCGCCGGACCCGGCGGTGGCATCGGTCGGTGTGCTGACCGACCAGCTCGTCGCCGGCCTGCTGGCCGACCCGGGCAGCGGCGACGACAAGTACTCCGGCGGCGTGGTCGGCATCGTCGCCGGGTCGGCGCAGTACCCGGGGGCGGCGGTGCTGGCGGTGGGCGGGGCGGTGCGGCTGCGGCCGGGCATGGTCCGCTACGCCGGTCCACAGGCCGCGGCTGTGGTGCAGGCCTGGCCGGAGGTGGTGGGTGCCGATGACCCCTCCCGGGCCGGACGGGTGCAGGCCTGGGTGGTCGGGCCGGGTGCCGGCACCGACACCGCCGCCCGGGACCGGCTGGTCACGGTGCTCGCCGCCGACGGCCCGGTGCTGGTGGACGCGGACGGGCTCACCCTGCTGGCCGCCGAACCCGCCTTGCTCGAGGGCCGGCGCGGACCGCTGGTGCTCACCCCGCACGAGGGCGAGTTCGCCCGGCTGTTCCCGGACCTGGACCTCACCGACCGGCTCGGGGCCGCACGAGCGGCGGCCGCGTCCACCGGTGCGGTGATCCTGCTCAAGGGGCATCGCACGGTGATCGCCGCCCCGGACGGGCGGGCCTACGTCAACACCACCGGCAGCAGTTGGCTGGCCACCGCCGGGTCCGGGGACGTGCTGGCCGGGGTGATGGGCTCGCTGCTGGCGACCGGGATCGACCCGCTGCTCGCCGCCGCCGCCGGCGCCCACCTGCACGGGCGGGCGGGGGAGCGGGCCGCCCACGACCGCGCCGCCGGCGCCCACCAGCTCTGGGACCGGCTGCGCTGAGCCGTCCGGACCGAGCTCGCATCGGGACGGCCCGTCCGCAGCGCTGTCGATGGTGTCGGGGCATGTCCCGCCGGGTGCTGCCCTGCCCGTCTCCCCGTCGATGGTGCTCGCACCACGGACACCCGCACCCGGCACCCGGACAGCAGATGCCCGGTGGGCCCCAGCGGCATGGTGTGATCGTCCGGCCCGCGTGAGGTTCACCCGGGTGGCGAGTGCCATCGCGACGAACGGGTACGTCTCCCACCGATGAGCCGGCGGCAGGGCAGGTCGGACCAGCAGGGATCAGGAAGGGAGCGCCCGGGTGAGCACGTGGGGCCGGATCGCCGGGATCGCCGGCATCGCGACCGGCGTGATCGGTGCCGCCGCGCTGGGCGGGGTCACCGCGCAGCGGCGCGCGGTCCGGCGCTACCACGTCACCGCCACCGGTGAGGACCCCGGCGAGCCGTACGACGCACTCGAGGCCGACCGCGTCTACTCGGTGGTCGCCGACGACGGTGTGGTGCTGCACGTCGAGGAATCCGGACCGGTCGACGCCGACCTGACCATCGTCTTCGCCCACGGCTGGACCCTGCGGTCCGGTGCCTGGCACTTCCAGCGGCTGGGCCTCGCCGGTCCCGGGTTCGGCTCGGGCGACGGACCGGTCGCCCGGATGGTGTTCTACGACCAGCGGTCCCACGGGCGATCCGGTCGGGCGGACGAGGACCACGTCACGATGGCCGATCTCGCCGGCGACCTGGCCGCCGTCATCGCCACCGCCGTCCCGGACGGGCCGATCGCGATCATCGGCCACTCCATGGGCGGCATGGCCACCATGACGCTGGCCGGGCTGCGCCCGGATCTCTTCGCCGAGCGGGTGCACGGCGTCGGCCTGGTGTCCACGGCGGCGACCCGGATGGCGCTGCCCGGCATCGGCCGCACCCTGATCAGCACCGGCAACCCGCTGTTCCGCGCGGTCACCGCCACCGCGGCGCGCTACCCGAAGGTCATCGAACGGACCCGGTCGGGCAGTCGGGACGCGGTCTGGCTGCTCACCCGGACCCTCGGCTTCTCCCGGGAGAACGTCCCGGGGGACCTGGTCGACTACCTGGACGAGATGATCTCGTCCGTGCCCATCGAGGTGATCGCCGACTTCATCCCGGCCGTGATGAACGTGGACACCGCGGACGCGCTGCCCGCGCTCGCCGACATCCCGACGGTGCTGATCGTGGGTGACAAGGACCGGATGACCCCGATGAGCCGCACCGAGTTCATCGCCGAGGCCCTGCCGCGGGCGGAGATGGTGGTGATCCCGGACGCCGGGCACATGGCGATGATGGAGGCGCCGGTGGAGGTCAACGACGCACTGCGGCCGATGTTGCTGGCCGCCGTCGAGCACGCCGCCGCTGCGACGGCTGCGCGGGAGGCGGCGCGATGACCACTGCGGAGGAACGCCCGGTGCTGCACCGCGAGCTGCCGACGGAGGCGGACGCCCGGGAGCTCGGCCGGCGGATCGGCGAGCTGCTCCGCGCCGGCGATCTGGTCCTGCTGTCCGGGCCGCTGGGCGCCGGCAAGACCACCATGGCCAAGGGCATCGCGGTGGGGATGGGCATCACCTCGACGATCATGTCGCCGACCTTCGTCATCGTCCGGGTGCACCGGCCGACCGACCCGGGCGGGCTGACCCTGCTGCACGCGGACGCCTACCGCCTCGGCAGCGTGGCCGAGATGGACGACCTGGACCTGGATCTCGGTGCAGCGGCGGCGGTGGTCGAGTGGGGGGACGGGGTCGCCGAGCAGATCGCGGACGGTCATCTCCGGGTCGAGCTGGTGCGCCGGCCGGACGACTCACGCGGTGCCACGCTTTCCGCCGCCGGCAGCGACTGGGAAGAACGTTTGCAGACCCTGCGCGACTGATCCGGAGTGGAGGTCGGTGACCGGGCCGGGAGCCCTCCCTGGGCAGTGCACCCAGGGCGTGTCTCTCCATCCCGGATGGTCGCGAGCGCCGTCCTGTTGGGCCCTCGGCAAGGCGGTCGAGGAGCTGGGGATCCTGGTTGGCTGTCCGACCTGGCGAACATCTGTCAACGCATCCGACTGTTTTCTCAGGGCGGTGCGGAGCAGATCCGAGGTGTGGGAGACACGCCCTACAGCACGATGCTGCCGGTGCGGCGATCCACCAGTTCGGTGCTGGACGCCGCAGTGGAGATCGGCGCCGGGGCGGCCGTCGGTGCCCCGGCGGTTCCCGCGCCGGACAGCGCTGCCGCGGTCGACACCGGCCCGATCGCCAACAGGCCGGCCGCGACGATCCCGGCCGCCCACCGTCGCCCGTGACCGGACCTGGACTGCGCTGCCGCATCCGGGCGGCGCGAAGCGGACGTCTGCAGGGCCGTCGGGATCAGCCGGGTGCCGAGGAGACGGGTCGGGGCCGGGGTCGCTGGTGTGGTCATGGGAGAGACTCTGGCCCGCGCTGCATGGTGCGGGCTGGACCTCACCTGTGAGCCTGCTGAGCACGCGGCGTGGTCGGGAGAACCGGCCCGGTGTCCCCGGACGGTGGCCCGCTCGCCCGGGAGAGGTCACCACAGGCGGCTGGTCACCGAGGGTGACGGCGTGGCACCGATCGGGTGGTGGCGAGCCGTTCGGCGGAGTCTCATCCGCAGATTTCCAGGATTGGTTCCCCGATTCCGCGTCATAGCGAGCACCTCGGCACGTCTTGATCGTGTGACGAGAGGACAGATGCCCGAGCAGGGCCGGGACGGGAGCGTGGCGCTGGCGCACGACGGCCCCGGGTCCGCGGACGACCGCACCCCCGCACGTGAGCTGTTGGACCGCTGGTGCGCCGCCGACCCCGTGATCGAGCAGGTGCCGGCCTCGGCCCGCCGCGTCTGTGCCGCCGTGCTGGACGGCACCGACCCCCGGCCCACCGTCGCCGACCTCGGCCGTGCGGCGGGCGGACTGCTGACCGCTTCGGAGCTCGTCACCGCGGTGCGGACACTGGCAGTGGTCGCCGTCCTCGACGACGACCTGGCCGACGCGCTGGTGGAGGTGGCGCTCGCCGCCCGGCACCGCCAGGAGGTCTCGCTGGACCTGAAGGCGATGGTGCACGACCCGCTGTCCGGTCAGGACTCGCTGGCCGGGTTCGTGGTGCGGTTGCAGGACCGGCTGGCGACCGGCCATCGGGCTTTCGTGGTGACGGTGCGCTCGGCCGCGGGCGGGGACGTCTGGGGACGGCTGCGCTCCGCGATGGACGCCGGACGACTGCGCGAGCTGGTGCCGACCGCACTCGCGCTGACCGCGCTGCCTGATGGCACGCTGCTCGTGGTGCTGCCCGACCGGGCCTCCGCACGGCACTGCCGGCGGATGGCCGGTGCCCTGCTCGACCGGCCGGCGGCGGTGCACGAAGCGGTCCCGGACCGCCCGGGCCGGCCCGGGCCCGACGAACTCAGCTGGTGGCTGGCGGGGATCCTCGGCACCACGGACTGAACCGCGACCCGATCCGGGGTGGCCGAGTCCTCCGGGGCGCGGCCGTCGCCAGTTGCTGTGCGACGAGGGGTGCACAGCGATGGTGGACCGGTGCGACCCCGGGGACCGGGAGGACCGCTGGTCGTTCCGTTCCGTGCCCTCCGGTCGGACTCTGCCCAGTGGTCGGAGCAGGGCCAACACAGCGTCGGCGGGCGGCGACCGGGGATCCGCTCGCCGTTCGGACGACAGATCATGCCTGGTGGACGATCTCGCCGTCGACGACGGTGAGAACCACCCGGGCATCGGCGATCCGGCCCTCCAGTGCGGCGAGATCGACGTCCGTCAGGACGATGTCCGCACGACTGCCGACGGACAGATCTTCGGCGTCCGGATCGTGGTTGACCGCTGCCGACCCGGCGGTGAACGCCCTCAGCGCGGTGTCCAGCGACAGCTCCTCCCCGGCGAGGAAGACCGGGCTGTCCCGGTCGTCCGGGTCGCGGCGGCGCACAGCCACCTCGAGCTGGCGCAGCGGGTCGGCCGTGGTGACCGGCCAGTCGCTGCCCATCGCCAGACCGGCGCCGCTGTCGGCGAGGGTCCGGAACGGGTACTGCAGCGCGGTGCGCCGCTCTCCCAGGAACGGCGCGGTGAGCTCGTCCATCTGGGGTTCGTGCTGGGCCCAGTAGGTCTGCAGGTTCGCGGTGACGCCGAGTGCGGCGAACCGTGGCAGGTCCGCCGGGTCGATCACCTGCACGTGCGCGATGTGATGGCGCAGTCCGGGGTCCGGCCGCCGGGTACGGGCGTGCTGCACGGCGTCCAGCGACATCCGGACGGCACGATCGCCGATCGCGTGCAGGTGCACCTGGAAGCCGTGCTGCTCCAGCAGATCGACGGCCGGGGAGAGGATCTCGGGGTCGACGTAGACCAGGCCCCGGTCGGCGCCGGGCATCCCGTCGCACCGGCAGTACGGCTCGAGCAGTGCACCGGTGCTGTTCTCCAGCACCCCGTCGACCATGATCTTCACGGTGGTCGGTGCGAACGTGCTGTGCCGCAGGGCGTCCCGGCGGTCGGCCAGTTCGTCGAGCTGCTCCAGGCCACGGTGCCGGTCCCACCACAGCGCGCCGACGGTCCGGGACCGCAGCCGGCCGTCGACGGCGAGCGAGTGGTAGGCCCGCGCGGAGTCCGGCGTGACCCAGGCATCCTGCCAACTGGTGACACCCCAGGCGTGCAAGCGGGTCTGGGCCGCGAGGATCGCCGCGGCCAGATCGTCGACGCCAGGGGCCGGCAGCACATCGGTCTCGAAGGCGTAGGCCGCGCCCTCGTGCAGCATGCCGGCGGGTCGGCCGTCCGGGTCCCGCTCGATCCGGCCGTCCGCGGGATCCGGTGTGGTGTGGTCGATCCCGCCCCGGCGCAGCGCCTCGGTGTTCGACCAGGCGCCGTGCACGTCGCGGTTGTAGAGGAAGGCCGGTCGTCCCCCGGTGACTGCGTCCAGCACCTCGCGGCGGGGCAGACCGCCCGGGAAGTGTTCCATCGACCAGCCGCCGCCGGTGACCCAGCCGTCGCCGGGATGCGCCTGCACCCAGGCCGCGATCCGGGACAGGTAGGCGTCGGCGTCCGGGGCGCCGGCGAGGTCGACGGTGAGCATGTTGCGTCCGGCGGTGACGGGGTGCACGTGGGCGTCGACGAAGCCGGGCAGCAGGGTGCCGCCCCCGGCGTCGACCACCTCGGTGGAGGGACCGGTCCAGTCCGCCGACCCCCGCGGATCGGCGGTCGCGCCAACGATCCGGCCCGCGCGGACAGCCAGCGCCGCAGGACCGCCGATGGCGGGAGCGGCGTTGCGGATCACCAGGTCCGCCTGGCCTGCGCCGGTACCGCGGTCGGCGGATGTCGGGACGGGCGGCGTGGGTCGAGTTGCTCCGGGGTGGTGCATGTCGTCCTTCCGGAGCCGGTACTGACGGGATGTGCGGTGCGGTGCGGTGCGGTGCGGTGCGGTGCGGTGCGGTGCGGTGCGGTGCGGTGTTCGTGTTCGTGTTCGTGTTCGTGTTCGTGTTCGTGTTCGTGTTCGTGCTCGTGCTCGTGCGGAGTGGCGGGGTCAGGTCCGGAGCGGGGTGCTCGCCCGAACCACCACCTCCCCGGGGACGGCGGGCAGGGCAGGGCCGTCGAATTCGTCGCCGCGCGGTGGCTCCGGGCCGTCGGCCGGGCCCAGGGCGAGTTCGAGCGCGCGCCGGCCGAGGTGCGCCAGCGGCACCCGGACCGTGGTGAGCGGCGGCTGGATGTCGCGCAAAGTGGTGATGTCGTCGAAGCCGGCGAGTGCCATGTCGCGCGGCACCTCCCAGCCCTGCTCCCGCAGCGCCGCCATCGCGCCGACCGCCATCACGTCGTTGACGGCGAACACCGCCTCGACCTCGATCTCCCGGTCCAGCAGTTCGGTCATCGCGACGTAGCCGCCGTCCCGGGTGAGCTGGGTGCCGATGATGTTCTCGGCAGGGAGATCGTGTCCGCAGTCGGCGAGCCCGGTGCGGAACCCGGAGAGCCGTTCCTCGCTGGTCTGCAGGCTCTCCGGGCCGGAGAGCACGGCGAAGCTGCGGTACCCGAGGGTCCACAGCACCCGGGCGAGACGCCGTGCGCCGCCGAGGTTGTCGAGCAGCACAGCGGGCACGCCCGGCAGCTGCTGGCCGACCGTGGCAACATGCCCGCCGGCCGCCGTGATCTGGCTGATCTCCATCAGCAACCGGCGCTCGGACTCCTCGTCGGTGAACCGCGAGCCGGCCAGGATCACCGTGCGGGCCCGGGCCCGGCGCAGCGCCTCCACGTGCCGGATCTCGGCCGCCGGGTCCCACAGGGTGGAGGCGATGGTGACGATGAGCCCGCGCTCGCCGGCGGCCGCCATCACCCCGGAGGCGATCGCGGCCGCGAACGGGTCGGCGATGTCGTGCACGACGAGGCCGACGGTGGAGGTCGCGCCCCGCGCCATGGCCTGGGCGTTCGCGTTGGGGGAGTAGCGGAGTTCGGTCGCGGCCCGCAGCACCCGGTCGCGCAGGTCGGCGCGCACGGTGCGGTTCGCGGCGCCGTTCAGTGCCCGGGACGCGGTAGCCAGTGACACGCCGGCCACCTTGGCGACATCGGCGAGCGTCACGTGGTCGGCCACCCGGCTCACGTTAGAGCAGACCGTGCCACCCCCACCCGCCGCGGCCACCCCTTCCCGCGATGATCAACTTCGCAGGCGCGTGGTTCCGGGGCGGCAAAGGGACGGGTGGGGCAGGAGTCGACGGTTTCGTACGCGCAGACGATGTTGATCATCGCGGGAACAGGGGGCCAGGCGCTGCCGCTCCGACCGGTCGGGGGTGGGCGGACACGCCCTAAGATCGTCCGCGTGCTGATCCTGGCCCTGGACACGTCGACGCCTGCGGTGACTGCGGCGGTGGCGACCGTGCGCCGGCCGCACGAGGTGGAGATCGGCCCGGACGGGCCCGGGCCGCTGCACGAGCTGCTCGCCGAACGCCTGGAGACCGACGGGCGGCGGCACGTCGAGCAGCTGATCCCGCTGGCGAAACAGACGCTGGGCGACGCCGGCTTCGGCCTGCGCGACGTCGACGCCGTGGTGGTCGGCCTGGGGCCGGGGCCGTTCACCGGCCTGCGGGTGGGCATCGCCACCGCGGCCGCGCTCGGCGACGCCCTCGAGATCCCGGTGCACGGTGTGCCCAGCCACGACGCCGTCGCCGGCGCGCACGCCCCGGCCGCCGGGGAGTTCCTGGTGGTCACCGACGCCCGCCGGCGCGAGGTGTACGCCTCGGCGTACCGCCCGGACGGCCGCCGGATCGTCGGGCCGGAGGTGCTGCCCGCCACCGGGCTCGCCCAGTGGCTCACCGCAGCCGCCGCCGCGCCGGTGCAGGTGATCGGGGCCGGCGCGGAACTCGCGGCCGAGCACTTCGGCCTGCCCGTCGTCCCGGTGCACCGGGAGATCGGCTGGGGGCTGGTCGAGCGCGCCATGCGGGCCCTGCTCACCGGCGCCGTGCCCGGCCCGCTCACCCCGCTCTACCTGCGCAAGCCGGACGCCGTCGAGCCCACCACCCGCAAGTCCGTGCTCGGTCCCGCCGCGCCGGGACAGCGGTGACCGCGCGATGACCCGACCCACTGCCGGCGACGCGCCGGCGCTGCACCCGCTGCGCTGGTGGCAGATCGACCAGCTCGAGCACCTGGAGCAGGTGCTCTTCCCCGGTGACTCGCCGTGGACCTCGGCGATGTTCTTCGCGGAACTGGCCGCCGGGCACCACTACTCGGTCGCGCTGGAGGGCGAGCGGGTCATCGGTTACGCCGGGATCGCGCTGGTCGGGCCGCCGGACGAGCCGGGCGGCGAGGCCGAGGTGCAGACCATCGGCATCGACCCGGAGTTCCAGGGGCGGGGTCTGGGGCGGCAGCTGCTGGCGGACCTGCTCGCGGCGGCACCCGGTCGCCGGGTACTGCTGGAGGTGCGCACGGACAACGTGCCGGCCATCAGCCTGTACGAGTCGGTCGGGTTCGTGCGGCTCGGACTGCGCCGGCACTACTACCAGCCCAGCGGTGCCGATGCCTGGACCATGGAGAAGGCGGTGAAGGCAGCATGAGTGCCCCGACTGGAGCGCCGGTGCTCGGCCCCGGTGCGGTGATCCTCGGGATCGAGTCCTCCTGCGACGAGACCGGCGCCGGTCTGGTCCGGATCACCGACGGCGGGCCGGAGTTGCTCGGCCACGAGCTGGCCTCCAGCCAGGACCTGCACGCCCGGTTCGGCGGGGTGGTGCCGGAGATCGCGTCCCGCGCGCACCTCGAGTCGATGACGGCGACCGTGCGCAGCGCCTTCGACAAGGCCGGCCTGCGGCACCGCGACGTGGACGCCGTCGCGGTCACCAGCGGTCCGGGCCTGGCCGGCGCGCTGCTGGTCGGCATCGCCGCGGCGAAGGCCTACGCGGCGGCCTGGGACGTACCGCTCTTCGGGGTGAACCACCTGGCCGGTCATGTCGCCGCGGACACCCTCGAGCACGGCCCGCTGCCCTCGCCCACCCTGGCGCTGCTGGTCTCCGGCGGGCACACCCAGCTGCTGAAGGTGACCAGCCTCGGCGGTGAGGTGCCCGACGCGATCACCGAGATCGGCACCACCGTCGACGACGCGGCCGGGGAGGCCTACGACAAGGTGGCCCGGCTGCTCGGCCTCGGTTACCCCGGCGGTCCGGTCATCGACAAGCTGGCCGCCGAGGGCGATCCCACCGCGATCCGTTTCCCGCGCGGTCTCACCGGGCCCCGGGACGCGCCCTACGACTTCTCCTTCTCCGGGCTGAAGACCGCGGTCGCCCGCCATGTCGAAGGGCTGCAGCGGGATGGGTTGCCGGTCCCGGTGGCGGACATCTGCGCCTCCTTCCAGGAGGCCGTCGCCGACGTCCTCACCGCCAAGACGGTGCGGGCGGCCACCGATCTCGGCATCGGCACCGTCGTGGTGGCCGGCGGCGTGGCGGCGAACTCCCGCATCCGCGGGCTGTCCGAGGAACGCTGTGCCGCGGCCGGTCTGCAGCTGCGGGTGCCCCGGCCCGGTCTGTGCACGGACAACGGCGCGATGATCGCCGCCGTGGGCGCACACGTCGCGCGGTCCGGGCGGCCGGTGTCGCCGGATGCGCTGGGCGGGGATCCGGGGCTCCCGGTCGGCACCGTCTCCGTGGCCTGACCCACCGCTCCGGTGCTGCCCGGCTCCGGCCGCAGGCCCGACGGCCGGACCGACGGCCCGGCCGGGCAGCGGACCGCACACGGCCGGACACCGGTTCACAGCGGTCTGCCATCGAAGTCCCGTCATCCGGACACCCCCGGCGGTTGAGGTCTGGCACTCTCGTGGTTAGAGTGCCAGTGAACGGTGCAGTGACGGCCCGGCACCCGCGACGACGGGCCGCCCCGGCTCCGTTCGCAGCAACAGGTCCAGCCAGTCATCCAGCTTTCACAAACCCCAGAAGGGGGAGGTCACACCGTGGCGAGCGTGAAGATCCAGCCGCTCGAGGACAAGATCCTCGTCCAGGCCAACGAGGCCGAAACGACGACCGCGTCCGGCATCGTCATCCCCGACACCGCCAAGGAGAAGCCCCAGGAGGGCACCGTCCTGGCCGTCGGACCGGGCCGTGTCGACGACAACGGCAACCGTGTCCCGCTGGACGTCGCCGAGGGCGACGTCGTCATCTACTCGAAGTACGGCGGCACCGAGGTCAAGTACTCGGGTCAGGACTACCTGATCCTGTCGGCACGCGACGTGCTGGCCAAGGTCTCCAAGTGATCGACGGCGGTGGGCCGGCTCGCTGAGCCGGCCCACCGCCTGGTTCTTCCCGCTGCGCCCCGGCCCTTGCACACCGCGGGGCCGGGGCGCAGTCGTGTTCCGGGGCGGTCGCGCCGTCGACGTGCGTGCCCGCCCGGTGCACCCCCAGTCCGTCATAGACCCAGAATCGAGTAGGACATGGCGAAGCAGATCAGCTTCGATACCACCGCGCGCGCTGCCCTGCAGCGGGGCGTGGACCAGCTCGCCGACGCCGTCAAGGTGACCCTCGGGCCCCGCGGCCGGTACGTGGTGCTGGACAAGAAGTTCGGCGGCCCGACCGTCACCAACGACGGCGTAACCATCGCCCGTGACATCGAGCTGGACGACGCGGGGGAGAACCTCGGCGCCCAGCTGGCGAAGACCGCCGCCACCAAGACCAACGACGTGGCCGGCGACGGCACCACCACTGCGACCGTGCTGGCCCAGGCCATGGTCGCCGAGGGCCTGCGCAACGTGACCGCGGGGGCGAACCCGCTGGCGCTGCGCTCGGGCATCATGCAGGCCGCGTCCCGGGTGGGCGAGCTGCTCGACTCCCGGGCCACCCCGGTGGCCGGTGACCAGCAGGCCATCGCCAACGTGGGCACCATCGCCTCGCGCGACGAGCACATCGGCGACCTGCTCGGCCAGGCCCTGTCCAAGGTCGGCGCCGACGGCGTGATCAGCGTCGAGGAGCACGGCGGGCTCGGCATCGAGCTCGAGTACACCGACGGCGTGCAGTTCGACAAGGGTTTCCTGTCGCCGCATTTCGCGACCGACCCGGAGGCCGGCGAGGCCGTCCTGGAGAACCCGCTGATCCTGCTGGTCCGCGACAAGATCTCGGCGCTGGCCGACATCCTGCCGCTGCTGGAGAAGGTCGTCGAGGCCCGCAAGCCGCTGCTGATCATCGCCGAGGACGTCGAGGGCGAGGCCCTGTCGACCCTGGTGGTCAACACGATCCGCAAGACCTTCCAGGTCGTCGCGGTGAAGTCGCCGTTCTTCGGCGACCGGCGCAAGGCGTTCATGCAGGACCTGGCGATCGTCACCGGCGCCGAGGTCGTCTCCCCGGAGGTGGGCCTGAAGCTGTCCGAGGCGGGCCTCGACGTGCTGGGCACCGCCCGTCGCGTCACCGTCACCAAGGACGACACCGTGCTGGTGGACGGCGGCGGTTCGGCCGAGGCGGTCGCCGACCGCTCCGCGCAGATCCGCAAGGAGATCGACTCCACCGACTCCGACTGGGATCGCGAGAAGCTGCAGGAGCGGCTGGCCAAGCTGGCCGGTGGCGTCGCCGTGATCAAGGTCGGCGCGGCCACCGAGACCGAAGCCAAGGAGCGCAAGCACCGCATCGAGGACGCCGTCGCGGCGACCAAGGCGGCCGTGGCCGAGGGGATCATCGCCGGTGGCGGGTCCGCGCTGGTGCACGCCGCCGCCGATCTGGCCGCACTGGAGACCGAGCTGTCGGGCGACGAGGCGCTGGGCGTCGGCATCGTCCGGCGGGCGCTGACCTCCCCGGCGTACTGGATCGCCGCGAACGCCGGCGAAGAGGGTGCTGTCGTGGTCGCGAAGATCGCCGACCTCCCGGTCGGGCACGGCTTCGACGCCGCGTCGCTGACCTACGGGGACCTGACCGCGGCCGGGATCATCGACCCGGTCAAGGTCACCAAGTCGGCGGTGGCGAACGCCGCCTCGATCGCCGGCATGGTCCTCACCACCGAGAGCGCCGTCACCGACATCCCCGAGGCCGCCCCGGCCCCGGCTGCCGGTGGGCACCACGGGCACGCGCACTGACGCCTGACCGGCAGGCCCGTCGGCCGACCGTGCAGGACATCCAGCACCACACCCAGCACCACCCGATGCAGCACTGACGGCATCGGCCAGTAGCACCGCGGAAGGGCGGTCCGGGATCTCCCCGGGCCGCCCTTCCTGCCGTTCCGGGCCCCAGGCCCCGGCGCCTCTGGCCAACGGCGCCTCTGGCCAACGAAACCCCGGGTCACGAAACCCCGGGTCACGAAACCTCGGGCCCACGGCGCCCCCGGCCAGCCCGCGCCCGGCCCATTCGCACCAGCCGACTCGTACGCGCCAGCCGGGCCGTTCGCGCCAGCCGGGCCGTTCGCGCCAGCCGGCCCGTTCTCGCCACCCGATTCGTTCGCGCCACCCGGCCCGTTCGCGCCACCCGACTCGTTCGCGCCTGCCGGCCCGCCACCTGATCCGGGCCCGTACCGACGGACGTGGTTGCACCGGGGGTGGACGCGATCACGGGGAGCGCCCGGCATCCGCGTCCGTGATGTCCCGGCCGGGGCATCGGTCCCACCCGGTCCCCGCTGCGCTCCGTCGATCGGGAACGCCGTTCTGATCACGCAGGGTGAGTGCACGATCGGAGGACCTTGGAACCGGCTCACCTGTCACGCGTCCGTGGAGAGAATCGGTATCTGCGACGGATGTTCGCCCTCCGGTTCCGCACGGAAAGGTGAAAGGGCTGCGCAACGACCTTCCTTCGGCCTACACTGAACGAGTGACAGATGGGTGAACGACTCGAAAGAGTGGCTCATCAGGCGCGGCGCTTGCGGCACGAGGCGCGAACGGCCGAGGCAAGCCGGCCCCGGTCGGTGCGACTGGATCGGATATCCGGCGGCTCGCCGGCCGGGGCATTCGTGCGTCGGGCGACGTGATGTCCAGAACCCGGCAGCGGAGCACTCGGCAGTGAGAGCAGCCAGCGATCAGGGCAGTGAGTGCAGTCGGCAGTGACAGCAGTGACAGCAGTGGGATCGGCAAGCGAGCGCAGTCGGTTGGCCAGGGACCGGACGGGGACACGGGGAAGGCGGTGGACATGGTGCAGCAGCACGGCGCGACGCACGGCGCATCCGGACGTCACCGGCACGCCCCGCCACGCACTCCCGTCAGGACGGTCGCGACACGCGGGTGGGGCCGGTCCGTCCGGACCGGCGGATCAGCTGGCCCGGGCGGCGGTGGTCAGGATCTGCTGACGCTCACCCTCGGACAGCCCGCCCCAGATGCCGTACGGCTCGTGCACCTCGAGGGCGTGCGAGCGGCAGGCGAGCAGCGCCGGGCAGTCCCCGCAGATCGCTTTCGCCCGCGCCTCGCGGCGCGCCCGCGCCGGGCCCCGCTCCCCCTCGGGATGGAAGAAGAAGGCGCTGGACAGCCCGCGACAGGCGGCGTCCAGTTGCCAGTCCCACAGATCCGCGTTCGGACCGGGGAGCCGTCGGGTATCGGCCATCGTGCTGCCCACCTCCACCATGTGCCGGGTGCCGGAGCGGGGGACGGCCGGCGCCCCACGGGTCCCGCACCGCAAGGACTCCGGTGCGGCAGGTTCCGTCGGGTGGCAGCGAGTCGGATCCCCGTTGATTCCGACGTCTTGGTGATCATGACCCTAGTCACATCCCGGCCCGGCGTTCAAGAGCCCGGGTGGGGTGCGAACGGGTGGTGCAACAGTGTGGCCGACGGTCGTCGCTCCGAAGAGCTTTCGGGGGAGTCCACCACCCCTGCCACCACCGGGTGGCTGATCACCCTGTGCCACCGACGATCGGCCGAAGGTATCCCGACTGTGCGCTCCGACGGGAATTTCTGGTCCGATCGGTCACCCATGAGCACGGTCGGACGTGGTTCGTCACACGGACGACTGACCTCTGAACGGAGGTTGTCAGTCGTGCCGAACATTGGGCAATCGGCTGGCTACACTCCGTCAGAACGAGTACGTTATGCGTGTCGGTTTGACCAGATTGCGCAACTTGCTGCAGGTGCAGGAACCCGAACGGGGAACACCCGCCCGGGAGGATCGACAGTCCGGCGCTCCAGCCGGCCCAGAGGGAGAGAACAACAGTGACGAGCGTGCTGATCTGCGACGAGCGCAGGAGCGCTCGTGACGGTCTCAACCGGGTCATGGCCGCGGTGCCGTCGGTGGACACCATCGACGCCGTCGGCAGCGGCGAGGAGCTGCTGAGCCGGTACGGCCGGGAGGCGGCCGACGTCGTCCTCATCGGCACCCAGCGGGCGCTGACCAGTGGCATCGAGGCGACCCGCCGGCTGCTGGCCATCCACCCTTCCGCCGTGGTCATCGTCTTCGGCTCGCCGGACGACACCGCCTCCATCGCCGCAGCGATCGCCTGTGGCGCCCGCGGGTTCCTGCGCTGGGACGCCACCCAGCCGGAGATCGTCGCCGCCCTCGCCGACACGCTGACCAGCCCGCGCATCCCCTTCCCCCGGGACGCGGTGGACGGCCAGGCCCAGCTCACCGAGCGCGAGCTGCAAGTGCTGCGCGGGATGAGCCAGGGGCAGTCCAACGGCGAGATCGGCAAGGAGCTGTTCCTCTCCGAGGACACCATCAAGACCCATGCCCGCCGCCTGTTCCGCAAGCTCGGTGCGCGGGACCGTGCCCAGGCCGTCGCCGTCGGCTTCCGCCGCGGCCTCGTCGCCTGAGCCGGCCGCGCTTCCGGCCGCGTCCACGCGCCCAGCACGCGACGCCCGCCACCCGTAGCGCACGGAAAACACCCGATACAGTGCCGGCGCCGTCCATCTCTCCCGGACGGCGCCGGTTCCGTATGACGGGGGCGGTGACCGGCATCCGGATTGCGGACACCCTTGCTCCGAATGATCCGGACGCCGTTACGATCAGTGATCCCGGGGGCGTGTCGATGACGCGCACCCGATCGGGGCGACCATGACTGCGTCGAGGGGTGTAACGGGTTTACCTGTCCGGACGATGGAAGACGCAGAGAACGAAGTCAGCGCGGGTGCCGCCCCACGCGCCGTTCCGGGCAGCGGCCCGGTCGCGGCGGGCGGGCGGCACGCGGAGCCGGCGGACCAGGCGGGGCGGATCGACCTGTTGGTCGACCGGGCCGTCGAGGGCGAACGCCGGGCGCTGACCGACCTTCTCGCCACGATCCATCCACTGGTGGTGCGCTACTGCCGTGCCCGCCTCTCCGGCGGGCACCGGTCGTTGTCCACCGACGATGACGTCGCCCAGGAGGTGTGCATGGCGGTCATGACGGCTCTTCCCAACTACCGCCGTGACGGACGCCCCTTCCTGGCCTTCGTGTACGGGATCGCCTCGCACAAGGTGGTGGACGCGCACCGCGCCGGTGGCCGGTCGCGCTCGGTCCCGGTGGCCGAGGTGCCCGATCGGCTGACCAACGAGCCGGGTCCGGAGACCCGTGCGATGGCCGGCGCCGCCGCCGCGACGATGGGTCGGCTGCTGGAGATGCTGCCCACCAACCAGCGCGAGATCCTGCGCCTGCGCGTCGCTGTCGGCCTGTCTGCCGAGGAGACCGCGGAGGCCCTGGGGATGACCGCGGGGGCGGTCCGGGTGGCCCAGCACCGTGCGCTCACCAAGCTGCGGGGCATCCTCGACGGCGACCTCGGACTCAGTGAGCAGTTGATCTGATGGGCCGCCACGAGAGCTTCGACCCGCTGGGCGGGTCGCCGTCCGACGACCTCGGCGCGATCGCCTGGGACGACCGCCTGCTCGACGAGATCGCCGCTGCGGCAGCGCTTCCGGCGCAGTCCCGACGGTCGGACCTGGACGCCTCCGATCCGTCGGACGACGATCTGTTCGGCGATGCCGGCCCCTACCTGCCGGTGCAGGCCGACCGCTCCGGTGACGACGCCGACCTGCCCGGTGATCCGCTGACCCAGCTGCTGATGCAGTGGCGCGGCGACCTCCGGGTCGACGACCTGCCGCCGGTCCCCGAGCTCCCCGCCGTGGCCGCACCGGCGCGGATCCGCAAGCAGCGCAGGGGTTTCCGTCCGATGATCGCGGTCGCCGCGGCCATTGCGGCGCTGCTCGTCGGTACTGCGACGGTCGGCTCGCGCACGGCCCATCCGGGCGACGTGCTGTGGCCGCTGGCCAAGATGCTGTGGTCGGACCGGGCCGACTCCGTGGCCGCCCGGGAGTCCGCTCGGATCGCCCTCGACACGGCCGAGACCGCGCTCTACTCCGGCGATCCCACCCGCGCGATCGTCGCGCTCACCTCCGCTTCCGGGGATCTGCAGCGGGTGCAGGAGGAGGACGGCCGGCAGGAACTGGAGACCAAGTACCAGGACCTCTGGACGAAGGCCACCTCCAGCATCGCGTCCACCACCGAGGTCGACGGCGGTCCCGCCGGTACCCCGACCGTTCCTGTCCCGGGCGGCGGCGGCACCTCGGGTGTTGTGACCCCCGGGGCCCCGACCACCGGCAGCACACCGCCGCCGGGGACCGGCGTCAACGTGCCGCCGGGCAGCCCGGCCGGTCCGGGCACGGACCCGGGCAGCGGTGGCACCGACCCCGGGACGGGTGGGGGAGAGCCGCCGACCGGGCCGACCGACCCGGGCACCCCGCCGGGTGGCGGCACCTCGCCCGCACCGGGCACCGGCGGCACGTCGCCGACCGGGCCGACCCAGAATCCCCCGGCGACGACGCCGCCGCCGGCACCGTCCACCACCCCGGACACCGGATCCGGCAGCACCCCGCCGTCCAGCGGCTCCGAGTCCGGCAGCAGTACGCCGCCGTCCAGCAGCTCCGAGTCCGGCAGCGGTAGCAGCACCCCGCCGTCGACGAGTTCGGAGACCCCGCCGGTCACCGACAGCCCGGCCGTGTCCGCCACCGAGCAGCAGCCGACACAGCAGCAGCCCACCCAGCAGCAGCCCACGCAGCAGCAGCCGACCCAGCAGCAGCCCACCCAGCAGCAGACCGGGCCGGTGCAGCAGGACGCGCAGCAGGACTCGACGCCGGGGGTCCAGCACTCCAGCTCGGCGCTGCAGGTCGCGCCCGCCGGCAGCGGGACGACCCTGGCCCAGCAGTCGGTGCAGTCGGAGCAAGCTGTGCAGCAGCGCACCGCGGCCGCCGGAACCGATGCGGTGAGCACCGGCACGTCCACCGGGGACTCCGCGAGCCGGTGACCCCCGGCGGCTCGCCTACGATGGAGCTGCCGATCCGGCGCCACTCGGCGGCCGGGCCGGATGTTCGCAGCACTCGCCGGCGGAAGGCACCCCGATGACCACGACCTCGTTCCCGCCCCTCACCGATCAGGTCGATCCCGAGGAGCCGGTCGTCCCCGACGGTCTGCCGGCGACCACCGTCGACACCCGGGATGCGCCGTCGGACGACAAGTTCTCGCTCATCGGGCTGACCTACGACGACGTCCTGCTGCTGCCGGACGCCTCCGACCTGGTGCCCAGCGAGGCGAACACCGCCACCCGGCTCACCCGGAACGTCTCGCTGAAGATCCCGCTGATCTCCAGCGCGATGGACACCGTCACCGAGTCGCGGATGGCGATCGCGATGGCCCGGCAGGGCGGCATCGGGGTGCTGCACTACAACATGCAGCCGGAGGACCAGGCCACCCAGGTCGAGATCGTCAAGCGGTCCGAGGCCGGGATGATCACCGACCCGATCACCTGCTCGCCCGAGGCCACCATCGCCGAGGCCGACGCCATCTGCGCGACGTACCGCATCTCCGGCGTCCCCGTCACCGACCCGACCGGCCGGCTGGTCGGCATCATCACCAACCGCGACATGCGGTTCGAGGTCGACATGACCCGCCCGGTGCGCGAGGTGATGACCCCGCTGCCGCTGGTCACCGCACCGGTCGGCTGCACCGGCGAGGTGGCGCTGGGCCTGCTGCGCAAGCACAAGATCGAGAAGCTGCCGCTGGTCGACGCCGACGGGAAGCTGCGCGGGCTGATCACCGTCAAGGACTTCACCAAGACCGAGCAGTACCCGAACGCCACCAAGGACGCCGACGGGCGGCTGCTGGTCGCCGCCGCGGTCAGCGTGAACGAGGCCGCCTACCTCCGGGCGATGGGCCTGGTCGACGCCGGGGTCGACGTGATCGTCGTCGACACCGCGCACGGCCACTCCCGGGCCGTCGCCGACCAGGTCGCCCGGCTGCAGCGCGAGGTCGGGCACAAGGTCGACATCGTCGGCGGCAACGTCGCCACCCGCGCCGGCGCCCAGGCGCTGATCGACGCCGGGGCGGACGCGGTCAAGGTCGGGGTCGGCCCCGGTTCGATCTGCACCACCCGCGTGGTCACCGGCATCGGCGTCCCGCAGGTCACCGCCATCCACGAGGCCGCCAAGGCCTGCCGCCCGGCCGGGGTGCCGCTGATCGGCGACGGCGGCCTGCAATACTCCGGCGACATCGCGAAGGCGATGGCCTGCGGCGCCGACACCGTCATGCTCGGGTCGCTGCTGGCCGGCGTGTCCGAGTCGCCGGGCGAGCTGATCTTCGTGTCCGGCAAGCAGTACAAGGCCTATCGCGGCATGGGCTCGCTGGGCGCGATGAAGTCGCGCGGGCAGAGCAAGGGCTACTCCAAGGGGCGGTACGGGCAGGACGACGTGCTCTCCGACGACAAGCTGGTCCCCGAGGGCATCGAGGGCCGGGTGCCCTACCGCGGCAAGCTGTCCGACGTCACCCACCAGTTGGTCGGCGGACTCCGCGCGGCCATGGGCTACACCGGTTCGCACACCATCGCCGAGCTGCAGCACGCCAAGCTGGTGCGGATCACCTCGGCGGGGCTCAAGGAGTCGCACCCGCACGACATCACCATCACCACCGAGGCGCCCAACTACTTCGACCGCTGACGGGTCGCCGTCGGGGTTGGTCGGCGGGCACCGCGTGGTACGGGATGATGATGCGCGCCGTCCCGGCGCCTGTCCGGAACGCGGCAGCGGTTGGGCAGCACGGTGCAGTGTCGAGGCAGCACAGTGATCGGTGAGGAAGTGGGCCACGGATGAACGAGACCGTCGAGATCGGCATGGGCCGGACCGCCCGCCGGGCGTACGGCCTGGACGAGATCGCGATCGTGCCGTCCCGGCGCACCCGCTCGTCGTCGCAGGTGTCCACGTCCTGGCAGATCGACGCCTACCGGTTCGAGATCCCGCTGCTCACCCAGCCCACCGATGCGGTGTCCTCGCCGTCGGTGGTCACCGCGGTCAACGCGATGGGCGGCCTCGGGGTGCTGGACGCAGAGGGTCTCTGGGCCCGGCACCACGACCCGGCCCGGGTGCTCGAGGGGATCCTCGAGGCCGGCTCCGGTGCGGACGGGTTCGACGAACAGGCCGTGGCCACGGCGCTGCGGTCCGCGTATTCGGTGCCGGTCGACCAGGACCTGCTGACCGAGGCGATCGGGACCATCAAGAAGGGCGTCGGCACCGTCGCCGTCCGGGTCTCGCCGCAGAACGCCGCGACCCTGGCGCCGATCGCGATCGCCGCGGGCGTCGAGCTGCTGATCATCCTCGGCACCATCGTCTCCGCCGAGCACGTGCAGCCCGACGGGCAGGCGCTCAATCTCAAGTCCTTCATCGCCGACCTGGACGTGCCGGTGATCGTCGGCGGCGCCACGAACTACCAGACCGCAACGCACCTGATGCGGACCGGAGCGGCCGGCGTCGTCGTCGGGACCGGCGGCGGCGTGCAGTCCAGCACCGACGCGGTGCTGGGCATCGAGGTGCCGATGGCCACCGCGATCGCCGACGCCGCTGCTGCCCGGCGGTCCTACCTGGACGAGACCGGCGGTCGCTACGTGCATGTCATCGCCTCCGGTGACATCAACACCAGCTCCGACATCGCCAAGGCCATCGCCTGCGGCGCCGACGCCGTGATGCTGGGGGAGCCGCTGGCCGAGGCGCAGGAGTCCCCGGTCGAGGGTTGGTACTGGCCGACCACCGCGGCGCACCCGGTGCTGCCGCGCGGTTTCGCCGGACCCTGCGGCACCGCCACGGTGCCGTTGGAGGAGCTGCTGCTCGGTCCCACCTCGTGGGCGGACGGCACCACGAACCTGTTCGGGGCGCTGCGCCGGGCGATGGCGAAGGCCGGCTACTCCGACCTCAAGGAGTTCCAGAAGGTCGGGCTCGCGCTGGTCCGCTGATCCGGGGCGCGTCGGCAGGACCGGCGCTGCGGTAGTCGCGTGGCGACCGGCCGAACTCCCGGCGGAACGCGGTGCTGAAGGCGAAAGGGTCGCTGAACCCCGCCGCTGCGGCGACCGCTCCGACCGGATCGGTGGAGTGCCGGAGCCGATCCGCGGCGAGGTCCAGCCGCCACCGCCGGAGGTGCGCCATCGGTGACGTGCCGAGCACGGCGGCGAAGCGGCGGGACAGGGTCGCCCGGGACACGTGGGCCGTCGCCGCGAGCGAGGCCACCGACCACTCCGCGGCCGGATCGGCGGACATCGCAGCCAGTGCCGGCCCGAGCACGGGATCCTCCTGGGCCTGCCACCAGGTCGGGACAGTCGCCCCGGGGCGCTGCCAGTGGTGGCGGAGGGCGGCGATCAGGACGAGATCCGCGAGCCGGTCGAGCACCGCCGTGCGTCCCGGGCTGGTCGCGGCCATCTCGGTGGCCAGCAGTCGCAAGAGCGCCGGCAGCTCGCCGTCCGACCCGGCTGACCCGTCGGACCTGCCGGATCTGTCGGCACCGGCGGCTGTGTCGGCTGTGTCGGCACGGTGGGTGCGGATCACGGTGCCGGGGGGCAGTGAACCCACCAGTCGGCCGCTGACCTGCCCGGGCAGCTCCCAGGTAGCGGTGAGCAGCACGGTGCTGCCGGCCGGGTCGTTGCCCCAGTCGGTGTGACCGGGGCCGAGAAAGGTGACCGGCGGCCGCCCGGGCAGCGTCCGGCACACCTGCCCGGGTTCGACCACCGCGTCCACCTCCGACGTCTCGGCATCGGTGAGATCGAGATCCGCTGCAGCGGCGGTGATCAGGACGTCGCCCGGCCCGAGACGGACCGGAGCGTGGTCGATCCCGGATACCACCACGGTCCCGGCGGCCACCACCACCAGTCCGAGGGTGGCGTGATCCGCGAGCCGGATGCCCCAGGGCGGGGTGAAGACGCACCGCAACAGGAACGGCCGGCGGGCGGCATGCCCGTCCAGGACCGCGGTGATGGTGTCCACGTCGGTCTCCTGTCGTCCGGGCCCGATCCCGGGAGTGCGAGATTCCCGCCGGTGAGATTCCGCGGGTCAGGCTCCGTTGCCGAAATTCATGCTGCTGAGACCCAAGCAGCTGAGACTCCAGCCGCAGAGACCCAAGTTGGTGAAACCTTCATGGGGGCGTGGGTGAGAGTTTCACCGAGGTTTCTGCGTGTCTACCCCATGGATCGTCTCACCGAGGACCGGCAGGCTCAAGAGCATGAGCACAATTCTCACAGCACTGAACGCCACGACCGCGGTGAGCTGCGCCGTGCTCGGCGGATCGTTCTTCGTCTTCTCCAGCACGGTGATGCCGGCGCTCGGCAGGCTGCCGGACGCCGAGGGGCTGCGCGCGATGCAGCGGATCAACGAGCTGGCGCCGCGCAGCCTGCTGATGCTGCCGCTCGCCGGAGCCGCGCTCGTCGGGGCCGCGGCAGCGATCACGGCAGGTCTCGACGGCACGGCACCAGGTCGGATCGCGGCGATCATCGGCGGTGCCTGCGGACTCGCCTCCGGGCTGATCACCGCGAGCTACCACGTGCCCCGCAACAACGCCCTCGGCCGGATGTCCGACGACGCAACGGGTCTCGCCGCTTGGCGGCGCTACCGGCCGGGATGGACCCGGTGGAACTCGGCGCGGGCCGCGGTGGCAGTGGCGGGCGCCGTGGCCTCAGGGATGGCCGCGCTGTCGTGAGTCGGGCCGCTCAGAGCCAGCCCTTGCGGCGGAACAGCAGGTACAGGACCAGGACCGCGACCAGCACCACGACGACCGAGACGACCACCCCCGTGGTGGTGCCGTAGCCGGGGTACGGGACGTTCATGCCCATGAAGCCGGTGACGAAGGTGGGCACGGCGATGATCGCGGCCCAGCCGGCCAACTTCTTCATCACCGTGTTCAGCCGGACATCGGCCAGCGACAGGTTCGTCTCGTAGACCGAGGCCAGCACCTCCCGCATCGCGTCGGCGCCGCCGGCGTTGTGTGCGGCGTGGTCGGCGACATCCGCGAACTCCCGGGCACTCCGGGTCCCGAGCAGGGTCTCGGCGGCGTCGGTGGGGTCGTCGCCGTCACGCCGGGCCGCGGCGGTGGCCAGGTCGGAGGTGATCGAGCGCAGCGGCACGGCGACCCGACGGAACCGGGTCACCGAGCGACGGAGGCGGAAGGCGGTCAACTGCTCCTGCTTGCCCAGCGGCCGGTCGTCGAAGAGCTGGTCCGACAGTTCGTCGACCGCATCCTCCATCTCCGCGAGCACGGCGGTGTCGTCGTCGACGAGCCGGTCGATGATCATGTGCAGCACGGCCGGGACCCCGTCGGTGAGTACAGCATCGGTCCCGGACCGCAGGTGCTTCTCGAGGTCGTCCGCGACGTCCGGGTCGACCAGCAGGACCACGGTCCGCGGTCCGGCCAGGATCGAGACCCGGGTCTTGGTGAGATCCCCGGTGGCGGCGTCGAAGACGTGGTGCGGCAGCACCGCCACCATGGTCCCGCCGACCCAGTCCAGCTTCACCGACTCGTCGTCCCCCAGCACGTCCTCCACGCCCAGTGCGTCGACCTGCAGGAAGTCGACTGCCGAGGCCAGGGCACCGGTCTGCTCGCGGGGGAGCAGTGCCCAGGCCATGGCGGTGTGGTCGGCGCGCAGGGTGGAGGCCACCGTCGGCTGGGACGGGTGCTCGTCGAGCACGGCGCCGTCGCGCCAGAGGAAGGCCCGGAAGTCCGGACCGGCGGCACTGCCGGTCACGTCGTCAGCGCCGTTGCCGGTCGTGGCCCCGCCGTTGGCGGTGCCCGTGCCCGTGCCCGTGCCCGAGCCCGAGGCCGAGTCGCCGCCACCAGTGACGCTGCTGCCGGAACTGGTGTTGCCGGAACTGGTGCTGCCGGAACTAGTGCTGCCGGAACCGTCGGTCCGCGTACTGGTCACGGCTTCCATCATGGACTCGCGCAGGGCGGAGCCGGTGGCGACACCGGAACGGCCGCGCGGCCCGGTCGCCCAGCGGGCATGTTCTAAGGTGAGCCCAGCAATCGCGATGCTCGAAGTTGCTCTCATTCGCCGGACTACGAGCAGGGTCAAGCATTCATGGGTCAGGATCGAGCAGTCGCTCGGGAGGTGGCGGGAACGCCACCCCATCGCCGAGGCTCAGGTCAGGGACGAGCGATTGTTCGTACGACGTAGCGTCGTCACGCAGGGCATCACAGTGCAGAGCAGGCTGGGCGGACACGGAACGGAAGGTGTGCCGGTGACCGGGGACCGGGTCGTCGCCGTCGACATCGGCGGGACGTCGATCAAGGGCGCCGTTGCGGTCCGGGTCGACGGCGGTGTGGAGCTCGTGGGTCCGTCGGTGCGGCGCGCCACGCGGGCCGTCGACGGGCCGCAGGCCGTGCTGGAGGCGGTGCTGTCGGTGCTGACCGAACTCCAGGGACAGGCGCCGGACGTCGTTGCGGCCGGCGTCGGAGTGGCCGGGACCGTCGATGCGGCAGCAGGTCTCGTCCGGTTCTCGGCCAACCTCGGCTGGCGCGACCTGCCGCTCGCCGGGATCGCCGCGCAGCACACCGGACTGCCGATCGTGCTCGGTCACGACGTGCGCAGCGCCGCCCTCGCCGAGGCCAGGCTGGGTGCAGGTCGGGACGAGAACTTCGTCTGGTTCGTCTCTCTCGGCACAGGTATCGCCGGCGGGCTGATCACGGCCGGACAGGTCGATCCCGGTGCCACCGGCCAGGCCGGGGAGTTCGGGCACATCGTGGTCGACCCCGGCGGTGACCCCTGCGGCTGCGGCAACCGGGGGTGTCTGGAGACGTTGGCGTCGGCGTCCAGGGTGGCCGCTCGGTACCGGGCGCTCACCGGCGTCGACACCGGCGCCGCCGAGGTGGCCGCCGCCATGCGCGCGGGAGACGCGGCGGCACAGCAGATCTGGGACGACGCCGCAGAGGCGCTCGGGGCCGGGTTGGCGACGGTGACCGCTCTGCTGGACCCAGGTGTGGTGGTGCTGGGCGGAGGGCTCGCGCTGGCCGGCGACCTGCTGCGGGATCCGGTGGCGACCGCCCTGGCGCAGCGCCTCACCTTCCGCAGGCCGCCGCCGGTGCGGGTGACCACTCTGGGCGACCAGGCCGGACTGCTCGGCGTCGCGCTCGCTGCCTTCGACGACCTCGACGTCGACCGGTCGGCACCCGATCCGGCCAGGGGTGCTGCGGTCGGCTCCGACGGCAGCGCCGCCGATCCGGCCACGGGCGCTGCGGTCGCCGCCGTCGGGTCCGCGGCCGATCCGGCCAGGGGCACTGCGGACCCCGCCGTCGGGTCCGCCGCTGAGGCCACGTCGTGAAAGGAACACCGAGTCGACTGGTCCTGACCAGCCACTGCATCGTCACTCCGGAGGGCCCGGTCGACGGCTGGCTGTCGGTGAAAGGCGGGGTGATCGACGGACTCGGGCCGGGCCGGCCCCCCGCGGTGTCGAGCAACGACGAGGTACTGCACCTGTCCGGCCGCCTGTTGCCCGGATTCATCGACCTGCACGTGCACGGCGCCGGCGGTGCGTCCTTCGACGACGGCGCTGCGCAGATCCACGATGCGGTGGCGGTGCACCGGAGTCACGGCACCACCGGCACTCTCGTGTCGCTGGTGACGGCGCCGCTGTCGGATCTGCGCATCGCGATCGCCGCGGCCGGAGCGGCCGCCGCGGCCGACCCGCGGATCCTCGGACTGCATCTCGAGGGCCCGTTCCTCTCGCCCGACCGGGCAGGTGTGCACGAGCCCACCGCCCTGATCCACCCGACACCGGCGGCGGTGGACCAGCTGCTCGAGGCAGGGGAGGGGCGGATCCGGGCGGTCACGGTGGCGCCCGAACTTCCCGGCGGAGCAGCGGCGGTCCGGCAGCTCGTGGTCGCCCGGGTGCATGCTGCGATCGGTCATTCCGACGCCGGGTACGACGTCGCGCGGGCGGCCTTCGACGACGGCGCGGACCTGGTCACCCACGCGTTCAACGCCATGCGGCCACTGCACCACCGGGACCCGGCGATCGTCGGGGCCGCCGCCGATGCCGGGGACGTGGTGCTGGAGGTGATCAACGACGGTGTGCACCTGCACCCCGGCACCGTGCGGCTGCTGCAGACGCTCGCCCCGGACCGGATCGCGCTGATCACCGATGCGATGGCCGCAGCGGGCGGTTCCGACGGGTGCTACCACCTGGGCCGGGCCGAGGTGTCCGTCGAGGCCGGGGTCGCACGGCTGACCTCCGGGCCGGCAGTGGGTGCCATCGCCGGTTCGACGCTGACGATGGACGCCGCCCTGCGCCATGCCGTGTGCGAGGTCGGTGTCGACCTCACCGCTGCTGCCGCTGCGGCGTCGACGGTGCCCGCCCGGCTGCTGGGGCTGGACGGTTCGATCGGCGCGCTCGCTGTCGGGCTCCGGGCCGACGTCGTCGTCATGGACGACGATCTCGCAATCGAAGCGGTGCTGCTGGACGGTGCCTGGGCGGACGACCGCCGACCGCGAACCCGGCAGGACTGAGCACCGTGCTGCGGTGATGTCGCAGGGCGGGTCGGACGGCGGCCCGCCCGCGGTCCGGCCGGCCCGGGATCGGTCTGCGCCAGGGCGTGACGAGGGTGCTCCGGTACGAGGTGATGTCGGCGCGGGGTGATGGGTGATGTGGCACAAGTGATCCGGCGCGGTTGGACATGGCACGGATGACCCGGTGCGGGTGAATCGGCGCGCGGAGATTGGGCACCGGTGATCTGCCACTGGTGACCCGGCGCGGTCGGCAGGCAGTCATCGAGCGGGCCCGGGGATCCGCGGCGACGAGTCCGGTCGGGCCCCGCGGAATTCACCCGGAGGAGTCCGTGGACGATCCGCGGCGTGACGCCGGGCGGCCGTCGGTCACCGCACGTGCACGTTCGGCGGCCCGCCACGGAGCGTCACCGTGTCGCGGTCGGGTGGCCCGGTCCACTTCCAGGTGTGACCGCTGCCGAGGGTGATCGCCGCACGTGACGGGGCCGCGCGAGGGTCGCGTGAGAGGTGACGGGGAGTTGCGTCTCCTCACTGTCAGCGACAGAAGCCCTGCTCCACCCGAGACCTCAAGGCAGCGAAAACGATGTTCTCCTCCATCACCACGGCAGCCCCGGACCGCCGGACCATGCGCACCGTCGTCCGCGGCGTGCTGGCCACCACCCTGGCCGCCGTCACCCTCGCGGCCACCGCGACGGTCGCCTCCGCCACGACCACCGCCGGCCCCCGGACCCTCTCGGTGTCGCCGACCGGCGCCGGCAAGACCTGCACGGTGGAGGCGCCGTGTGCGCTGACCACCGCGGTCTCGTCCGCCGTCGGTGGCGACACCATCGAACTGGCCGGCGGTTCCTACGGCAACATCGACGTCCGCGGCGGCAAGGCCACCACCACCGCCCCGGTCACCGTCCGCCCCGCCACCGGCGCCACCGCCACCTTCGGCCGCCTGGGCACCTACGCCCCCAACCTGGTGTGGAAGAACGTCACCGTCACCATCACCTTCTACATCTACTCCACCGCCACCGGCACCACCGTCGACGGCGCCCTGCTCGACGGCGGCGGCATGTTCCTGCGCTCCAACAACGTCACCGTCCGCAACTCCGAGTTCCGCGACGGCTCCTCACTCGACGGCATCCAGATCTCCCGCGCCACCAACGTTCTCGTGGAGAACAACTACGTCCACGACTACAACCAGACCAAGGGCGGCTCCACCGGCTACCACGCCGACTGCATCCAGATCTACGACGCCAACAAGATCACCCTGCGC